>NZ_JBQKLS010000014.1:0-65009 GCF_052116105.1 Oribacterium sp. Sow4_G1_1
AAGGAAAATGACGCAAGGAGACGATGCCATTAGATGCGCCTACGGCGCGGGCATCGTCGCTTGATTTTGCCACCAAGGTGGCAAAACGGCCTCGCCGCCCGGGGGCATCCACGCGCCAAAGGCGCATGGATATATACCAAGTGCCGCTAAGGGGACCTGACTTGATTTCACACGGTCTCTACGTATGGCTTCCGGCTGCTGTCCGCCGAGCTACGTCTTGACTTAACGACGTTTCAACAGTGACGGGCGGAAGGCAGATGTGTGCATTGGCCCCGGCAGTGGGCGGAATGGAAGACAGAAGGGCCTGCGGGGCGCAGGCAGCGAAAGGAAACAGATGGCTGAGAAAAAGTTGTCGCCGATGATGGCGGAGTACCTCGAAACCAAGAAGCAGTATCCGGACTGCATCCTCTTTTATCGGATCGGCGATTTCTACGAGATGTTCTATGAGGATGCGAAGACCGCGTCGTCGGTGCTGGATCTGGTGCTGACCGGGAAGGACTGCGGACAGGCGGAGCGGGCACCGATGTGCGGCATCCCGTTTCATGCGGCGGACAGCTATGTGACGCGTCTCGTGGGTGCGGGCTATAAGGTGGCCATCGCGGAACAGCTCGAGGATCCGAAGCTTGCGAAGGGACTCGTGAAGCGAGGGGTCATCCGCGTGGTGACACCGGGAACATTGACCGCCGAGCAGGGGCTCGATGAGACGAAGAACAACTTCCTCATGAGCATCTTCTACGATGCGTCGGGCTTCGGCGTGAGCAGCGTCGATGTGTCGACCGGCGAGTTTCTGACGACGACCTGCGGCACGGTGAAGGAGGTGCTCGATGAGCTGAGCCGCTTCCAGCCAGCGGAGATCGTGTGTAATCAGGCGTTTATGATCTCGGGCGCGGATACGGATTTCATCAAGGAGCGCTTCAATCTGATCATCACGGAGCTCGAGGATGGGGTGTATAAGGATGAGGCGGCGACGAAGCTGCTCGAGGAGCACTTCCATGCGAGCATTCAGGGAATCGGCCTCGCGGACCGGGATCTATCGCGCCTGAGTGCGGCGGCGGCACTGCACTATGTCTATGAGACGCAGAAGAACAGCGTCGCGCATATCTCGAACATCCGCTACTACGCAAGCAGCCAGTACATGATCATCGACACGGCGACCCAGCGGAATCTCGAGCTGATCGAGACGATGCGGGAGAAGAAAAAGCGTGGCACGCTGCTCTGGGTTCTCGACAAGACCCGGACGGCGATGGGCGCACGTATGCTCCGTCGTTTCCTCGAGCAGCCGCTCATCGACCGGGCGCAGATCCTCGCGCGGCAGGACGCGATCGAGGAGCTCTGCGGGCACTATATCGACCGGGAGGAGATGTCCGAGTACCTGAACACCGTCTACGATTTCGAACGTCTGCTCGGAAAGATCTGCTATAAGACGGCAAATCCGCGGGATCTCATCGCCTTCAAGCAGTCGCTTCGCATGCTGCCGGACATCCGGCAGGAGCTTGGGCTCTTCCAGTCACCGCTTATGAAGGAGATCTATGAGGGCATCGACGAGATGCAGGAGCTCTACCAGCGCATCGACCAGGCGATCGTGGAGGATCCGCCGGTATCGAGTCGCGATGGCGGCATCATCCGGGAGGGCTACCACGCGGAGGCGGACCGCTACATGCAGTCGAAGCTGAACGGTAAGCAGTGGCTCGCGGAGCTCGAGCAGCGGGAGCGGGAGCGCACGGGAATCAAGACCCTGAAGGTGAAGTTTAACCGTATCTTCGGCTACTGTATCGAGGTGACGAACAGCTTCAAGGACCTCGTGCCGGCAGACTATATCCGGAAGCAGACCCTGACGGGTGCGGAGCGCTACACGACGGAGGAGCTTGAGAAGCTTCAGAATGAGATCCTCGGTGCGGAGGAGAAGCTGCACCAGCTCGAGTACGAGCTTTTCTGCGATGTGCGGGATACCATCGCGGAGAATGTGCAGCGCGTGCAGAAGACCTCGCACTATGTGGCGCTGCTCGACTGTCTGATCTCGCTGTCGAAGGTCGCGACGAGCAACAACTACTGTCGTCCGGAGATCAACGAGGCGGGCCGTATCGAGATCCGGGATGGGCGTCATCCGGTCATCGAGAAGCTGCTCCAGGATGGGATGTTTGTGACCAATGATACCCGCCTCGACGATGCGAAGGACCGGATCGCCATCATCACCGGACCGAACATGGCCGGTAAATCGACCTACATGCGGCAGGTGGCGCTGATCGTGCTGATGGCGAGCATCGGCTCCTTCGTGCCGGCGAGCCATGCGGATATCTCGATCTGCGATCGTATCTTCACGCGGGTCGGCGCGAGCGACGACCTCGCGTCCGGTCAGTCGACCTTCATGGTGGAGATGAACGAGGTGGCGAATATCCTTCGGAATGCGACGACGAAGTCGCTGTTGATCCTCGATGAGATCGGTCGCGGTACCTCGACCTTCGACGGCCTCAGCATCGCCTGGGCCGTGGTCGAGTACATCGCGAAGGTCGTTCGGGCGAAGACTCTCTTCGCCACGCATTATCACGAGCTCACCGAGCTCGAGGGACGGCTGGACGGCGTCAACAACTACTGTATCGCGGTCACCAACCACGATCAGGATATCGTGTTCCTCCGGAAGATCATCCCTGGGGGCGCCGACCAGTCGTACGGCATCGACGTGGCGAGCCTCGCCGGCGTGCCGCGCCCGGTCATCGAGCGGGCGAAGGAGATCGCCGCGGAGCTCAGCGACGCGGATATCCTCGCGAAGGCGCGCGAGCTCGACTGCGAGCCAGGCTTCCGTCAGGAAAGCCTCGCGCTCGAGGAGAGCGGCGCCGGCGCGGACAGCGACCTCCTGTTCGGCGCAGGGGATGCGCCGAACGGCATGGTCGCAGAGCGGATGCCCGAGGCTACGCGCGGAGCAGCTGGCTCCACAGCCGACGGCACAGCCCCGGCAGGTGCAACGACACCAGCTGGTGCGGCAGGTACCGAACCGGCACTCCCGGCATCGATCCGCGACGCCCTCGACTACCTCCGCAGCATCGACATCAACCACATGACCCCGCTCGACGCCATGAACACCCTCTACGAACTGAAGGACCGCTTCCAGCTGTCATAACATGTCCGCGAGGCCAAGGGGTCAGACCCACGCTTTACGGCCTGAGTCCCGTAAATTCAGCCATTCGGGGGTCTGACCCCAGTAACTTCCGGGAGTTAATGCAGCTCCGACCGTAAACTATCGGGAGGCCAAGGGGTCAGACCCACTTCTATCGTTTATGCCCCCTTGAATCTATCCACAAGGGGGTCTGACCCCGGTGACTTCCGGGAGCCATCAGGACTCCGACTCTATGAATCGAGGATTGACACATGAAAATCAACATTTTAAGTGATGAGACCATCAATCAGATTGCGGCTGGCGAGGTGATCGAGCGGCCGCTCAGTGTCGTGAAGGAGCTCCTCGAGAACGCCATCGATGCTGGCAGCACCGCGGTCTCGGTCGAGATCCACGACGGCGGCATCTCCATGATCCGTGTGACGGATAACGGCGGCGGCATCGCAGAGGAGGATGTGCGTAATGCCTTCGTCCGCCATGCCACCTCGAAGATCCGCGATGCCCGCGACCTCCTCAGTATCCAGACACTCGGCTTCCGCGGTGAGGCCCTCGCCTCCATCGCCAGTGTCGCCCGCGTCGAGCTGATCACGAAGACCCCGGGTGCCCTCATGGCTGTGCATTACCAGATCGAAGGCGGTGTCGAGAAGGATTTCGCCCAGATCGGCGCACCCGACGGCACGACCTTCATCGTGCGGGATCTCTTTAAAAACGTCCCGGCGCGCCGTAAATTCCTGAAAAGTCCGCAGGCCGAAGCGGCCCGGATCCAGGATATCCTGGAGAAAGAAGCATTGGCCCACCCGGAGGTCGCTTTCCGCTACCTGCAGGACGGCCGCCAGCTCCTCGCGACGCTCGGCAACGGCTCCCTCCTGGACGTGGTCTACTCGATCTACGGCCGCGACGTCACGAACCAGCTCATCACCGTGAACCGCGCCTACCAGCGCTCGGCCCTCACCGGACTCCCGGCGGTCACCGTCCGCGGCTTCATCGGAAAGCCTGTGATCACCCGCGCGAACCGCAACTTCGAGCTCTATTTCGTGAACGAGCGCTTCGTGAAGAACCCGATGATCATGAAGGCGATCGAGGACGGCTACCGCGCTTTCCTCATGCAGCACAAGTTCCCGTTTGTCGTGCTGATGATCGACGTGAATCCGGAGATCGTCGATGTGAACGTCCACCCGCAGAAGCTCGAGGTGCGCTTCTCCGACGGCATGCTCATCTATAACTCCGTCCTCGACGCCGTGCAGAACGCCCTCCGCCAGACGGAGCTGATCGTAAACACGGATCTGGACAATGCTGCCGACGGCAGAGGCGCACACGCCGCCACTTCGACTGGCAGCGGAAGTGCCGTGCCGAAACCCCCGGTCATGCCACATGTCGAGCCGTTCGAAAAGAAGCGCGTGGAGGCGACTCGTGAAGTCTTCGCGGAAGCCCTCCGCCCGCAGCTGCACCCGGACGCCGCCCCGAAGGAGGACATCTACCTCCAGGGACAGCCACGCAACGGCAGCAGCGGAAGCTCTGACGGACTCCATGAGCGCAGAAGCGAAGCGGAGATGCCGTGTGCCGTGACCACACCGTCTGATACCATGACTGCCGCACGAGAACAGAAAGCTACTGTTGCTGAACGTCTTTCAACAGATGATGTTTCAGTTACGAAGGACATTCAGGCAGCCGCTGGAACGAGCGCTGTTTCGGTGGCGCACGATGTGAAGGATGCGACCGATGCATCTGCGATTTCTGCCTCTTCGGAAGAGAAGAGTACCTCTGCCGACGTTGCATTATCCGCGTTATCGGAGACCACCGCAGAAGCACCAGCGCCATCTACGTCGCCGGAGACCGCTGCACCCGCACCTGCGTCACAGAAGCCGGAGCAGGAAACCCTGTTTTCGGAGCGCTTCCTCAGTGAACAGGCGCGCACCGCGCATCGCATCATCGGGCAGGTCTTCGAGACCTACTGGCTCGTCGAGTACGGTGATAAGCTCTACATCATCGACCAGCACGCCGCCCACGAGAAGGTGAACTTCGAGCGCATGATGAAGCGCCTCCGCGAGAAGAAGCCGGCCAGCCAGTACCTGAATCCACCGATTCTTCTGACCCTGACCGCCGACGAAACCCGTGTCCTCGAGGAGCACATGAGCTACTTTGAGCAGCTCGGCTATGTGATTTCCAGCCTCGGGGATCGTGACTACAGCATCTCCGCCATCCCGACCGACCTTCCGGAGCTCAGCAAGAAGGAACTCCTCCTCGAGATCCTCGACGAGCTCACGGACGAAGCCGGCATGACGACCCCGGATACCATCTACGACAAAATCGCCTCGATGTCCTGCAAGGCCGCCGTCAAGGGCAACAATAAACTGAGCCTCATGGAAGCCGACGCCCTCATCGGCGAGCTCCTGACCCTCGAGAACCCGTACGCCTGCCCGCACGGCCGCCCGACGATCATCTCCATGTCGAAGACAGAGCTCGAGAAGAAGTTTAAAAGAATTGTCTGAATACCAGACATTCATGTAAGGTGGGCCGCAGGAAGCCCTCCGGCCACCGAAAGGAAGCAGGCTATGAATATCAACATTGCGAAGAGACCGCTCATCATCCTCGCCGGCCCGACCGCCGTAGGGAAGACGAGCACCTCGGTGGCGCTCGGGAAAGCGCTCGACGGTGAGATCGTCTCGGCGGACTCCGTTCAGGTCTACCGAGGCCTCGACATCGGCTCTGCGAAGGTGACGAAGCAGGAGATGGAGGGTGTTCCGCACCACCTCATCGACGTCATCGACGTCGACACCGATTATGACGTGCAGGCCTTCCAGCAGATGGCGTCGGAAGCGATCGACGGCATCTACCGGCGCGGCCATATCCCGATCCTCGTCGGCGGCACCGGCTTCTATATCCAGGCGCTTCTCTATGGCATCGACTTCACGGAAGAGGATGCTACGAAGCATCAGGAAGTATCGGCCCGCCTCCAGGCGATCGCCGACCAGCCGGGCGGAGCAGAGCAGCTCTACGAGCGCCTCCGTGAGGTCGACCCGGCATCGACCGAAAAGATCCACGCCCACAATATCCGCCGCGTGATCCGTGCCCTCAGCTTCTACGAGCTCCACGGCACCCCGATCTCTGCCCATAACGAAGAGGAGAGGGCGAAGACCGCCATCTACGACAGTGTCTTCTTCGTCCTGAACGACGAACGGGAGAAGCTCTACGCGCGCATCAACCAGCGCGTCGAGGGGATGCTGTCGGACGGTCTCCTCGACGAGTGCATCCGGCTCCGTGCCCGGAACCTGCCGCCGGAGCGCACCTCGATGAAGGGGATCGGCTACCGCGAGGTCCTCGCGGCGCTCGACACGATCCTCGCGTATCAGAAGGGGATTTCCGTCGAAGAAGCCTCGAAATCCGTGGTTTCCGAGGCGGAACTCCGGGCCCTTCCGCTTGAAACCCCGGAGAATCGTGTTATAATGGCTCAGGCTGTCGCTAAGATTCAGCAGAACTCGCGGAATTATGCGAAGCGCCAGCTCACCTGGTTTCGCCGCGAACGCGACGTCCACTGGATCGAGCTCCAGAATTTTGAATATAAGAAGGAAAAGATAGTAGAATGGATAATCGAGACATGTTCCGTGCACTGGGCATAAAGGAAGAAGTATATACACTCTGTGAGGAGGCCCTCGCCGACCTCCGCGACCGCTTCGCAGAGATCGACAGCATCGCCGAGTACAATCAGCTGAAGGTCGTGAAGGCCTTCCAGGACGCGCACGTATCCGAGGCGCATCTCTATGGCACCACCGGCTACGGCTACGACGATATCGGTCGAGATACCCTCGAGCAGGTGTATGCCAATGTCTTCGGCACCGAGGATGCACTCGTCCGCTCACAGATCACCTCCGGCACACACGCCCTCGGCATCGCCCTCGCCGGCAACACCCGTCCGGGGGACGAGATCCTCTGTCCGGCCGGCGGCCCGTATGACACCCTCGAGGAGATCATCGGCATCCGTCCGTCGATCGGCAGCCTCGCCGAGTACGGCATCACGTACCGTCAGGTCGACCTGCTGCCGGACGGCGGCTTCGACTACGACGGCATCCGTGCCGCCATCAACGAGCGTACGCATCTCGTCGAGATCCAGCGCTCGAAGGGCTACGCAAGCCGGGATACCTTCTCTCCGGAGCGCATCGGCGAGCTCATCGCCTTCGTGAAGTCCATCAAGCCGGACGTGATCTGCATGGTCGATAACTGCTACGGTGAGTTCACCCGCCGTGAGGAGCCGTCCCTGTACGGAGCCGACATGGTCGTGGGCTCCCTCATCAAGAACCCGGGCGGCGGACTCGCGCCACTCGGCGGCTACATCGCCGGCACGAAGGACTGCGTGGAGCGTGCAGCCGTACGCCTCACGACCCCGGGCCTCGGTAAGGAGGTCGGTGCTTCCCTCGATAACAACAAGCTGTTCTACCAGGGCCTCTTCATGTCCCCGGTCATCACGGCCAATGCTGAGAAAACCGCCATCTTCGCTGCAAAGGTATATGAGCGCTTAGGCTTCCAGTGCCACCCGAGTGCAGACACCACCCGCTACGACATCATCCAGGCCATCACCCTCGGCTCCGAGGAGGCCATGGTTGCGTTCTGCCAGGGCATCCAGGCAGCCGCACCGATCGACAGCTTCGTCACTCCGTATCCGGACGATATGCCGGGCTACGACAGCAAGGTCATCATGGCAGCCGGTGCCTTCGTTCAGGGCAGCTCCATCGAGCTCTCTGCCGACGGCCCGATCCGCGCACCATACAACGTCTACTTCCAGGGCGGCCTCACCTGGTACCACGGAAAGCTCGGCATCATGATGTCCGTACAGAAGATGCTGGAAAAGGGCCTCATCACGATTTAAATATTAAAAAACAAGACACAGAATCATCACAAAACCGTAAACTCTTAGGCGTTTACGGTTTTGCCGCTTTATGTTAGAATAAGGCATCGTGGGCTCCATGTTCTTCCCTGGGACAAGGAGTAAATATGTGTAATAAATGGAATAATCTGAAACCTGAGGAGATGCCGTACGAGAAGTGCATGACGCTGGGGGCGGAGAGCCTCACCGACGCGGAGCTCCTCGCGATCCTGCTGCGCACCGGCACGAAGAATCACACAGTGCTGGAGGTGGCAGAAAAGGTGCTGTCCATGAATCCGGAATTTGACGGACTCGTCGGGATGATGCACTTTACGCCGGAGGAGTACCGGCAGGTGGAGGGGATCGGCTATGTGAAGGCCGTTCAGCTCAGCGTCGTCGGTGAAATCGCGCACCGCATCTGGCAGCGGGCGAAGAGAGTGAAGCATACCGTGTTTTCACGCCCTGAGCTGGTGGCAGAGTACTATATGGAGGATCTCCGGTATCTCGATCATGAGGTCGTCCGCATCCTCTACCTCGACTACCAGATGCAGCTTCTGAAGGATAAGCTCCTTTCGACCGGCACCTGCTGTCGCTCTGCGATTTCATCACGGGAGATCTTCATCGAAGCGCTCGGCATTCATGCCGCCTGCTTCATCATGGTGCACAATCACCCGAGCGGAGATCCGGCACCGTCGGAGGAGGATATCAAGTTCACGCGTGAGCTGGAGCAGGCCGCACAGCTCGTCGGGATACGCCTCATCGATCATGTCATCATCGGCGACCATCGCTATATCAGCTTCAGAGAACAGGAATTAATCAGTGGAAAACAGGAAGAGTAAATATATCTTTATTGTTCTTACGGTACTATGCGTCATGATGATCGTCCTTTCGAGCGTAAAGGACGGTCTCATGAACCCGATCCGAAACACCATCGGCTATGTGCTGGTGCCGCTCCAGACCGGCGTGAACCGCGTGGGCTACGGGCTCTATGAGGAGCTCGAGGACCATCGCAGCCTGAAGGCCGTACAGGAGGAGAACAAGCGCTTAAATGAACAGATCGACCTGCTCACGGAGGAGAACAACCGGCTCGCCCAGAACGAGGGCGAGCTGAGTCGCCTCCGTGATCTTTATGCCCTGGATCAGGATTACCTTCAGTATGAGAAGGTAGCCGCCCGCGTCATCGCAAAGGATTCCGAGAACTGGTTCCAGGTCTTTCGTATCGATAAGGGCTCCCAGGACGGCATCCGCGTCGATCAGAACGTCATGGCGAACGGTGGACTCGTCGGCATCGTGACCGACGTCGGCCTGAATTACGCGACCGTCCGTTCCATCATCGACGACGAGTCCCGCGTTTCTGCGATGTGCCTGCAGTCGAGCAGCACCTGCATCGTCGCCGGCGACCTGACCCTCTACCAGCAGGGACGGCTCCGCATCACCGACATGCAGAAGGACGCGACGATCCAGGACGGTGACCGCATCGTCACCTCCAACATCTCCTCGAAGTTCATGCCGGGGATCCTCATCGGCTATGCCGTCGATATCCAGGATGACGAGAAGAAGCTGATGAAGACCGGCTATCTGATTCCGGCAGCTGATTTCGATGATCTCACCGAGGTCCTCGTGCTGAAGGATGTAAAGTCCGACCACTTCCTCGACACGAATGAGGGACAGGATGTCCTGATGAAGAACCTGACGGACACAACGGCCGCAGAGGAGAGTGGTGCAGCCGAGGAGAGTGCAACCGCCGAGGAGAGTGCCACTGCAGCAGACGGACAGAGCATCGCGTCCACGGAGGCGTCTTCACAGTGGTCCGGGATGGAAGGGCTGACGCCGCTCAGCGACATCACCGG
This sequence comes from Oribacterium sp. Sow4_G1_1, assembly GCF_052116105.1. Lineage (NCBI taxonomy): Bacteria > Bacillati > Bacillota > Clostridia > Lachnospirales > Lachnospiraceae > Oribacterium > Oribacterium sp. Sow4_G1_1. Next base: position 9,818 of record NZ_JBQKLS010000014.1, read on the forward strand.
CGAGACGAGTGCCTCTGACGAGAGCACAGACGAGAATGCAGGGTGAGGTCGGATAGGATATGAACGCAGTTACGAAACGAAAATTACCGAAATGTAAGCCTTTGAAGCGGAAGACGAAGCAGCGTCTTCGTATCCTCTTTTATATCGCATCCCTGGGGCTTGCGTTCCTGATTCAGACCAGCGTATTTCCGCTGATTCCGTTTCTCGCCGCTTCCCCGAACCTGCTGCTGATCCTGACCTTCTCCTTCGGCTTCCTGCACGGCAGTCTGCCGGGCATGATCTACGGACTCGGGGCCGGCCTTCTGATGGACCTTTTCTACTCCGGTCCCTTCGGCTTCTACAGCCTGGTCTTCGTCCTGATCGGCTATCTCAACGGCTTCTTCAGCCGCTTCTACTACGAAGAGTACATCACCCTGCCGATGTTCATGTGCGTATTCAATCTCATGATCTACCACATCTACATCTATGTGTTCCGCTTCCTGATCCGACTGAAGCTGAATCTTCTGTACTATGGACTGCACGTCGTACTGCCCTCCATCGTATTTTCACTGCTCGTCACACTGGTACTGTATCGTTTCTTCTTCTCCGCCCATGAGCGGATCGAACGCTAGAGGAGTCTTCATTGTTCAAGGAATTACTGAGCGCAGTTAAAGAATTTATCATCCGTTTCATCAGCTCCCGTCTTTTTGCACTGGGGCTGATTTTCACGCTTTTATTTGCGGTACTCGCAGGACGCCTGTTCGAGCTGCAGATCGTGAACGGAGACCAGTACCTCTCGGATTATCAGAACCGTACCCTGACGAAGGTGACCACGGTCGGTACGAGGGGCAATATCTATGACCGCGACGGTCGTCTCCTCGCGTATAACGAGCTTCAGTACAACATCACGATCGCCGACAACGGTGCCTACGACACGACGGATCAGGGCATCAACCGCCGGAATCTGATGCTGTATCACCTGACGGAGATCATCGAGAAGTACGGCTATTCCGTCGACGGACAGTATAAAATCCGGCTCGATGAGAATCATGAGTTTCAGTTCACGACGAGCTCCGAAAATGACCGGAAGCGCTTTATCGCGAACATCCGCGGGCGCAATGTCTCCGACCTAAGCGCCAAGGACTTTAACGTAAGTGCACAGGAGGCCTTCAACACCTCGAAGCGTCGTTACCGCTTCGATAACATCAAGGATGAAAACGGCATGGCGATCGTCCTCGATGACGAGACCGCCCTCGATATGATCAACATCTTCTATACCATGCGTCTCACCGCCTACCAGCGCTACCAGACCACGACCATCGTAAAGAACGTGTCGAAGGAGTGCATGGCGGAGATCCTCGAGGCGAAGGGCGAGCTGCAGGGTGTCGATATCGAAAATGTTTCCGTACGAAAGTACAACTATGCGCCGTACCTGAGCCACATCGTCGGCTATACCGGCCAGGTCCGGGAGGATCAGCTCGCAGAGCTCCGAAAGATCGATGAGGGTTACGAGCTGAACGACACCGTCGGCGTCTGGGGTCTCGAGAAGAGCATGGAGTCCGAGCTGAAGGGACAGAAGGGCTACCGCGAGATGTACCTGAACTCCGTCGGCTCTGTCCTCGAGGTCGTCTCGGAATCCGAGGCGAAGGCGGGCAATGATATCTATACCACCATCTCCGCGAACGACCAGATCGCGATCTACCACCTGCTCGAGCAGGAGCTGGCCGGCATACTCGCATCGAAGATCGTCGAATCGGATGCTCCGCAGAACGTGCAGGTAAAGCAGTCCCAGATCACCATCCCGGTGAAGGACGCCTACTTCCAGCTCATCAATAATAACGTGCTGGATTCCGCCCATTTCGCCGAGGCTGCGCCGGGCAGCGCCGAGCGCCAGATCGCGGACATCTTCGCGGACAATAAGGAAAAGAAGCTTCAGCGCATCGAGCAGGAGCTCCTGAACCCGAGTACGAGTGAACTGAATGCGCTTCCGAAGGATATGCAGGCCTTCATCGTCTACATCTATGACTATCTTCTGAGTGACGCCTCGGGTATGATTCAGAGCTCGAATCAGAAGTTTAAGGATTCGGAGGCCTACCAGGCATGGCGAAACGACACCATCAGTCTCCACGACTTCATCATCGCCGGCCTCGAGGAGGCGTGGCTCGATACCTCGAAGCTGTCGCTTTCCGAAGATTACTATGATACCGAGAACATCTACCAGCTGCTCGTCGAGCAGCTGATGGTGCGGCTCCGGGACGATACGGATTTTGACAAGGTCCTTTATAAGTACGCGATCGCGGACAACACCCTTCAGGGCTACCTCTTACTGATGGCCCTCTTCGAGCAGGGCGTTCTCCCGGAGGATGCACAGGCCTACCTGCAGCTTTCAACCGGCGACGCGCACTATGCCTACACCTTCCTCGTGAAGAAGGTCCGGCAGATTGCATTGACCCCGGCACAGCTTGCGCTGGATCCGTGCAACGGCTCGGTCGTCGTGACGGATGTGAAGACTGGAAAGATCCGGGCCCTCGTGACCTATCCGGGCTTCGACAACAACCGGATCACGGACAGTGATTACCTCGCGAAGGTGAACAAGGACCTGTCCCTGCCGCTTCTCAACAACGCAACCCAGACCCAGCTCGCACCTGGTTCGACCTTCAAGCCGATCACCTCGATCGCGGCGATGGAAGAGGGCGTCATCGACCTCTCGACCATCATCGACTGTACCGGTATCTACAAGGACGTCGTACCGAACATCCGCTGCTGGATCTACCCGGAGAAGCATGGGGAGGAGAATATCATCGATGGTATCAAGAACTCCTGCAACTTCTTCTTCGCCGAGGTCGGCCATCGACTGGCGACGGATCCGAACGGCATCTACAGCCAGACTCTCGGTCTCGAGCGGATCGCAAAGTACGCCGCTGCCTTCGGACTCGATTCCCTCTCGGGCGTCGAAATCGATGAGACGAAGCCGCACATCTCGGATTACGATCCGGAGCGTTCTGCGATAGGTCAGGGTAATCATGCATACAATAACGTGCAGCTCGCCCGCTATATCACCGCTGTCGCAAACCGTGGCACAGTCTTCGACCTCTCGATCCTCGACAAGGTGACGGACTCCGACGGAAACGTGCTTCGTACGATCGAGCCGAAGGTGAAGGACCAGCTTGAGTTCAGCACGGTAACCTGGAACGCGGTGCAGACCGGACTTCGTGAGATGATCACGGATGGTGTCGCGAAGAACGTCTTCAGCGGTCAGAATATCCCGATCGCCGGTAAGACCGGTACCGCAGAGGAGCGTGAGGACCGTGGTAACCATGCGGTTTTCGTTTCCTACGCGCCGTATGACAATCCGGAGATCGCCGTCACCGTGAACATCCTGTACGGATATTCCTCCGGTAACGCCGCGAGTCTCGCAAACAACGTATACAATTACTGCTATGGCAAGGACAGTCTCGAGGCCATCCTTTCACGGGATGCGTCCTACGTTTCCTCGGTCAATGTTTCCGACTAAGCATCGTCACCTTCCTTTCCGTGTGTGCGCGTGCGCATGTGTAGGCAACAGGCGCTGCGCAGCACAGGCAGTCATTCATAGAAGAGTAGACATATGAGGTTTGATTACAATTTTAAGCATTATGATTTCCGGCTCGTCCTCTATATGATCGTGCTGAACATCTTCGGCGTGCTCGTCATGCGCTCCGCGGTCGGTGCCGAGAGCTTTCGGGACGTACAGGTCGTGCGTCAGATCCTGGGTTCCTTCGCCGGGCTGGCGATCTGCATCGCCCTGTCGCTCGTGGACTATCGCTGGATCGTGCAGCAGGCGAATCTGATCTACCTGTTCTGCGTCCTGCTCCTCGCGGGTGTTCTGATCTACGGAACCGCCGCCGGACACGATGCGGTCCGCTGGATACAGCTGCCGGTCATCGGACAGGTCCAGCCGGCCGAGTTCGTGAAGATCGGACTCATCGTGTTCTTCGCTGCCTACTTTCAGCGGGCGAAGGACCAGATCAATCTGCCGCACATCGTGCTGATGGCCTTCGTGTGGTTTATGATCCCGATCCTGCTGATCCTTCTGCAGCCGAACCTGAGTACGAGTATCATCATCACGATCATCGTAGCGGCCATGGTCTTTGCGTCGGATATCAGCTTCCGGTGGATCCTCGGTGTGGTCCTCGCCATCGTTCCCTTCGCCCTGATCTTCGTCTATCTGTTCCGGTCGGGCCTCTATGATAAGATCCCGCTGCTGCGTGGCTATCAGGCACAGCGTATCCTGACCTTCCTGAACCCGTCGGAGAACACGCAGACCTTCTACCAGCAGATGTACTCCATGATGGCGATCGGCTCCGGAAAGCTGACGGGCAAGGGGCTCTACAACAGCTCCATTTTTTCCGTGAAAAACGGTAATTTCCTCGCGGAGGAGGATAATGACTTCATTTTTGCAGTCGTGGGAGAGGAGCTCGGCTTCCGTGGATCGCTGATAATTATCATATTATTCTTGTTGATTATCGTAGAATGTCTTATAATAGCAAGGAAGGCTCGAAATCTCAGTGGACGTCTGATCTGTGTCGGCATGATGGCATGGATCGGCTTTCAGACCTATACGCACATTGCGGTAACCACGGGAATCTTCCCGAATACCGGCATCACACTTCCTTTTTTCTCGAGAGGCGTAAGTTCACTGGTTTCCGTCTATGCCGGTATGGGCATCGTGTTAAATGTAGCATTGCAGAGAAGCAATCGTGCGTGAATCAACGCTCCTTTTTGAAGGGCGTCATGCTTCTATGTTGTACAATGAAAAAGTAAGGTCAGAGAGGTCTCAATAATGAATGTCGGATTAATCGCACATGATTCAAAGAAGAAGCTGATGCAGAACTTCTGCATCGCCTACCGTGGCATCCTGAGCAAGCATGAGCTCTATGCGACCGGTACCACCGGACTCCTCATCGAGGAGGTCACGAATCTTCGTATACATAAATTCCTTCCGGGAGAGACGGGCGGCGCTCGTCAGCTGGCATCACAGATCGAGCAGGGAAACCTCGATATGGTGATTTTCCTGCGTGACCCGTTACATGTGAAGGCACAGGAGCCGGAGGTCAACTCCATCGTTCGTCTGTGCGACAGCTACAATATCCCGATCGCGACGAACCTCGCGACCGCCGAGCTTCTGATCAAGGCGCTGGAGCGTGGCGATCTCGAGTGGCGAAACATCTGATGTAGACATTGACCATGGCCCGGCTGAAACCGCTGCCTGCAAGCGCAGCGCGTCGGTACGGTTTCACGGTCCGCTCGGTGCGAGATCAGGGCAACAAAGATTACGACAGGAGATAAACAGATACATGCTTAGACAGAATCGAAAGAATCGCGATCGCAGCATGAAACCATCCGGAGGGAGCTTCCAGCGAAGACTCCTTCCGTTTCTTTTATGCTTGCTTTTTATGATACCGCTCGCCGGCTGCGGGCGAAAGAAGCTGGAGCACAGCTATGACATCCGCATGGGACTCACCCGCATGAATGCGGTCAGCGTCAGCGACGTCTCCGGGAAGCACGCAGATGGCTTCTCGAAGGGACTCGCGCTTCCAGATGCGAAGCAGGCGGTCGGGGCAGACGGCCTCACAGCAGAGGCAGCCCTTCTCGTCTCGAACGAGGGCGACGATCCACAGGTGCTCGTCTCGAAGAATCCGTATGTCCGCACCTACCCGGCATCCATCACGAAGGTGATGACGGCCCTCGTGTGCCTCCGGCATGTCGACGACCTGCAGCAGGAGTTCACGGTCACGCAGAACTCGAAAATCACGGTTTCCGGATCCTCCATGGCCTATATCCATCCGGGCGAGACCCTCACCATCGAGGAGCTTCTCTATGGTATGCTGCTGCCGTCCGGAAATGATGCCGCGGTGGCTGTCGCGGAGGCCACGGCCGGCTCCGTTGACGCCTTCGTGGAGATGATGAATGAAACGGCAATGGAGATCGGTGCCACCGGCTGTCACTTCGTAAACGTGAACGGACTGCCGGACGAGAATCACTATATGACGCCGTATGATATCTACCTGACGTTGCATGCAGCCCTCGCGTATGACGCCTTCCGTGAGATCGTCGGAAGCGTGCATTACGATCCGGAGTACAAGGACGCGAACGGCATGCCGAAGAAGCAGGAGTGGACCGTCTCGAACAAGTACATGCTTGGTGAAGTCGAGACACCGGACGGCCTCCGCGTCCTCGGCGGAAAGACCGGCACCACAAAGGCCGCCGGCTACTGCCTCACCCAGGCGACGGAAAAAGAAGCCACCGGCGAGGAGTTCATCAGCACCGTCATGAAGGCGAAAACCCGCGATGATCTCTACGCAAATATGACGATGCTACTGGAGAAGATCCACTGAGCTACACCCCGGAGAGCCGGCACCAGAAGCCATACGAAGTGGTCGTGAAAGATCAAGTCGCAACCCATTAGCGGCACTTGGTGTATCTCTCCCTGGAACCCTCTGCAACGCTGAGTTTTCATAAAGAAAACTCAGTGATTGCAGAGGGCCTAGTGCCGCTTATGGGTTTCGACTTAGAGCTTTCCGAGCGCGCAGTACTGTGCTTCTGGTGCCGGCTCTCCGGGGTGTGCGCTCGGATTTTTAGAAGCCATGTTCTGTGATTGCTCCTTGAATTAGACCCCCGAATGAGATATACTAAACCTACAAAAGTTAGGAGGTACTTGACTATGGTACAGTTGATTGTAGGCAAGAGAGGCAAAGGTAAGACCAAGCAGCTTCTTGATAAGGCAAACTCAGTAGTAAAGGAAGCCAACGGCAGCGTGGATTTCCTTGATAAGTCGGCACAGCATATGTATGAGCTCAGTAATAAGATCCGTCTTATTAACGTAAATGAGTTCCCAATCGATTCCGAAGATGCTTTCATCGGCTTCGTAAGCGGTATTATTTCTCAGGATCACGACCTCGAGTACATGTTCCTGGACAGCTTCCTTAAGCTTTCTTCTCTTGAGGGCGCAGATATCACAAACTGCATCAAGCGTTTAGAGGATCTCGGCGATAAGTACAAGGTAACCTTCGTACTGAGCGTATCGATGGATGCCGAGGAGCTTCCTGACAGCGTTAAGAAGGATGTAGCGATCGCGCTTTAATCCACAGTTCACAATGGCCGTTAAACAGCAAGTAAAATCTACAGCTAAATACAGAAGACCATTTCAATTCAATGTAGGGATGATAATCTTCGCGATTATCTTTCTCTACATTGTTTTTAGTGTATACTCCTATGTTTCCCGGGACCAGATTCGATATTATGAGGTTCAGAAGGGGAGCATCGTCCGTGACCAGCAGTATACAGGCATCGCCATCCGTCAGGAGCAGGCCGTGAATGCAACCAGCTCCGGCTATGTGCACTACTATATCCAGGATGGCCGGAGAGTGGCTGTCGGCAGTGATGTCTATACCATCGATGAGACCGGTGCACTCCAGTCCTATCTGAAGGAGCATCCGGAGCTTACGACGGAGATGACGAGTGAGCAGATCTCGGATATCCGCTATCGTCTGTCCCAGTTTTCACAGTCCTTTAAAAACAGCAATTTCTCTGCACTGTATAACACGAAGTACGCCCTCGATGCGTCTGCACTCGAGTACTCCAGCGTAGCGAATGCGCAGGACCTCGATGATGTACTGCAGAAGCTCGGTATCAACTATGTGCGGGTGAGTGCAGATCAGGCCGGAGTGGTCTCGTATACCATCGACGGTGATGAGGCGCTGACGGCAGACGCAGTAACTGCGGATCTCTTCACGATGAGTGGCTATAAGCGGAACATCACGAAGCCGGGTGCGCTGATAGAGAGCGGTCAGCCGGTGTATAAGCTGATCACCAGTGAGAAGTGGAGCCTCGTGTTCCAGCTCGATGACGCAGGGAAGGCGAAGTATCAGGATGTGAAGAGTGTAAAGGTTCACTTTACAGAATCGGATCTGACGGTGAACGCGACGCTTCAGGTCTTTACGGGCAAGGATGGAAACAGCTATGGTCAGCTCGATTTTACAGAGCTGATGGAACAGTTCTGTGACGAGCGTTTCATCCAGTTCGATATCGTGACGAATGATCAGAAGGGACTCAAGATTCCAGTGACCGCGGTTACGGAGAAGGATTTCTATATCGTTCCGAAGGCGTTTAAGACGACGGGGCCGGATGGCAGCACCGGCTTCTATCGTGAGGCCGTGGCTCAGGATGGTTCCGGTGCTTCCGTCGAGTTCGTACCGACGGACATCTACCGTATCGATGATCAGTACTGCTACCTCAGCATTCCAGATGACAGTAATACGAGTTCGATCCGAACGAATAACATCCTCGTGCGACCGGAAGCGGCGGCGAGCGGTCAGCTCGACTCGACGATGACCTATCCGGTGGGACCGGTGAAGTCCCTGCAGGGTGTCTACAACATCAACCGTGGCTACTGCATCTTCCGACAGATCGTGCCGATCGAGCAGAACACGGATTACCTCGTCGTCGCCGAGAATACAGATTACGGCATCTCGGTCTATGATCATATCGTACTGAATGCGTCACTCGTGAAGGACGGACAGCTCGTTTACCAGTGATTTAAGACTTTACAAGCCGTGAAAATGGTGTAAAATTTCACTATTCTGTGTTTTCATGTCAGAACACGGAGTTGTATTTATTGACAAGGAACGATAATTGTATAAAATAGACCTTATGAATAGTAGGGAAACTGTGTGTACACGGGGGTTAAGTAAATGAGCTTTATCAGTAATATCATGAAATCCATGCGCGTCGATCAGGATGATGATTACGATCTGGATGACGATTATAATTATGACGACGATTATTATGAGGAGTCACAGCGTGGTGGTAACATCTTCACGAGATCAAAGTCGCAGGATATGGACGACGACGGGGCAGAGGATCGCCCGTTAAAGCCGACACTTTTCTCCAGAAAGTCACAGGCACAGCCGCAGCCGACACATAGAGGTATGGAGGTCACCATGATCAAGCCGACCTCGATGGATGATTCCAGAGAGATCTGTGATTACCTGCTTCAGGGGAAGGCCGTTGTTCTCAATATGGAGGGCCTTCATATGGAGATCGCGCAGCGCATCATCGATTTCACATCCGGTGCAGCGTATTCTCTGGAGGGAAATCTTCAGAAGATCTCGAACTATATTTTCATCGCGACACCGCCAAATGTGGAGTTGTCCGGTGATTTCCAGAATATTCTGGCAGCGAGCGCAGATGTAAACATCGGTGGTCTGAATCTTCGGGTTTAATCGAAACGGATACAGGGCGGAGGGACGCAGGTCCCTCCGTTTTTTACATCTTAGGACAGGTGCCCCGGAGGGCCGGCAACAGAAGCACAGTACTGCGCGCTCGGAAAGCTCTAAGCCGAAGCCCCTAAGCGGCACTAGGCCCTCTGCAACGCTGAGTTTTCTTTATGAAAACTCAGCGTTGCAGAGGGTTCCAAGGAGAGATAACACCAAGTGCCGCTAAGGGGCTCCTGCTTGATCTTTCACGACCGCTCCGTATGGCTTCTGTTGCCGGCCCTCCGGGGCACCTGCCTGAAAGATTACGGATGTAACTGTAAGGTATCTCAGTGAGTAGTTTTCTGAACTGTATTTTATGGGATCTGTATGATAGAATGAGAAGAGTTTTTTGCAGGGGGATCGATCGATGGCGAGAGAATTAGATGTGATGTATCAGGGGGCTTTTTCCTACTCGATTTATATCGAGGAGAGTTTCGCGGGGCTGGCAGCGGCTGTAGAGACGCTGGGGCTTCGTGAGCGGCGTGCGCTGATCGTGACGGATGCGCATGTGGCACCGCTGTATCTCGAGGAGGTGCGCGCGGCGCTTCGTCCGTGCTTCCGTGAGCTTCATGAGCTGGTGCTGGTGCCGGGGGAGGAGCATAAGAATACAGATTCCATCGCGGAGATCTATGCGGCGGCGGTCGAGGCGAGCTTCGACCGAAATGATGTGTTCGTCGCCCTCGGTGGTGGTGTCGTCGGTGATATGACGGGCTTTGCGGCAGCAACGTATATGCGCGGGATCCGTTTCATTCAGATTCCGACGACCCTGCTTTCACAGGTCGACAGCTCGATCGGCGGAAAGACGGGCGTGGATTTCCGTGCCTATAAGAACATGGTCGGTGCCTTCCACATGCCGTCCCTCGTCTATAGCAATGTGGCGACGCTTCGGAGTCTGGATGCAATCCAGTATGCCTCCGGTATGGGAGAGGTCATCAAGCATGCCCTCATCCGAAGCCGTGATTACTTTGACTACCTGAAGGCACATCAGGCGGAGCTTGAGCTTCGGGATATGGCCGTACTGATGGAGACCGTCTACCAGAGTAATCTCATCAAGCGTGCGGTGGTCGAGGTCGATCCGACCGAGAAGGGGGAGCGTCAGCTGCTGAACTTCGGTCATACCTTAGGACATGCGATCGAGAAGTGCTCGAACTTCAGCTACAGCCATGGCCAGTGCGTGGCGTTCGGCTGTCTCGCGGCGATGCAGATTTCCGGGACGATGACGGCGGCGGAGGTCGACAGCATTGAGCGACTGATGGCGACGGTCGGTCTCGAGACCCGCTGCCGGGCGATGAACCAGGAGGAGATCCTCCAGGCGACGCGGAAGGATAAGAAGATGGACCATGGTCATGTGCGCTTCATCCTGCTTCGGCAGCTCGGCGAGGCCTATATCGATCTTGCCGTGTCGGATGCGCAGATGCTCGAGGGGCTTCGGTCCATCATGCAGACAGACTGAGAACAAAACATGGAGTGCGGGCCGGGCGCTGTCGGTGCGCTGATTTATGCCACGGGATGAGAACCGTGCGGCGGCCGTGAAAGGCGGGCGAAGCACTGGAAAACAGGGAGTAAGATGAAAGAGAATTTGAAACGTTGGGGTATTTTTCTGCTGCTTGCGTTGCTGCTGGTCGGTCTCGATCAGTTCACGAAGCAGCTTGCGGTAGAGCATCTCATGGGGGCAGACCGTGTGCCGATCATCCGGAATGTGCTGTACCTTCTGTATATCGAGAACCGCGGGGCAGCGTTCGGCAGCCTGCAGGGGGCACAGATTTTCTTCTATATCATCACCGTGGTGGTGCTGTGCGGCATCTTCTATGTCGTGCACCGCATCCCGCAGGGAGACCGGCATTTTCTGCCGCTGCTGCTCGTATGCGAGCTGATTTTTTCGGGTGCGCTCGGTAATTTCATCGATCGTGTCCGTCAGCAGTATGTCGTCGATTTCATCTATTTCAGCCCGATCGATTTTCCTGTGTTCAATGTCGCCGATATCTACGTTACGGTGGGCTGCGCCCTGATGGTCGTGCTTTTCCTTTTCTACTATAAGGATGAGGAACTTGGCTTCCTGCATCGCAGCAAAGAGGTGTGAGATGAATTTCGTAGAAATCCGTGTACCATCGGCGCTGTGTCCGGTCCGGATCGATCAGTATCTCGCGACGCTGAAGGAGCCGGAAATCTCGCGGAGCTATGCGGCGAAGCTGCTGAAGGAGAAGCGTATCCTTCTGAACGGGAAGCCGGCGAAGGCGAGTACGAAGCTGAAGGCGGGCGATGTGCTGTCACTGGACCTGCCGGCACCGGTGGCCCTCGACGTGGAGCCGGAGAACATCCCGCTCGATATCATCTACGAGGATCAGGATGTGCTGATCGTGAATAAGCCGAAGGGGATGGTCGTGCATCCGGCGGCGGGGCATGCGCAGGGCACGCTCGTGAATGCGGTGATGTATCACTGTGGTTCGGAGCTGAGCTCCATCAACGGGGTGATGCGTCCGGGCATCGTCCACCGCATCGATATGAACACGACGGGACTGCTCGTGGTCTGCAAGAATGATCAGGCTCATAAATCACTCGCGGCGCAGCTGAAGGTCCACTCCATCACCCGCCGTTATGTGGCGATCGTGGTCGGGAACCTCCGGGAGGACGAGGGCACCGTGGATGCACCGCTCGGCCGCTCGAAGAAGGACCGGAAGAAGCAAGCCATCGATGAGCTGAACGGCCGCCCGGCTGTGACGCACTATCACGTACTCGAGCGCTTCGGCGGGGCCTACACCCTCGTGCAGTGCACGCTCGAGACGGGGCGTACGCATCAGATCCGTGTGCACATGGCCTCCATCGGTCATCCGCTGCTCGGGGACGAGGTCTATGGGCCGAAGAAGTGCCCGTTTGATCTTCAGGGCCAATGTCTCCATGCGCAGGTGCTGGGCTTCATTCATCCGCGGACCGGGGAGTACGTCGAGTTCAGCTCGCCGTATCCGGCGTATTTCGAGGAGCTTCTGACGAAGCTTCGGAATAAATATAACAGTTAAGGCAGGGGACCCTTCGCTGAAATTCAAGAAAAATTAAAATTTTCGGGCGCTGGGCTGTGCTATGATGAAGCCTATGAAAATTAAAGATTCCCATTTACATATGAATAAAAAGCAGACGGCAGCCACAGCAGTTTTACTGGCTGCCGGTCTTGTTGTGTCCATCGCGGCGCAGCACTACGGCGCTGCACCGGCAGAGACGGCGGCTGCAGAAACAGAGGCCGAGACTGTCGTCGAGGAGGAAACATTGGCCACCCTCAGCGAGCTGCCGAAGGCGAACGGCCTCAATTTCGGTGGGCTGCGCTCCTCCCTCGCGAATCTCATGGACAGCGAGAGCGCGTCGCAGTTCCAGCCGGCGCCGGATAAGCTGAACCTCGCGTACTTCTACCGCGACGGCGCGGATACCAGCGATACCATCCACAGCTACGCCGGTGAGGTGTACCAGAAGCTGATGACGGCGGATAACGAGTACCTGGCGAAGATCTACGATGAGGCGGGCGTTTCGCCACTCAATCTCGCGAAGCGCCTCGGCGTGAGCTCAAGCCGCGTCATGGGTAAGTATAACCCGAACGCCGGCGGGCAGGATCCGAATGATGCCTCGACCTGGTACATCCCGAACTTTAAAAATGTCAATGTCTCCTTCTACAACGCAGATGGCGAGCAGGTGAACGAGTACTCGAACGTCAAGGACATCATGGCGATGGCGTCCGTTTACGGCTATGCGCACAACTACCTCGACGTCGATACCTTCGAGAAGTACTGTGAGGAGCTGTACAGCAAGTCCAGAAGCTACACGATCAGCATCGGCAAGGTCTACTACGACAGCGGCTGTATCAACCGGACGGCGAAGGAAGAGGCGGATGATGCGAAGAAGGTCGAGGAGGCACTGGCTGCGCTGAAGCTGCAGCTTCAGGCGGCGACGAACCGGAGCGAGGGACTCCTCACGCAGGACGCACTGTCCGCGGGCAGCGCGGCGATTTCCGCTGAGAACCAGCAGGTACTGAATCTGACGGGTGACAGCACCACGACGACGGCGGAGATGAAGAACTATGAAACCCAGACCGACGCCGAGGGCAATGCCGGCGGCAAGGGGATCATCTTTCACTCGGATGGCAGCGGCAGCGGAAGCGCAGGCAGCCAGAGTGCAGTGACGAGTGTGCCGGAGAGTGCGGCGGCCTCGACGGAAGCCCAGACGCAGGCAGTCGCACAGACGGCAGCACCGGCACAGACTGCTGCACCGACCCAGTCCCAGACCCAGGCGGCAGCCGCACAGACGCAGGCCGCGTCCGGCAACAGTGGCATGCTGGTGCTCGGGGCGATGAAGCCGGTGAAGAAGATGTCGACGCGCAGCACACAGGCCGCGCAGGAGACCCTGGCGTCGCTGAACGGCGTTCACTATGGTGCGCCGGGCAGCTATGGTACGGCGAGGGAGTATGCGGAGGCGCAGAAAAACGCGCGTGCAGCAGCTTCCCTGACCAGCAGCATGCTGGTCTTCGGAGACAGTGATACTGCAGCCGCGAGTGCGGTGCCGGAGACAGCAGCGGTTTCGACCGAAGCGAGTGAGACGCAGGCTGCCGTTTCTCAGACGACACCGACGAGTACCGAGGATACGACGTACGAGACGGACGAGAACGGGCAGAAAAAGAAGCGCTATGCGGGTTACGAAGCCGGCAAGGGCATCGATGAGGTGAATAAGCAGGCGACAACCGCAGCGGACGCGAACAGCAGTGTGGGTGGTGACGTTCAGTCGACGACTGCATTGGCCGACAGCGCGCAGACCGTGATTGGTACCTTCACGGGGGAGCAGCTCAAGAACATGGACGAGAATACGCTTCGCCAGCTTGTGCAGCAGAGCCTCGCAGCCGAAGAGGAGAAGCAGAGCGCGAACACGGAGACCGATGTCAAAAGCAAGAACTACTGTCCGGGGCATGTGGACCTCTATGTGAAGGTGACGATCTACGGCTTCGAGGATGCGAAGGGCCTCCGCACGGTGGCGCTCTCGGCGGATGATCAGGACGAAAACGAGGCGACGAAGAGCCTCGATGCAGCGCTCGCGCGGAATGGCTGGAATGGCTGGACCGAGGAGCAGATGGGCTATGTGCAGAAGCTGATTTCGCAGGACTGGTTCAAGACCTATGGTCTCTCGATCTCGACCATCAATCCGAAGCAGCCGCTGACAGAGGAGGAGATCTCGAAGTACCTGTCCTCGCTGCCGGACGATATTTCAGAGGCGCGGAAGGCGGTTATCAAATTTGCGCTTTCATCGGTCGGCAAGATCCCGTATTACTGGGGCGGAAAGGCGAGTGCGGCGAGCTATGAGAAGAACGGCTTCGGTCGTGTCATCGAGGCGGACTATAAGGGACGTGTGCTGCGGGGGCTCGACTGCTCCGGCTGGGTACAGTGGGTCTACTGGTCGGCGATCGGGAAAAGGTTGAATGGTGCGAGCAGTACGGCGACGCTCATCGGTGAGGGACAGAAGATCCGGCGATCGGAGTTGCAGCCGGGCGATATCATCGTTCGTGTCGGCGCGGACTCGCATGTCGTGATGTTCCTGCAGTGGGCCGGCAACGGAAACATGATCGTTATCCATGAGAACTCCGGCGCGAATAACGTGTCGGTGAGTGAGGTGACGGCGAACTATCCGTACTATCGGAAACTGATCGAATAAGGCCCGGAGGTCGTAACCGTTCAGATGATGGGGCCCTCCGGGTCCCCTCCCTGTCGTCTGAACTGTTACGGAGGGTCGAATCCTGTGAAATAAATTTTGCAAAACTTATTGACAAATCGAGTATGGAAGAGTAATTTATATGAGTATGCCGCGTGGCGAGGTAGAAGTGTGTGAAAACACCACCGAAGCCAGCGAGTAATGATAAAAAGGAGGACCCTCGTAATGTATGCAGTAATCCTTACAGGTGGAAAGCAGTACAAGGTAAGCGAAGGCGATATCATTAGAGTTGAGAAGCTTGATGTAAAGGAAGGCGACAAGGTTACTTTCGATCAGGTGCTTGTTCTTAATGATGGCGCTATGAAGATCGGTACACCGGTCGTTGATGGTGCTAAGGTATCTGCCACTGTAACTAAGAATGGCAAGGCCAAGAAGGTAATCGTTTACAAGTACAAGAGAAAGTCTGGATACCATAAGAAGAATGGTCACAGACAGCTCTTTACAGAAGTAAAGATCGATTCTATCGGCTAATCAGTTTGTTTTTTGGAGGATAATCATGGCTCATCATAAAGGTATGGGCTCTACCAAGAATGGTAGAGATTCGGAGTCCAAGAGACTTGGACAGAAGAGAGCAGATGGTCAGTTCGTAAAGGCTGGCAATGTTCTTTACAAGCAGAACGGAACAAGAATTCACCCGGGTCTTAATGTAGGTCTCGGCAATGACTACACTCTTTTTGCAAAGGTTGATGGCGTCGTTAAGTTCGGCCGCCTCGGCAGAGACAAGAAGCAGGTTTCCGTTATGCCAGTGGATGCTGAGTAATTTACTGAGCGCTTCTACAAGAATCAAACCCTGTACTGAATCTTCAGTACAGGGTTTTTGCTACCTATATTATGTTCCGTACGAAGCCGAACATGGTGGGCACTGCTCACTTAGTTCAAAGTACAGAACCTGCTTTATGGTTCGCGTCTGTCATAGCAGCAAGCTGTATGTCAGAACACGTACCATAAAGCAGAACCTGTTCTTTGAATGCGTAAGCTAGTGCCCGCCATGCTTCGGCTTCTGTTTTGTGAATACATAGTATATAATGTATCTGTTATATTAATGGCTCTCCGGTTGTTAGCGACGGCTTCTGTAGCTGGCGCTAGGATACAGTCGGGAAAGGAGAAAGATTCTATGTTTGCAGATATTGCAAAGGTTTTCATCAAGAGTGGTAAGGGCGGAAATGGTCATGTGTCGTTCCGTCGTGAGCTGTACGTGCCGGCGGGTGGTCCGGATGGCGGTGATGGCGGTAAGGGCGGTGATATCATCGTCGAGGTGGATAAGGGGCTGAATACGCTCGAGGATTTCCGTAATCGTCAGAAGTATATCGCGACGCCGGGTGAAGAAGGCGGCGGAAAGCGTATGCATGGTAAGAATGGTCAGGATCTGGTGATCCGTGTTCCGGAGGGAACGATCATTCGTGATTTCGAGACGAAGAAGATCATCGCGGATATGTCCGGCGAGAACCAGCGTATGGTTCTGCTGAAGGGCGGTAAGGGCGGTCTCGGTAATATGCATTTCGCGACACCGGCCATGCAGGCACCGAAGTTCGCGCAGCCGGGTCAGGATTCCCGTGAGCTCTGGGTACAGATGGAGCTTCGTGTAATCGCGGATGTCGGTCTCGTCGGTCTTCCGAACGTGGGTAAGTCGACGATTCTTTCGATGTGCAGTAATGCGCGTCCGGAGATCGCGAACTATCACTTCACGACGCTGACGCCGCATCTCGGTGTGGTCGGTTTGAAGGGTGATCGCAGCTTCGTCATGGCGGACATTCCGGGTCTCATCGAGGGTGCCTCGGAGGGGGTCGGCCTCGGTCACGAGTTCCTGCGTCATATCGAGCGTTGTAAGGTGCTGATCCACGTGGTCGATGCTTCCGGCTCGGAGGGCAGAGATCCGGTCGAGGATATTCGGACGATCAATGATGAGATCGCGAAGTATGATCCGCGGATTCTCCAGAAGCCGATGATCATCGCATGCAATAAGACGGATCTCATCATCGATGAGCAGGGGACGGACTGTGCACTCACGCGCATCAAGGAGATCTACGAGCCACAGGGCGTGAAGGTCTTTGCAATTTCTGCAGCGACGAATACTGGTCTTCGCGATCTGCTCGAGGCCGCCTGGACCTATGTCGAGGCAGCGGGTGCGGAGAAGACGGAGGTCTATGAGAGCGAGGTCGATCTCGAGACGCTCGGTCATAAGGAGCAGCTCGCCATCGAGTTCAAGAAGCTGAATGCGGATACCTACTCCGTCGAGGGTCCGAAGATCGAGAAGATGCTCGGCTATACGAACCTGCAGGCAGAGAAGGGCTTCGAGTTCTTCCAGCAGTTCCTGGTGGATCAGGGCATCATCCGGAAGCTGAAGAAGATGGGCATCCAGGAGGGCGATACCATCAAGATCTATGGTCATACCTTCGAGTTCTATGATACCGATGCGTATGAGGAGGGCGACCTCCAGTCGGCCATCGATCTGGCCTTCCCGAAGCGACATGCGGAGAAGGGTGACGAGGTCGAGGACGAAGGTATTGGCTACGACGAGGGTAACGAGGACGACTAACACAGGAGAATAAAATGAAGAAATATATCAGAGACAGTAAGATGCGTTCCCAGCTGAAGGGCGCAGCCATGACCATCGAGCCGGTGCTTTCCATCGGTAAGAACAGCCTGACACCGGAGTTTATCGATGCGGTTCGTGAGAACATCGTGAAGAACGAGCTCATCAAGATCAATATTCTGAAGAACTGCGATGATGATGCGAACGAGATCGCCTATACACTTGCGGGACGTACACAGTCCGAGGTGGTACAGGTGATCGGTCGGAAGATCGTGCTGTATAAGCCGAATCCGGATTTCAAGAAGCGGAAGTACGAGACCTCGAAGGCAGAGCTCGAGAAGCAGACGAAGGGTACGAAGCGTCCCGGTCACAAGCAGGAGATCGCGGATGCGAAGAATGCAGCGAGATCTGGCGGTTTCAGTCTTCGTTTCGTCGAGGAAGACGACGAGGAGTTCGATAACGAGTTTGACGGCGAGTGATCGCCGTGAGGATGCATCTGCGGACGCGGGTGCGTACGACGGGACAGACTGCACAGATGGTTTATGCGGTGCAGCTGGATTTCAGTCCAGGTGCGGATAGAAAGTGAGGCAGGCGATGGAGAAGGAGAACAGGAAACGCGTGGGGATCATGGGCGGGACCTTCGACCCGATCCATCACGCGCATATCGCGCTTGCGGAGTGTGCGAAGGCTCAGCTCTCGCTCGATGAGGTCTGGTTTATGCCGGCCGGGGATCCGTACCTGAAGCACAGCCGGAAGGTAAGTCCGGCCGCCGATCGTGCGGCGATGACGGCGCTCGCCATCGAGGGTCATCCGGGCTTCCGCCTGTCGCGGCTCGAGATGGAACGGAGCGGTGAAACCTACACGTCAGAGACATTGACCATACTGCATGCGCGGTATCCGGACGTACACTTCTACTTCATCGTCGGCTCGGACTCCCTCTACCAGCTCGAGCGCTGGCATGCGCCGGAGACGATCCTGCGTCTTGCAACGCTGGTGGCGGCGGAGCGGGAGTATGCGGACCGGCCGCGGAGCTTCGGGGCTCAGGTGCGTTATCTCGAGGAGTGCTATGGCGCGGATGTCGCGGTGCTTCCGTTCGAGGAGATGGATATCTCGAGTACGGAGATCCGGGAGCGGGCGGCGCGCGGCGAGGACATCACCGCGCTCGTGCCGGCGGCCGTCGCTACGTACATCGAGGCGCATCAGCTGTATCGCTGAAGTTCAGTGCAGAGCGCTGCCCGGAGGGGCCGGCAATGGAGGCACAGTACTCCGAGACCGGTTCCTCCGGGGCAGCTGAAAGAACATTTACGAAAAGGAGCACTATGGGAAATCATATAGCTACGGGGAACGGAAAGACCGATCTGGAGAACATCCTGGAGATCCGTGCGAAGCTGCAGACGATGCTGAAGCCGGCGCGCTATGAGCATTCGCTGAGTGTGAGCTTCACCTGTATCTGCCTCGCGATGCGCTATGGCGTGGATCTCCATCAGGCGGAGCTTGCGGGGCTCGTGCATGACTGTGCGAAGCAGTTTTCGAACGAGGAGCTCCTGAAGGCGTGCGCGCAGGACGGCGTGGCGCTGACGGAGGATATGCTGCGGGCACCGCAGGTGATTCACAGCGTCTACGGCGCCACGTACGCCCGTACCTGCTTCGGGATCGAGGATCCGGAGATTCTGTCCGCCATTTACTTCCACACGCTTGGAAAGCCGGATATGAGCCTTCTGGAGGCCATCGTGTTTACGGCAGACTACATCGAGGCGCGGCGGGATAAGGCGGCACGGCTCCCGGAGATCCGGCAGCTCGCATTTACTGACCTCGAGCGAGCGGTGTATGAGATCAATCACGATACGATCCACTACCTCGAGGCATCCGGCGGCTACATCTGTAAGGATTCGTACGATACCTATCAGTACTACCGCACACGGATGCAGGAGAGAGGCCTGACGGTCTCGGATTGATGTGCTGACAGCCTGAGGCTTCGTACAGTGGCGAGGCTTCGTAAGCCGAAGCGGCACCCGGGTAGCCGCCGGCATCTACAGACATTGAAAACCTTAGAAAAAGGAGAACGAAATGAGTAATTCAAAGGATATGGTAAAGGTAGTCTACGCTGCACTCGAGGAGAAGCAGGGCAAGGATATCTCCATCATGGACATCGGCGGCGTGTCGGTCATCGCGGATTATTTCGTGATCGCGACCGCGGACAATATCCGTCAGGTGGATGCACTCTGCGACGAGGTCGAGGATAAGATGGCACAGCACGGCTACGAGCTTCGCCGCCGTGAGGGTGTGACCAACAGCGGCTGGATCCTCCTCGACTACAACGACATCATCGTGCACATCTTCGATAAGGAGCAGCGTCTCTTCTACGACCTCGAGCGCATCTGGTCGGATGGAAAGAAGATCGTATCAGTGGAGGAGCTGTGACCTTGCCTACAGGAATCATCATCAATGTACTATCGGTTGCGATCGGAGGACTCGTCGGCACGCTGGTCGGCCATAAGCTGAGCCTCGATTTCAAGGAAAATCTGAATATGATCTTCGGCGTCTGTGCCATGACGATGGGCATCAGCAGCATCGTGCTTATGGAAAATATGCCGGCGGTCATCTTCGCCGTGGTGGTCGGCACGGCGATCGGTCTCGCGATTCATTTCGGTGCGCTCATCGCGAAGGGATGCGCCGTGATGGAGGGCGTGGTTTCGAAGGTCCTGCCGAAAAAGGAGTCCGCGATCAGTGAGGAGGAGTTCCGCTCGACGCTGATCACGATCATCGTGCTGTTCTGTGCGAGCGGCACCGGCATCTATGGGTCGATCGTGGCCGGCATGACCGGCGATCAGACGATCCTCATCGCGAAGTCCATCCTCGATATCTTTACGGCGATGATTTTCGCCTGTCTCCTCGGTCCGGTCGTGTCCTTCATCGCGCTTCCGCAGTTCGTGATTTTCATGCTGCTGTACGCACTCGCCGGCGTGATCTATCCGCTGACGACCCCGGCGATGATCGGTGACTTCAAGGCCTGCGGCGGCATCCTGCTCCTTGCGACTGGCTTCCGCATGATCAAGGTGAAGATGTTCCCGACCGCGGATATGATTCCGGCGATGGTCCTCGTGATGCCGATCAGCTGGTTCTGGGTCAATGTCATCATGCCGATTCTCTGATGGCATTTCTGAGTACAGATGTTTATGTTTGTCTTGCAATGAACGCCTGTTCGTGGTATTATGGAAATAACATAAAATGAAAAGGAGTATACCATGGGCAGACATAAGAAGCAGCCAGATCCGAATCATATGACGCCGAAGCAGCAGGCCGTGTTTGACTACATCAAGCAGTGCGTGCTGGAGCGGAACTACCCGCCATCCGTGCGTGATATCTGCGCGGCCGTCGGACTCAAGTCTACATCCAGTGTATTTACGTATATTAACGACCTCGAGACGATGGGCCTCATCAAGAAGGACCCGGCGCATCCTCGTGCGCTGATGATCACGGAGAAGGAGTTCCGTCAGGATACGATGCGTGATTCCTTCGCGGAGCGTGCCGCGAGTGCGACGGTGACCTCTTCTGAGCGGGAGATCGCAGAGATTCCGCTGGTCGGTACGGTAGCTGCCGGTCTACCGCTGCTTGCGGAGGAGAACATCACGGATTACTATCCGATGCCGGTCGATATGCTGCCGAACAAGAAGGTCTTCATGCTCACCGTGAAGGGTGATTCCATGATCAACTGTGGTATCCTCAGCGGTGACCGTGTGATCGTGGAGCAGCAGAACACCTGCGAGAACGGCGAGATCATCGTCGCGCTGGTCGACGACAGTGCGACCGTGAAGCGCTTCTATAAGGAAAAGGACCACATCCGTCTCCAGCCGGAAAACGACAGCATGGATCCGATCATCGTTCCGGACTGCCAGATCCTCGGAAAGGTCATCGGCCTCGTGCGACTCGGCATGAAGTGAATATGAATTTTAAAGTGGCAGACTCCATCACGGAGCCTGCCACTTTTTGTTGCCGTTCGCTTGCGATAGGGTCTGACCCCATTAAATTTTTATAAACAGAATCTAAACGGAAGTTCATGGGGTCTGACCCCGTTAAATTTTTATAAACTCACTCGTCATCCGAGCGCAGATGGACCTTGTTGCGGGCACTGCGTCGACGCTCATCCTCGAGCGCGGCGTAGTGCTTTTTCGTGGTGTTGACATCGTTATGGCCGAGTACATCCGCCACGAGGTAGATATCGCCGGTTTCCTTATAGAGGTTTGTGCCATAGGTGGAGCGCAGCTTATGAGGGGTGATATGCTTCGTCGGTGTGACGGTTTTTGCATATTTCTTCACCATGTACTGGACGGAGCGGACACTCATGCGCTGCATACGGAGGGAGAGGAAGAGGGCGTCCTCATGGCCTGGCGCCGTGGCCTGGTGCTTCCGCCACTCGACATACGGGCGGAGTGCATTCTCGACCTCGTCACCGAAATAGACCGTAACTTCCTTGCCGCCCTTACGATGGATGTGAATGCCGTCGTTGTTGAAGTCGACGTCGTTCATATTGAGGCCCACGCACTCCGATACACGGATGCCGGTACCGAGCATGAGCGTCATCATAGCTTCATCCCGAAGCTCCGTCTTATCGTGGAAGACCTGCTGCTGGGGGGTCAGCTTTTCGCCGTTCTCGACTTCGTCAAGAAGGTCCGCTACCTCATTTGCATCGAGACGGATGATGTCTTTTTCCTTTAATTTCGGCATCTGCAGGAGATCCGCCGGATTCGTCTTGATCAGCCGGTCTCTGTATAAATACCGGTAAAAGGTTCGGATCGACGCGACCTTGCGCTTGATCGAGGTTCTCGAGTTGATGACTTCCTTTTCGATTTTATTGCCATGTTTATCTTCAGAAACATCCGTTCTATATTTGATATACTCGAGATAATCCTCGAGATCCGTGACGCTAAGCTTATCAAGGTCCTCCAGCTGGAAATCACGCGGAGAGTAGTCCTTATAGAGCGGGTTTTCATGGATAAGAAACTGGAAGAATATCTTCAGATCACGGGCATAGGCGATGCGGGTACGTGAGCTCGTCGTCGTTTCGATGCCGCGGAAATACATCGTGCAGAAATATGGAAGCTCATCGAGCAGTTCACGAAGCTTTTTTGTATTGTCACGGTCGATCTGTTCATAGTATTTTAAAGCCATAAGAAACACCTTCTGTATCATTCATAAGTGCGTGCATGTCTGCATCTGCAGATCGCGTTCATGCATCGCGCGAAGAAATAAATATCCACCGGATATATTGTAAATGCTTGACTACAGACATGATAAATAGAATATATATATTTATATATTCAGGGGCAGCGGGCCGGAATACGGGCATCCGTGAAGCAGAGCACCCGGACACTTCGCAATCCGAATTATTGCGCATAACCATAGTTTAACGCAATATTGTGCTAAAATCAAACGTTATTCACGGAATCACCATAAATTTGCTCGACACATGCCGTTTAATCATCACTCTTTAGTTTACAAAGGCTGACTTATACTTCAACTTTAGATTCTGTTTATAAAAATTTAACGGGGTCAGACCCCATGAACTTCCGTTTAGATTCTGTTTATAAAAATTTAATGGGGTCAGACCCTATTACGAAATTCTTAAGATAAATGAGTGGTCTCTCGAAAAAAAGAAGGATGCGCGATGCATCCTTCTTTCAAAATATAACGTATCATGAAGCATGTTGTCGATGGCGTACATGCCAACGGATCTGCTTCGCCTTCCACCGGGTTTCCCAGCTGGATGCCGAAGCATCAGTTCGACTTCCGCCAGGTTCTCGGCAGGAATAAAAGCAGCATCGGGAGGATCTCCAGTCTTCCGGCGAGCATATCGAAGGTCAGGACGATTTTACTGAAATCGGAATATGCGCTGAAATTACAGGTTGGACCTACGGCTGCGAGGCCCGGTCCGATGTTGTTGAAGGTCGCAGCTACGGCGGAGAAATTCGTCGTGAAGTCGAAATCATCTGCCCATGCGATCAGGAACACGGAGACCATGTAGATCACCACGTACATGATGAGGTAACAGTTGACGGAACGCACGACGCTGTGCTCGAGGCTCTTATGCTCGAGGCGGATGTGCTTGACGGCCTCCGGGTGTACCAGTACGAGAAGCTCCTTTCCAATCTCCTTCACCATGATGATGAGTCGGGAAATCTTGAAGCCACCGCCGGTGGAGCCTGCGCAGGCACCGGTAAACATCAGGAACAGGAGGAGCATCTGGCTCGCCTGCGGCCAGGTCGCGAAATCGAGGGTCGCGTAACCGGTGGTCGTGATGATCGCGCCGACTGTGAAGAAGCTGTGATGCAGTGCATACAGGAAGTCACCGCCGTACATCTTCACGATGTTGAACGCGAAGAAAAAGGTACTGAAAGCGACGATGCCGAGGTAGACACGCGCTTCCTCACACTGGAACGCATCGTGAAACTTCCGCTTCTGCATCAGGTAGTAGACATTGAAGTTCACACCGAACATGATCATCGACACGGCGATCAGGAACTGGCTCAGCATGCTGTAGTCGGCCATACCGGAGTTACGGACGGCGAATCCACCCGTGCCGGCGCTGCCGAAGGCGATACAGATCGAGTCATAGATGCTCATGCCGCTCAGGAGGAAAAGGATGATCCAGAAGAGGGTCAATGCAGCATAAATCTTATACAGTGCCTTCGCGGTATCTGCAACACGCGGCACAATCTTGCTGACATCCGGTCCCGGGGACTCGGCCTTCATGATCATCATATTGTAGCCGCCGCCGAGCGGAAGGATCGTCAGAACCAAGACGAGAACGCCCATGCCGCCGACCCAGTGGCTGAAGGAACGCCAGAAAAGCAGTCCCTTGCCAAGGTGCTCGACCTCCGCAAGAATCGAGGCACCGGTCGTCGTAAAGCCGGATACGATCTCGAAGACCGCATCGATGTAGGACGGAATCGTGCCGGTCAGATAAAACGGCAATGCGCCGATCAGCGACATTACGATCCAGCTCAGTGCACAGATGACGAAGCCCTCACGCGCATAATAGTCGGTACGCTTCGGCCCCTTTATGGTGGCCAGGGTACCGATGACGAGCGCTAGCACGGCGGAAACCGCCAGGGCCTGTACAGCCCAGAATTCCTGATAGATCAGTGCACAGATGATCGGCAGGATCATGATGACGACTTCCAGCTTCAGCACCCATCCGAGCACGTAAATAATCATACTAAAGTTCATTACCGAACGCTCCTTATGCGAGAATATCCTTGAGATCGTTGAAACCGGTATTCGTGGTGATCACGATGACGCTGTCGCCCGGCAGCATGAAGTCGGAGCCGCGCGGCGTGATGATCTGGTTTTCACGGACGATGGCCGCGATCAGAACGTTCTTCTTAAATGTCAGATCCGCGAAGGTATGATTGCAGAGGGCGGGATCATTGCCCACCTTGAACTCGAGGGCCTCTGCTCTTCCATCGGCGATTTTATACAGGGTCTCGACGTTCGAACCTTCAGAGTTCTTCAGCGCACGTACATACTGTACGATGTGATCCGCGACGATCTGCTTCGGGTAGATGACAGAGCCGAGGTTCATCTCAGAGGTGACGTTCTCAAAGGCGATACGGTTGATCTTCGTGATGAGACGCGCGTTGGAAAGCTTGCCTGCATAGAGAGACAGCATGATGTTCTCCTCGTCGAAGCCGGTCAGGGAACAGAAGGCGTCGGTCTTCTCGATGCCTTCGCGGATCAGAAGATCCTGGTCGGTACCGTCACCGTTGATGATGGTCGCATCAGGGAACTCGCCGGCAAGGAACTCGCAGCGGTCACGATCGTGATCGATCACCTTCAGCTTGCACTTCATATGGGAGTCGTGCATGTACTTCGCGATGTAGTAGGTGACCCTGCCGCCACCGACGATCATGCAGCTGCGGATCGGCTTATAATCGACGCCCAGCTGCTTGACGAATTCGTTGGACTGATCCGCACTCGCGATATAGCTGATGACATCGCCGTTCATGATGGCGTCGTTACCACTCGGGATGATGACCTGGTCGCCACGCTCGATCGAGCAGATCAGGACGTTGACCTTCAGAATACGCGGGATGTCATACATGCGGATACCGACGATGTTGCTGTTCTCCGGCACCTTGACGCGGATCAGGTCGATCTTGCCACGGGAGAAGCTGTCGATCTTCATGACCGACGGGAAGCGAAGCAGACGCTCGACCTCCTTTGCGGCCGCCATCTCCGGATTGATGACCATCGCGAGGTTCAGCTCATCACGGAGGTAGGTGATCTCATCCTTGTACTCCGGGTTACGGATACGCGCGATGGTGTTACAGTTACCTTCCTTCTTTGCGATCAGGCAGCACAGCATGTTGATTTCATCGGAGTTGGTTGCGGCGATGAGGACATCTGCATTCTTGACACCGGCCTCCTGCTGGATCGCCAGCATCGCGCCGTTTCCGTTGATACCCATGACATCCAGTGAATCTACCGCATGTCGAAGAACCTTCTCGTTGTTGTCGATGATCGTTACGTTATGGTTCTCCCTGTTCAGCTGACTGGCGAGAGAATATCCCACCTTACCACAGCCAACCACAATAATGTTCATAGCTCTACGCTCCTCCATCGTCTATCGAACTGATCCGTGTCGACCGGCATCCATCCTGAGGATATCCGTACGATCCACCCAGGCGGTTCGGGTCACGGGATGTCTGCACCATCCTCTTCTGCCGATCCGGCGCGGTCCCGCTCGTCGAGATCCCGCTGCAGCGGCTCCAGATAATGCACAAACATATCTTTGTGAGACCGGATCCGGTAGTTCAGATCGATCTCCTGAATATTAAAGGATTTCTTACCGCCGTTCTGCATACGGTTCCAGAAATACTGAATATCCCGGAAGGGAATGTAGTACATCTCCTTCCGGGTCGTAAATGAAAGTATGATAAAGCTGATGCCGCCCTGCTCCTCGAAGGCCTGCATGAATCGGACCTGGTGCGGATGCAGATTCTGCAGCGGCCAGAAATTCGTGGCGCATTCCTTCGCGTCGAAGCAGACCGGGATGCCCTGTACGAGGCCAATGTAGTCGACCGTGGACTTCTGATCGAAGTAGGCCAGTGTGATCTGCGTATGGTCCTCGTTCATGTTGATCGGTGTGATCGGCGTCGGAATCTTCTGCACGACCGCCAGCTTCTTCTCTAGGTAGGCCTCGTTCGTCCGGTTGATGAGCTCCTCCAGCTGTGAGCCACGGAGCCCGCGGGACTTCCAGGTGCCCATCAGTTCTTCGTATGGCTCTCGTTCAGCCAGGACTCCCAGCTCTTCACCATCGCGTCCTTATCATCGAAGTAGTTGATGCGCATCGCATCACGGCACTCGTGGAGGGTCTGGTTCGTTACCTGCACCGCATGATCCGTACCGGCCTTCAGGATGTCATAGACGTCGTTGATGTTTGTCTCCCACTTCGCACGGTTCTCACGAATCGGCTGAAGGAGATCCTCCATGACCTTGAGAAGGAACTTCTTGCACTTCATATCGCCGAGACCACCACGCTGGTAGTGCTCCTTCATCTCCTCGAGGTTCTTATAATCCGGGAGATAGTCCGCGAACTGGCTGTCATCACGCAGGAAGGCGTCGAGGTAGGTGAAGACCATATTGCCCTCGACATGACCAGGATCCGCAACGTTAATATGCGTCGGATCCGTGTACATGCTCATGACCTTCTTCTTTACGGTCGCGGCGTCATCGGACAGGAAGATACCGTTGCCGAGCGACTTCGACATCTTCGCCTTACCATCGATACCCGGGAGACGACGCTGTGCCGCATTCTCTGGAATCAGGATATCCGGCTCGACGAGGACATCGCACTTGTAGATCGTGTTGAAACGATGTGCGATCTCGCGTGCCTGCTCGATCATCGGCATCTGGTCCTCACCGGCTGGTACGGTGGTCGCCTTGAACGCTGTGATATCGGCGGTCTGCGATACCGGATAGGTGAAGAATCCGGCTGGAAGGCCGGCAACATTGTCATCCTCCGACTCGCTGCCGTTAAAGCCACGCATGAGCATCTCGGACTTGACGGTCGGGTTTCTGGACAGACGCTGGGTAGTTACGAGGTTCATATAGTAGAACGTCAGTGCGTGCAGTGCCGGGATGCCGGACTGAATGCAGATAAAGGACTTATCCGGGTCGATACCTGCGGAGAGATAATCGAGGGTGACCTCGATGATGTTATCACGTACCTTCTTCGGGTTATCCCAGTTATCGGTCAGGGCCTGATCGTCCGCGACGAGGATGTTGATCTCGTCGAACTGACCAGAGTTCTGAAGCTGTACTCTCCGCTGGAGAGAACCCACAAAGTGTCCTAAATGAAGTTTTCCGGTCGGACGATCGCCCGTCAGGATAACTTTACGCTTACAATCTTTTGCTAACATGCCTGCCTCCATAAAATGCACAAACTTATTATGAGTATAGCATACTAAAATGCGTTTTTAAACAGTAGTATCTTGTCATCGTCGATCGAGACGACGTCGAAGCGGCACTTCGTGTCGGCCTGTGAGCGCTTCGTGCAGGCGAGATAGGCTTCCGCTACCCGGCGGATCCGCTGCTGTTTCGCATGGTCTACGGCCTCGCAACCGTAGCCGTGGGCGCTGTCCTGGCGTTTCTTCACCTCGACGAAGACGAGCGTGTCGCCGTCCATCGCGATGATGTCGATCTCGTTCCGGTGAAAGCGCCAGTTTCGTGCGACGATCCGGTAGCCCGCCGTCTCGAGGTATGCTGCGGCCATGTCCTCCCCGCGGACACCGTCTGCGTGGTTGCCACGACGCGCGTCGGAGCGCTTCTGACTAGGTTTCGGATCCTCGATTTTCTCGGTGAATATTTTGGGGAGTTCTTTGAAGTACATGATGTTCCTTTAGTTTCAGGGGTCAGACCCCCTTCCGAAAGCCGAAAGGGGGTCGCAGAATTCACGCGTGGGTCAGACCCCTTGGCCTCTCGGGAATCGGTGAGCAACAGGGGTCAGACGAAATGGCCGATGAAGGAGCGACGGTGGATCGGGCATGGGCCGAGGCGTTTCAGGGCTTCGATGTGCTCCTTCGTGCCGTAGCCTTTATTACGGGCGAAGCCGTACTCCGGATACTGCGCGTCGTACGCCTCCATGAGCTGATCCCTCGTCACTTTCGCGAGGATGCTGGCGGCGGCGATGGAGACGGACTTCGCGTCGCCCTTGATGATCGACTCCTGTGGGATCTCGAGGCCTGGGATCGTGACGGCGTCGTTCAGCAGGAGACCTGGTGCGTCGGCGAGTCCTTTCGCCTGGAGCATCGCGCTCGTCTTCTGAACTGCGATGCGCATCGCTTCATAATCCGCCTGAAGGATGTTGATCTCATCAATCCGTTTCTCATCCACGATGCCGATGCCGTAGGCGATGGCTTTTTCTTGGATTTCCGGCAGCAGCGCTTCGCGGCGGAGTGCGGTCACCTTCTTCGAATCGTTGAGATAGAGGATCACGGCATCCTTCGGGAGGATGCAGCAGGCGGCCACGACTGGGCCCGCCAGCGGACCTCTGCCGGCTTCGTCGATGCCGGCGATGAAGCGGACATCGGCATGTGCGTTTTCATATTCGTGCATCGCTGCTAAACGCGCGAGCTCCTTCTCCAGACGCTCGCCCTTCAGTTCTCTCGACATGAAATTCCTCTTTCTGGTTGTTACTGGTATCGTTGTGAAATGGTGTTGGGAAAGGGGTCTGACCCCCTTCCGAAAGCCGCAAGGAGGTCACAGAATTCAGGCGTGGGTCAGACCCCTTGGCTTTCCACTGCGTCTGCTTCTGCCGTCTCCTGGCTGGCCGTGGTCGGAACGTGCTCGAGGGTGATGGCGCCGAGGCGTCCGCTGCGGAAGTCGTCGAGGATGATCTTCGCGGTTTTCGTGTAGTCGATGTTTCCACCCTTCATGATGCAGCCGCGACGGCGGCCGATCTCGTCGAAGACCTGAATCGCTTCCTCGAGGCCTTCGAGGGAGCTGCCGTAGCGCGCGATCAGTGCCTCCGGGTAATAGCGCACGAGGTATTTGATGAGGTAGAATACGAGCTCGTCAATGTTCAGGATCTGGTCGTTGATGGAGCCGATGAGGGCCAGATTCAGGCCGACGATCTCGCGCTCAAACTTCGGCCAGGTGATACCCGGGGTGTCGAGCAGCTGCAGCTTTTTATTGACATTGATCCACTGATTACCACGGGTGACGCCCGGCTTGTTTCCGGTCTTCGCCATGGACTTTCCGACATAGGAATTGATGAAGGTGGACTTGCCGACGTTCGGCACACCGAGAACCATCGCACGGATGACCGGGGTCTTGATGCCGCGCTTCAGGTTCTTCTCGACGAGCGCCTTCGTCGCCTCATCGATGAGCGGATTCAGCTTCTTCAGGCTGCCCTTGTTTCGCGCATCGATTTCGAGTGTATAGTAGCCGCGGGCGGCGAAGTAGTCTGCGAAGCGCTTCGTCTCACGACGATCCGCGAGATCCGCCTTATTGATAAGGAGGATGCGGGCCTTATCCTTCGCGAAGCTGTCGACGTCCGGATTACGGGAGGATTCCGGGCAGCGGGCGTCGATGACCTCGATGACGAGATCGACCAGCTTCAGGTCCTCACGGATGTTTCGTTTTGCTTTGGCCATATGGCCTGGATACCATTGAATCGTCATAATTCACCTGTCTTCTATACTTCTTATATGTACATTACCTTGCATCATTGGATGAAACTGATTTTCTTAAACGGCAGCAGCCGGAACCAGATGCACTTTAAGCTGCGGATGCAGTGGGCAGCATCATCGGATGAAACCGATCTTTTTAAACGGCAACAGCCGGAACCAGATGCGTCCGAGGATCTGTGAGCGTTTGACATTACCGACATTGATGAAGCGGCTGTCCTCGGAGGAGTCTGCATTGTCCCCGATCAGGAAATACTCGTCCTCCATCAGTTCGACCGGCTTCTCCGCGATACCGCCGAGGGAGATGTCGGAGATCTGATCACTCTCCAGCAGGGTACCGTCGATGTAGATGCGACCGTTCTGGATCACGACAGTCTCGCCCGGCAGTCCGATGACGCGCTTCACGTTCCGTGTCGCGTCGCTTCGCTGGAAGATGACGACATCCATACGCTTCGGCTTCATGAACTTATACGTGAGCCGATCGACCAGCACGAGATCGCTCGCGGATATCGCCGGCTCCATGCTGTGACCGGAAATCTCCTCGGTCGTCAGAAAGCTGTGCACCAGAAACCACGCAAGCGCGATCACGACGATCACGTTCGTCACCGTGCCGACAAACTTCTGAATCGGACTCTTCTCTCGCATTCTTCACCTCATAACAATATTGGGAAGCCAGGGGTGACCCCTTTCCCGCAACGATAATCCAGTCACCGACCGGATCTTCTGCCTGGCTGGCAAACTCATCCGAAGGCCGGAAAACGCCCTCCATAACCTGCCGGGAGGCCAAGGGGTCTGACCCCGTATGGGGGCAGACCCCTTCCCATAAACCATTTCATAACTGGGATTTTACCAGTAAATAAAACCATTGAAAAGGGGCATCCCGTAAAACGGAACGCCCCCCAATGATTCATCGCTTCTGATTACAGTGCCTTAACCTTGGCAGCCTTACCAGTACGCTCTCTAAGGTATGTGAGCTTTGCTCTTCTTACCTTACCTTTTCTAACGACCTCAACCTTCTCAACCATCGGGCTGTGAAGCGGCCAGGTCTTCTCTACGCCTACGCCGTTGGAAGACTTACGAACGGTGAAAGTAGTTCTGTTGGAACCACCCTGGATCTTCAGAACAGTACCCTCGAAGATCTGAGTTCTCTCACGGTTACCCTCTTTGATCTTGTTGTAAACGCGAACGGTGTCACCAGTGTTGAATGCTGGAACCTCAGCCTTGAGCTGACCCTGCTCGATGTTCTTGATAATCTCGTTATTAGACATTGTGTACCTCCTAGTACTATTCGACATTCATTCACGGAGTTTCTCGTTCGGCCCGAGCCGAATCACCTATTCCAAGCAGATGGAACCGTCAGCGGAATATCTCTCTTAGTCACAACCTTGACAATTTACCATAGATACGGAGGAATTGCAAGCGGTTTTTACCTTCCGGACGAGTCTTTTGAACGCATTTAAAATCCCATGACAGAGGCTCCATCATGGGATTTTCCGTACTTTATACGCTGTGCACTTCGCCACGCAGGCATGCTGGCATTCAGGCCATGCCAAAAATCTGAGCCCAGTAGTTCTTTCCGTTCTTATTTGCGATTCCGATGCCCATCGTGGTAAAATCCGGCTTTAAGATATTGGCCTTATGCTCAGGAGATGCCATCCATGCATTGACAACTTCATCTGCAGTGTGGTAGCCCTCCGCCAGATTCTCACCATACATAAGGTTCTCATTTACAGTGTACCATTCGGTTCCGTTTGGTCTTGTGTGAGAAAAAAATGTAGAAGCTTCGGTCGCTCTTACGAGTGCAGGCGCATCCAGATTCGTATCGTACCGAAGTGGTTTCAATCCGTTTGCAGCGCGAATTCCATTTACCCTCGTGAGAATATCCATACCCATGTTCTGTGTAGCCATACGCTTACTCCTTCCGTCCGTTTCTCTTGATCAACTTATATAAATAATTTTACCATTAATCAATCAAATGGCAATTCTTTTTCCGGAAGTAGTCAGCTACTATTCAGCACGTTTCCGGCGGCGCTTCGGCTTCTTCGGTGCGAACTCTTTCGCATGCGAGGCGACATACGCCTCATACAGATCCGGGCGGCGTTCCTTCGTGCGCTCAAGGCTCATCTGGTGGCGCCACTCATCGACCTTCTTATGATCTCCGGAGAGGAGAATCGCTGGAACGCGGCGGTCCTCGTAGACCTCCGGGCGCGTGTACTGCGGGTACTCGAGGAGGCCGTCGGAGAAGCTTTCGATCTCATGCGAGGCATCCTTATTCAGGACACCATGCACGAGACGCGAGATAGAATCGATCATGCTGAGCGCCGGCAGCTCACCGCCGGTCAGGATGTAATCACCGATCGAGACATGCTCGACGTCGAGAATCTCGAGGGCGCGTTCGTCGATGCCCTCATAGTGTCCGCAGAGGAACAGGATATCCTCTTCCGCAGCGAGCTCCTCGGCCATCCTCTGATCGAAGGTGCGTCCCTGCGGCGACATGAAGAGCACGCGGGCCGGGCGATGGCCGATCTGATCGACGATATGCTGATAGCAGTCGACGATCGGCTGCACCTGCATGAGCATGCCGGCACCGCCGCCATACGGATAGTCGTCGACGTGGTTATGCGCGTCCTTCGTATAGTCGCGGATATTGAAGGCCTCGACATTTATAAGTCCTGCCTTGATCGCACGACCGCTGATGCTCTCGCGGACGACGTTTTCGATCATCTCCGGAAAGAGGGTCATCACATAGTAGTTTTTCATTCGTCCGCCTTTCTGGGGATAAGAAATCATCGACGGACAGGAGTGTTCTGTCCGCCGAAAACCAGCCGCATAGATGGATGAAGCCGGTTCTGCAGCGGACAGCCATCTGCTGTCCGTCGGAAACTTGGCATAGCCTGGTCCAGGTATCAGAGATCGAGGATGCCCGGAATCAGATGCACTTTCAGAAATCCCTGCTCCGGCTGTACGTCCGTGATGAACTGGCCGCGTACATACGGGATCATGAGGTCCTTCTTCTGATTCTTCACGATCAGCACATTATTCGCGCCGGTCTCGAGGATGTCCTTGACGGTGCCGAGGCACTCGCCGGACACATCGTCGAGGACGTCGATGCCGATCAGATCGCCGACGAAATACTCGCCTTCCTCGAGCGGGATCGCATCGGCGCGATCCACGTACAGCTCGCCGTGGCGGAACGGGAGGACATCATCGATCGAGTCGATGCCCTCGAATTTTACGATGGCCAGGTTTTTCGAGAAGCGCACGCGCTCGACGTGGAGCTCGCGCAGGTTTTCCATAGAACCGGAAAGATCCAGCCAGACTTTATCTAAATCGAAAAATCTGTCTGGATCCTCTGTCGTAGGATAAACCTTCACCTCGCCCTTGAGGCCATGGGTGGTAACAACTGTACCAACTCTCAGTTTTTCCTGCATATTAAATCCTTATGATCCGTAATCGGATGGTCTCAGCGGATGTCTACGGAAACCTTAACGTCAGCCTTGCTGGCAGCGGCAGACATCACTGAGCGAATCGCCTTGGCGATGCGACCGGAACGACCGATGACCTTTCCCATATCCTGCTCATTTACAGAGAGGGTGAGCACGATCTCGCCGTCCTTATCTTCCTCGACGACCTTGACGTCGTCCGGATTCTGCACCAGCGCCCGGGCAATCGTTTCGAGTAATTCCTTCATGAGGTCTCCTCTCGGCTAAATAATCAGCAGATACCAGCCTTCTTGAGGAGCTTTGCAACGGACTCGGTCGGCTGTGCACCGTTTGCGATCCACTGCTTCGCCTTCTCAGCGTCGATCTTGATCTCAGACGGCTCTACGCATGGATTGTAGGTACCGATCTCCTCGATGAAACGGCCGTTTCTCGGGGATCTGGAATCTGCTACGATAACTCTGTAAAACGGTGCGTGAATCTGTCCCATTCTTCTTAATCTGATCTTTAACATGTCTTTTTCTCCTGTTTTAAAAATAAATGTACATATATATGATTAACAGCAGTGCTGTTGAATCCTGTTACTTATCGGGAGGCCAATGTCATCGGCCTCTGTGCACGTACCCGCCCGGGGACGGTGCGGTTGCCTTCCGTGCTGCGTACGCTGTCCGGAAGGCTTATACGAACGGAAATTCCGTCCCGATTCCGAAAACTGCGATTCCTATTAAGAATATTTATCAGAACGGAAACCGGCCACGGCCCAAGCCGCCGAGATTTCCGAGTCCGCCGAGGTTTCCGAAACCGCCGCGGCCATGCTTGCTGCGTATCGCACCGCCGAACTGCTTCATCATCTTCCGCATCTGCTCGAACTGCTTTACAAGGCGGTTCACCTCTGCGATATCGACACCCGCACCGCGCGCGATCCGACGCTTACGGGACGGATTGATGAGATCCGGGTTCGCTCTCTCCTTCGGTGTCATGGACTGGATGATCGACTTCACCTGATTCATCTTCTTCTCAGCATCGTCTGTATCGATGTCACCGAGCCCCGACATACCAGGCAGCAGCTTCATGATACCGCCGAAGCCGCCGAGCTTCTTCATCTGCTCCATCTGATCCATGAAGTCGTTGTAGTCGAACTTGCCACGGGTGATCTTTCCCATGGTCTCCTTCGTCTTATCCTCATCGATGTTCTTCTGTGCCTTCTCGATGAGAGAAAGGACATCACCCATGCCGAGGATACGACCCGCCATACGATCCGGATAGAACTGCTCGAGGTCGTCGAGCTTCTCGCCCATACCTAAGTACAGGATCGGCTTCCCGGTCATCGCCTTGATGGAAAGCGCCGCACCACCACGGGTATCACCATCACACTTCGTGAGGATCACACCGTCGATGCCCACCTTCTCAGTGAAGGTCTCGGCAACATTGACCGCTTCCTGACCGGTCATCGCGTCGACTGTGAGGACGGTCCACTGTACATCGACCGCCTTCTTGATGTTCTGGAGCTCATCCATGAGCTTCTCGTCGATCTGAAGACGACCCGCCGTATCGAGGATCACCACGTTGTAGTGCTGGGCCTTCGCCTCCTCGATGGCTCTCCGCGCGATCTCGACCGGGCTGATCTTGTCGCCCAGGGAGAAGAACGGAACCTTCACCTTCTCAGCATTGACACGCAGCTGATCGATCGCCGCCGGACGGTAGATATCGCAGGCGACGAGGACAGGCGTCCGGCCCGCCGACTTGAACTTTCCGGCCAGCTTCGCTGCCGTCGTGGTTTTACCGGCACCCTGAAGACCTACCATCATGATGACGGAAATCTCGCTCGCCGGACGAAGTGTGATCTCGGTGGTCTCCGAGCCCATCATCTCGGTCAGCTCGTCGTTGACGATCTTCACGACCGTCTGCGCCGGTGTGAGGCTGTTCAGCACCTCCTCACCGATGGCCTTTTCCTTCACCTTCGCGATGAATTCCTTCACCAGCTTGAAGTTGACATCGGCCTCGAGCAGTGCCATACGCACCTCGCGGAGCGCCTGATTGACATCGTCCTCGGAAAGCTTTCCCTTCCGACCGAGATTTGAAAATACATTACTTAATCGATCTGTCAGATTTTCAAATGCCATATACTCTCCTGCATTTTCAAACGTCTCTGTGCATCTGCGTCCGCCCCTCGTCCGGCCAATGCTTCTGGCCTTTACGCAGTCTCAGACGCCATCTATGATCTCACCCGCGAGGGCTCGAATCGCGTCATCTCCGCTTAGATCGAAGATCCGCTCCGCCTTCTCACGAATGCTCACCAGCTTATGCTGAAGTCCGAGGATTTCCTCTGTGCTTTGCAGCTTCTTATCCGCGCGACGGAACAGCTCCTGCGCTGCCTGCCGTGTGACGCCCAGCTCCTCACCGATCTCGGTGAAGCTCATGTCATCCATGACATGGTACTCATATACCTTCCGCTGATTTTCATTCAGCAACCCGCCATACAGCTCGAAAAGGTTGCCGCGCACTACAAATTCATCCATAATCACCCTCAAACCTTTGCTAGTATAGCACATAAAAATATGCTGTCAACTATTTTTGTTGACAGCATATGAATGTCCCGTGGCCCGTTCTAAAGCTGTTAATCCGCGAAGATCGAGTCGACGTACTCCTTAGCATCAAAGCGGCGCAGGTCGGTGGCCTTTTCGCCGGTGCCGATGTACTTCACCGGAATACCGAGCTCGGACTGGACCGCGAGGGCGATGCCGCCCTTCGCGGTGCCATCCATCTTCGTGAGGATGATACCGGTCACCTGGCAGGCATCCTTGAAGATCTCCGCCTGTGACATCGCATTCTGCCCCGTCGTCGCATCCAGTACGACCAGGGTTTCACGGAAGCCCTCCGCGAACTCCTTATCGATGATACGGTTGATCTTTCCCAGCTCCTGCATCAGATTCTTCTTATTATGAAGACGACCCGCCGTATCGATGATCAGCAGATCCGCGTTCTTCGACTTGAAGGACTGCAGCGCATCAAACACCACCGCCGCCGGATCAGAACCCTCCTTCTGCGCGATGACATCCGTATCGATCCTCTTACCCCACTCCTTCAGCTGCTCGATCGCACCCGCACGGAAGGTATCCGCCGCCGCCAGGATCACCCGCTTTCCCTGACGCTGGAAGAAGTACGCCATCTTACCGATCGACGTCGTCTTGCCCACGCCATTGACACCGATGACCGAAATGATACTCTTCTGCCGCTCGAAATCATAGTAGGACTCATCCACACGCATCAGCTCATACAGATAGTCCCTCAGAATCTTCTTCACCTCACGCGTCGTATTCACACCCTGACGCTTCGCCTCCGACTTCACCGCATCAATGATCTTCAGCGTCGTCGTCACACCCACATCCGACATGATCATCGCATCTTCCAGATCCTCATAGAACGCGTCATCCGCGACCTCATTTGACTGGAATATATTATTAATTAATCTCGAGAAAAAATTTGCCATAGAAGCTCCTTTAGTCTTTCGTAATATATTTATCAAACAACAGAAAGTAACTGTCTCTTTTGTATTTATTTAAATCAAAACAAATGCTGTTTTATAAACCAACAGGAAAATTCGAGCCGTTATATGGGGCTGATTGCGAATTCAAAGAACAGGTTCTTCCGAATTGTACGTGTCCTGCCATACAGGCTTGCCTGTAATGGCAGGCACGAACAAGGCGGAAGGTTCTGTACTTTGAACTGAGTGAGTGCCCCATATGACGGTCGAATTTTCCGTTCGTGTAAACTCAGTTCTGTACTTTGAACTGAGTGAGTGCTCTCTGGGGGTGGTCCAGAATCCGTCCGGTTAAATCACGCGTCGAGCTGATCCGCGACGAGATCCACCGACACGAGCGTCGACACACCCTTCTCCTGCATGGTGATTCCGAACAGGCGATCCGCATTCTCCATGGTACCACGACGGTGCGTGATGACGATAAACTGCGTCTGGTTCAGATTATGCAGGTACTCGGCAAAACGCGAAACGTTCGAGTCGTCGAGTGCCGCCTCGATCTCGTCGAGGAGACAGAACGGCGACGGCTTCAGACACTGGATCGCAAAGAGCAGCGCGATCGCCGTCAGCGCCTTCTCGCCACCCGACAGCTGCATCATGTTCTGCAGCTTCTTTCCAGGCGGCTCGGCGATGATCGAAATCGAGGTCGTCAGCACATCCGGATCCGAAGTGTCGAGCTCCAGACGGCCCTGTCCGCCACCGAAGAGGATCTTGAAGGTCTTGTCAAACTCCACCTGGATGCGCTGGAAGTTCTCATTGAACTGCTTCCGCATGCCCTGGTCGAGCTCCTCGATGACCTTCCCGAGCGACTTCGCGGACTCCGTGAGGTCGAGGTACTGATTATTCAGGAACTCGTAACGCTCGCTGACCTCCTTATACTGCTCGATCGCGTCGACATTCACCGGACCGAGCGCCTTCAGCTGATTCTTCAGCTTCGACACGAGGGAACGCACCTCCGAGGTATTCTTATACTCCTCGGAATAGCGCTTCTTCGCTTCATCGAAGGTGAGCCCGTACTCGTCGAACATGTAGCTCGTGAGCTTGTCGATCTTTTCGTCGAGCTTCTCCTTCTTATTCTGCACACGCATCGACTCCTTCTCCATATCGAGCAGTCGCTGCGAGATCTCATCCTTGCGGCCGAAGAAGGACTTCCGCTCGGCGACGAGCTTCTCCTTCTCCTCCGTGGCCCGTGCTGTCTCCGCCTGGGCCTCTGCCGCCACGTTGTCTGCATTGGCAATCAGATCCTGGAGCTCGGTGATGCGATCCGCCTTCTCTGCGAGCACCTGGTCGCTGTTCTGCTGCGCATCCTCCATCTCACCCTTCTCGGTCGTGAGGGCCTCGAGCTCGCCGTTCAGGCGGTGCAGGGTCTCCGTCACGAAGTCGGTACGGGTCGACAGGGACGAGTACTCGACATTGATCTGGGACGTGATCGCCATCGTCTTCGTGTTCTGATCGAGCTTCAACTGCTCGATCTCCTCGTGATGCGCCTCCACGGACGCCTTCGCGAGCGCACGACGGTTCTCGCCCTCGCTCAGCTTCGCACGCAGCTCCGCAGCCTGCTTCTCGCCCTCGAGCATCTGCGCCTCGATCTCGTCGAGCTCGCGCTTCCGGCCCATCAGATTCGAGCTGTTGCGGAAGGCACCACCCGAGATCGAACCGCCCGGATTCAGCTGCTCGCCCTCGAGCGTTACGATACGGAGGCTCTGCCGGTACTTCCGCTGGATCTGCAGTGCATTGTCAATGTTGTCGACCACCAGCACACGGCCCAGCAGGAACTCTGCG
This sequence comes from Oribacterium sp. Sow4_G1_1, assembly GCF_052116105.1. Taxonomy (NCBI): domain Bacteria; kingdom Bacillati; phylum Bacillota; class Clostridia; order Lachnospirales; family Lachnospiraceae; genus Oribacterium; species Oribacterium sp. Sow4_G1_1. The sequence continues at coordinate 48,811 of NZ_JBQKLS010000014.1, forward strand.
AGACTGATGTACTTTTTGTCGAGGTCAATGAGGTCGCACGCGAGTCCGATGGCGCCGCGCTCATGCGACGCCTGCTCACAGTTGTTATCGCGGCGTCCGCGAATGTTGCTGAGCGGGAGGAAGGTGGCACGTCCGTAGCGGTGCTGCTTCAGGAACTGGACCATGTCCTTCGCCGTCGCTTCGTCCTCGGTGACGACGTTCTGAATCGCGCCGCCGAGGGCCGTCTCGATCGCCGTCTCGTACTTCGCCGGGACCTCGATGAGGTCTGCTACGACGCCGAGGATGCCGCGTCTCCGGTCACGCTGGTCCATGACCATCTTGACCGCATTGCCGTAGCCCTCATAGCGCTCCGCGAGGTTACGAAGGGTCTCGAGGCGGTTCTTGAGACGATCGAGCTCACGGTTCTTCTCGACGATCCGCTCACGCAGCTGCTGATTCTCGGTGCCGAGCCGATCCACCAGCGCGGTATCACTCGCGATGATGGCATTGACCTCCTCGAGGCGCTGACCGAGCGCTGCGAGCTCCTTCCGCTGGTCCTCGATGTTCGTGAGGAAGTGGTCGTTCTTCACCGGGGAGCTCGACTCGGCTTCCTTCACCGGACGCTCCTCGAGCTCGAAGTCCGGGCCCATGCAGCTCGACACGGTGAGCTCGGTCTCGTCCATCGTGGAGCCGATCATCTCGAGATCGAGGTCGATGTTTTCCATCATCTCGTCGGTCGCCGCCTTGTTGTCACGGATGAAGGTGATCTGATCACGGATCCAGCGAAGAAGACTCCGGTTATCCTCGATCTGCGCGATACGGTCGAACACGTCCTTTCCGAGGGCGTTGATTCGCTGCGTGTAGTGCAGTGCGTTGTTCTTTTCGGTGTTGATCTGCTCGTTCAGGACATCGATCTGTCCCTGGAGGTTTGTTTTCAGGACATCCGACTGACTGACGGTATCCTTCGCCTGCTGAAGCTTCTCATCGAGGGCGTGAATCTGCTCCTCGAGCGCGTTGTACTTGCCATTCAGCTGCTCGGACTCCTGCTTGATTGCGGCGAGGTCCTGCTCGACGGTGTCTGCATTGGCATTTACCGTGTCGAGGCCTTTCAGCGTGTCCTCCATGTCGCGTACGAAAAGGTTCGCGTCGGCGTTTACGAGCTCGTCACGGATCGAAAGGTACTCGCGGGCCTGCTCGGACTGGCGCTTCAGCGGGCCGACCTGGCGCTCGAGCTCGGTGAGGATGTCCGTCACACGCGTGAGGTTCGCTTCCTCGTCGCTGAGCTTCTTCTCGGCAAGGGCCTTCCGGCGCTTGAACTTCACGATACCGACGGCCTCATCGAAGAGGTCACGACGCTCCTCCGGCTTACCGGAGAGGATTTTGTCGACCTGGCCCTGTCCGATGATGGAGTAGCCGTCCTTACCGATACCGGTATCGTAGAAAAGCTCGTTGATGTCCTTCAGACGACACTCGGTGCCGTTCAGCATGTACTCGGACTCGCCCGAGCGGTAGAGGCGACGGGAAACCGTGACTTCATCGTAATCGATGTTCAGGATGCGGTCCGAATTATCGAGGGTGATCGCCACGAAGGCCGAGCTCTGCGGGCGGCGGAGCTGTGTGCCGGCGAAGATGACATCCTGCATGGAGCTTCCACGCAGCTGCTTCACCTTCTGCTCACCGAGTACCCAGCGCACCGCGTCGGAGATGTTCGACTTTCCGGAGCCGTTCGGGCCGACGATGCCCGTGATGCCCTTACTGAAATCCAGGACGGTCTTGTTCGCAAAGGACTTGAAGCCCTGAATCTCAATAGATTTTAAATACATAACCTGTTTCCGCCTTTATGCGCTTGAGTGTCTGGTACGCTGCGCCCTGCTCGCCCTTCTTTTTACTGGAGCCCTCGCCGATCCCGTAGGCCTCTCCATCAATCACTGCCTCGACTCGATAGTAGCGGTCGTGACATGGACCGGATTCCTCGATGACACGGTACTCGAGGGACTTTTTGTTCTGCGACACGTACTCCTGAAGCACCGTCTTCGCATCACGATAGAGCCCTGCGTTCTCGATGTCGCAGAGCACGAAACGACGCACGAACTTCTCCGCCGGTGCGAAGCCCCCATCGAGGTACATCGCGCCGATCACAGACTCGAAGGCGTCGGAAATGACGGAATCCCGACGATTGATGCCCTCGCGCGCCTCGCCCTTTCCGAGGATGATGTAATCACCAAGGTTCACCTTTCGGGCTGCCTCTGCGAGCGTCGGCTCACATACCAGTGCGGCACGAATCTTGGTCATGACACCCTCCTGAATCACCGGACGGCGGTTAAAAAGAAAAACGCTGGAAACCAGCTCCAGCACAGCATCCCCGAGAAACTCAAGACGCTGATTCGAAGCCTCCTTCGGTTCTCCGCTCTCATTACTATACGAAGGATGCGTCAACGCATGCTTCAGAAGAGACACATCCCGGAAGCGATAACCGATCGCCTCCTGTAAAACATCTAAATTCTGTTCCATAAAACTCCTTTTAGGATCGTCATTACACAGAAGTCGGAGGTACAGTATGCACGAGCTTGCGCATTCAAAGAACAGGTTCTTCAGAGATGTCCGTGACTGACAGATTGGCTTGCCTGTATGTCAGTCACGAACAGCGCTGAAGGTTCTGTACTTTGAACTAAGTGAGCCGTGCATACTGTGCTCCGACTTCGTCCGCTTGATTAAGAATTACTGATTGACCGCTTCCCGGATAGCGTCGACCGCATCCTGAACGGTGCTCATGTGCTCAGTGGCGTCATCCGGTACCTGGATACCGAAGGTATCCTCGATGGCCATCACGACCTGTACGACATCGAGGGAGTCCATCTCGAGGTCATCCACGAAGCGAGCCTCCGGGGTGATCTTCGCAGGATCCACACGCGGTACCTCATTCACGATAATCTGCTTCAGCTTCTCAAATTCCATGGTTTCTCCTATCTGTTTATGGGGTCTGACCCCATAAACTTCAACTTTAGATTTTGTTTATAAAAATTTAATGGGGTCAGACCCCCTTACGAAATTCTTAAGATTCGCGGGCGTTCTCGGCTTCGATGCTGGCGGCGATCTTCTGCACCGCGTCGGCGTGGACGAAGTCGTAGCACTGCTGGATGGCGTGTGTGATTTCGCGACCGTCGGTGTTACCGTGCACCTTTACGACGAGGCTACGGAGACCGAGGATCGGTGCACCGCCATACTGCTTCGCATCAAACTTCTTCAGCGTACCCTTGAGGGTGCCCTTAATGAGGGCTCCGCCGATGAGTGAGATCGGGGTGGACTTGATGGCACTCATGATCTCACCGAGGAGCATCTTACCGACGCCCTCATACATCTTCAGGATACAGTTGCCGACGAAGGCGTCACATACGACGACGTCGCAGGCACCGAAGGAAATCTCACGTGCCTCGCAGGAACCGATGAAGTTGATGTCCTTCACTTCCTTTAGGAGCGGCATGGTCTCCTTCACGAGGGCATTGCCCTTCTCCTCCTCGGCACCGACATTGACGAGGCCGACCGTCGGGTTCTGGATACCGCAGACCTCCTTCATATAGATGGAGCCCATCTTCGCGTACTGGACCAGCCACTCCGGCTTGGCGTCAACATTGGCACCACTGTCGAGAAGCAGGGTCACGCCCCTGCTGGTCGGAATCAGTGCGCCGAACGGTGGACGTGGCACACCCTTCGCACGTCCGATGATGAGCTGACCACCGGCGAGAATCGCGCCACTGGAGCCCGCGGAAATGAAGGCATCCGCATGGCCCTCCTTCACGAAATGAAGACCCTTCACGATGCTGGAATCCTTCTTGCGACGGATTGCAAGCACCGGTGCCTCATGCAGAGAAATCACCTCCGCCGCATCACAGATCTCGACACGCGCCGCGAGATCCGCCTCCGACACCCCGGCTGCCTTCGCACTCTTCTGAAGCTCCTCCTTCAGAAGTCCCTCCGGACCGAAAAGAAAAAGCTTCGTATCTTTCGTAGCTGCAAGGGAACGAAGCGCACCATCCATGATCGCGGAAGGCGCTTGATCACCACCCATACAGTCGATTGCTATTCTGACCATAATACTCCTTTTTGTTCGAGAACTGCCGTATCCGGAATTTCGTGCTGCTATTCATCGCTATCGCTCAGACTCTGGATGCAAACATCTCGAATTTAACATCAAAACATCATTTTATTCTAATATGAACACAGTCATTTTGCAAGAATTGCATTTAAGGTTCAGGCAGGCCCTCCGGGGCTCTGAAAGCATGAAATCACGTAATCACGCATGTATCAGCTGATGATAGCGTCGCTTCTCCTCATACATCCGCTCGTCCATCTCGCGGAGGAAGGTTTCGGTGTCACTCGGGTCGAGCTTCGCATAACCCATCGAGACGCTGATCTTAAACGGCTCCGCACCGGAGCGGTTGAAGACATCGAGGCGACGGTTGATTTCCGTCATGGTCGCGAAGACCTCGTTCGAGTCCTCGCAGATCAGCAGCGCCACGAACTCATCACCAGCATAGCGGATCGGAATTCCCCCGTCCGGAAGAGCCTTCGAGAGGATATTGCCCATCACGCGGATCGCCTGGTCCCCCATGCTGTGACCGTAGTGGTCGTTGATCTGCTTGAAGTCATTGACATCCATCATGATTCCGTAGACGGATAATCGCGATAGTCTTTCCTTATTTGCGAGCACACGGTCGAGGTAACGTCGGTTATAGAGTCCCGACAGCGAGTCCGTCGAGATATTCTCGGAGTACACCTGCATCTGCACGAAGGTAAGCGAAATGGCGACCGAAATCCAGGAGCTCGTGATGCCATAGCACAGGAACTGAATGACGATACCGAGCACGCAAGGTCCTATGAAGTAGAAAATCGGGAAGAAATCGAGGTTTATGCCTACTTCCCTCGAGTGATATACGAGGTAAATGCTGTAGAGCAGATACAGATAAACCGAGGTAAAACCGATGATCGAGTAGAAGCCGCGGCTGTACATATTGTCCGCTGAAATCGTAAACATGAAGCCGTTCCCGCACAGGTTATACAGGAGACAGCCGAACTCGAACAGGAGCGGGAGCGCGACGTAGCGGAGGTTCCGCCGATACCGCGCATGGTTCTTATAGATATGCAGGTCGACATAGAGACACCAGAGGAAACCGATAACGACCGTGCCCATATACGCAAGGCTGTTCGTGAGATAGTTCAGGAAGCGCGCGCTGACGAAGCTCTGCCCATCCACGAGGAACGTGAGGGTGTCATTCACGGCCCCCAGCAGCGTGATGAGCGTCATCCAGTCATAGATTCGATCATCCCCATGTATGCTCTCTCTGTTTCGATGGCGGCAATACAACAGAAACGCCATCATGATGATAGCGGTGCCATTCACCATAAAAATCTCTTCAAAAATCATAGTTTTTTCCTGCTCAATCTCTTTATTTCATTCAGTAAATCGACACTTTTGCTCTTAAAGTATAAAATTTCGACGCCTTTAATGCAATTCGAATGCAGAAATTTACGTGAAAAAACAGGCAGTTGTTTGGCCAATGTTTCTGCAGGAGCGTCTATCACCGCCCGCTGTGCCCTGTTTATTCGGCAAAAAACGGGCAATGCCTGATGTAGACATTGCCCGAATATGGTTTACTACGTATGACAGTGGCTTAGTTTCCCTGTGCTGCGTTCTCTTCTACGATCTGGTTCTGAACGTCGCCCGGTGCCTGCTCATAGCGAGCGAAGCTGTACTCATAATCGCCGGTACCGCCGGTCATGGAACGAAGGTCGGTGCCGTAGCCGTACAGATTGGACATCGGAACCTCCGCCTGGATGACCTGCTTGCCATGGCCGATCGACTCCATACCGAGGACTCTACCGCGGCGCTTCGTCATATCACCCATGATATCGCCGGTATTGGCATCCGGAACCGTGACCTTGATGGACGCGATCGGCTCGAGAAGGATCGGCTGACACTTCATGAAGGCATCCTTAAACGCCATGTTCGAAGCCGTCTTGAACGCCATATCGGAGGAATCAACCGGATGGTAGGAACCATCGAGGAGGATCGCCTTCACACCGACTACCGGATATCCGGCCAGAGGACCCTTCTCACAGCCCTCCTGTACGCCCTTCTCAACCGCCGGGAAGTAGTTCTTCGGAACGGATCCGCCGAATACCTGCTCCTCGAATACGTATGGATGATCGAGATCACCGGACGGCTCGAACTGCATGATGACATCACCGAACTGGCCGTGTCCGCCGGACTGCTTCTTATATCTGCCCTGTACCTTCGCGCTCTTCTTGATGGTCTCACGATATGCGAAACGAGGCTTCGACAGGACGAGGGTTACGTTGTAGCGCTCCTTGATCTCAGAAGCCACGACGTCGAGCTGCTGGTCGCCGATACCATAGATGAGGGACTGACGGTTCTCCGGATCGGAAACGGTCTTGAGGGTCTTATCCTCTTCCATCATGCGGGCGAGAGCGGTCGCGAGCTTATCTTCCTCGGTCTTGTTTTCGGCAGCGTATGCCTTAAAGGTATAGGGGGTCGAGAACTGCGGGCCGTGGTACATGATCGGCGCATTACGAACTGCCATCGTATCACCGGTCGCCGTGACGCTGAGCTTCGCAACGGCACCGATATCACCGGACCTAAGCTCCGGAACCTCGATGGATTCCTTACCGCGGAGAACGTAGATCTTACCGATCTTCTCGGTGGTTTCCTTATTTACGTTATAGACCTCAGTGTTCGGCTTCAGGGTACCCGTGCAGACCTTCATGAGGGAGTACTTTCCGAGGAACGGATCCACGATGGTCTTCCATACCTTCGCAGTCAGGGTTACATCAGAATTATACTTCGCGGTGAAACGCTCGCCGTTCGATACATCGACGCCGACGGTTTCGAACTCGTCCGGTGCCGGGAAGTACTTGTCGATGACCTGAAGAAGGACATTGAAGCCCTGTACGTTTACGCCGGAGCCCATGAGCACCGGAACCATGCTGCAGGTCTTCACGTTCTGACGAAGTGCGGTCTGGATCTCCTCGACGGTGAACTCCTCACCACCGAAATACTTCTCCATGAACTCGTCGGAGGTCTCTGCAACGGCCTCCAGAAGAGCATTTCTTGCGATACCGAGGTTCTTCTTAACGTACTCTGGGATCTCACAAGGCTCATACTCGTTCGGCTTCGTGAACTTACGGCCCTCCATCTTTACGACATTTACGAGGCCGACAAACTTCTCATTTTCGCGGATCGGGATCTGGAACGGTGCGACGGAACGTCCGAACTGCTTCTCCAGATTCAGTACCAGCTGACGGAAGGATGCGTGATCGTCATCCATGTTCGTCACGAAGAAAAGACGTGGGATGCGGAACTTCTCACAGATGTCCCATGCTCTCAGTGTGCCCGGCTCGATGCCAGCCTTACAGTTCACCACGATGATGGCAGCATCCGCTACAGAAATCGCTTCCTCCACCTCGCCCACGAAATCAAAATAACCCGGAGTGTCCAGTATATTAATCTTGAGATCTCCGTGCTCACCCTTATACTCGATCGGAACGGTGGTTGCGGAAATCGAAAACTTTCTCTTGATTTCTTCCTTGTCGTAATCCGAAACTGTGTTGCCCTCAGGGACGCTTCCCATCCGGGTGGTGGTGCCGGTGACATAGGCCAGAGCCTCTGCTACGGTCGTCTTACCTGCGCCGCCATGTCCCAAAAGAACAACGTTACGTATGTTTCCGGTGTCATATACCTTCATAAGTCTTTCCCTCCTGTGCATACGAAGTATTCATTAGTTAGTATTCTACTAAAAATTAAAGCCTAATACAAGAAATTTGTGAATTTTATACCAAATCAGATGGAGGTTTATTAGAGTTCAGACAGGTGGCCGGAATCGGATCCGTGAACAAAAAAAGCTGGCGCAGAAGCGTCAGCTTTTTAATCGTTACGAGGTAAAATCTTACATCGAGATCCAGCCGAAGGCGTTTGCGATCGAGCTGATCAGGATGATGGCGGCGAAGACCGGGCAGAGGAAGCGGATCATGAAAGCGAAGATCTTCTTCCGCTTGAACGGTGCCCCGTCTGCGGTGACCTCCGCTTCGATCTTCTCTACACCGATCACTCTTGAGACGAGCAGGCAGGTGGCGATCGCGGCGATCGGCATCATGACGGTGTTCGTGAGGAAATCGAAGAAATCCAGGAACTGCATGCCAATGATGGTGACCTCTGCGAGTGGACCGTAGCCGAGGGCGGACAGGGTGCCGAGGGATACGATGATGAGGCCGATGATGGTCGTCGACTTCTTACGGCTCCACTTGAACTCATCCTCGAAGGTCGAAACCGCACTCTCGGTCAGCGCGATGGAGCTGGTGAGGGCTGCGAAGAGCACCAGCACGAAGAACATCACACCGGTCAGGGTTCCGAAGCCCATACTTGCGAAGACCTTCGGGATCGTGATGAACATGAGAGACGGACCCGCCTGAAGGGTCGCGGCATCTCCGCCGCTGAAGGCAAAGACCGCCGGGATGATCATGAGACCCGCCATGATGGCGATCGCGGTATCGAAGATCTCAACCTGCTCGGTCGCCGCTTCGATTTCGGTTTCCTTCCGCATGTAGGAGCCGAAGGTGACAAGGATACCCATGGCGATCGACAGGGAGTAGAACATCTGGCCCATCGCGGTTACGACGGTCATCCAGGAGAAGTTCTTCACATTTGGTACGAGGAAGTACTTCACGCCCTCGAAGGCACCTGGTCTCGTCACGGAATAGACGGCGATGATCACGGACAGCACGACGAGAATCGGCATCATAAACTTCGAAACACGTTCGATTCCGTTCTGTACACCGGCATAGATGATGGCGATGACGATGACGGAAAAGACGATGAAGCAGATTTCCGGTGAAAGCCCGTTGGAAATAAACTCGCCGAAATAACCGTCCTGCGCGACGAGCTGTGTCTGCCCGCCGAGGTACTCGGCGAGGTACTTGATGACCCAGCCGCCGATGACAGAGTAATATGGCACGATGAGGATCGGAATGATCGCATTGATCCAGCCACCGATGGAAAGCCACTTCGACTTTCCGAAGCTGTCATACGCACCGACCGGGCTCTTCTTCGTCATACGACCGAGTGCGGTCTCAGCGATGATCATCGTATAACCGAAGGTCATCGCGAGAAAAATGTAGACGATCAGGAAGATACCTCCACCATACTTCGCCGCGAGGTATGGGAATCGCCAGATATTACCAAGTCCTACCGAAGCGCCTGCTGCCGACAGAACGAAACCGATCTTGCCGGAGAACGAGCTTCTCTTTTTATGCTGATTCATAATCACATGTCTCCCTTTAATTTAAAGCACTAAAGTCAAACATTAACATAAAGAGAAGTTATAAACAAGGCTTTGCATGAAATTTAATTTTGTCTTCTATAGCTTAAACACAGCAGTTCAGGCAAGGACCCCTGCCTGAACTGTTATATTCGAGATGGTTGCGTAAAAAGACCGGCAACTGCAGTAAAGAACTACAGTTGCCGGTCCGGTGCTCTCTTTATTTCGTCAGCTGACGTGCGACATATACGCCACTGGCGGAGGCGTGCGACAGGGAGTGGGTGATACCACTGCCGTCCCCGATGACGTAGAGTCCGTCGTGACGGGTCATGAGGTTCTCGTCGACCTCGACCTCCATGTTGTAGAACTTGACCTCGACACCATAAAGCAGGGTGTCGTCATTTGCAGTACCTGGTGCGACCTTATCGAGGGCGTAGATCATCTCGATGATGCCGTCGAGGATACGCTTCGGAAGCACGAGGCTCAGGTCACCGGCAGCAGCATTCAGCGTCGGAACCGTGAAGGATTCCCGGATACGCTGCTCGGTACTGCGCTTACCACGGATAAGATCGCCGAAGCGCTGCACGATCACACCGCCGCCGAGCATGTTGCTGAGACGCGCGATACTCTCACCATATTCGTTCGAATCCTTGAATGGCTCGGAGAAGTGCTTCGCCACGAGCAGGGCGAAGTTCGTATTCTTCGTTTGCTTCGCGGGATCCTCATAGCTGTGGCCGTTTACGGTGACGATCCCGTTGGTGTTTTCATTGACCACGGCACCCTTCGGATTCATACAGAAGGTACGGACGTTATCCTCGTACTTCTCGGTACGGTAGACGATCTTACTCTCGTAGAGCTCGTCGGTGAGGTCTGAGAAGATCTCGGCCGGCAGCTCGACACGTACGCCGAGGTCCACACGGTTCGAGTTCGTCGGGATCTCGAGGTCCGCACAGACCTTCTCCATCCACTTACTGCCGCTTCGACCAGCTGAAATCACGCACTTCTTTCCTTCGAAGGAGCGCTCACCACTGTAGATCTTATAGCCCTCTTCGGTCTTCTCGACGGTGTCGATGCAGCAGTCGAAGTAGAAATCGACCTTATCCTTCAGGTGATCGTAGAGATGCTCGAGCACGACATAGTTGATGTCGGTGCCGAGATGACGTACGGAGGCATCGAGGAGATGGAGACCATGCTGCATGCAGGTCTTCTTAAACTTCGTGCCGGCTGTCGAGTAGAGCTTCGTGCCCTCGCCGCCGAACTTGAGGTTGATCTTGTCGACATACTCCATCAGCTCGATGGCAGTTTTCTTTCCGATATACTCGTAGAGCGTGCCGCCGAAATCGTTCGTGATGTTGTACTTTCCATCCGAGAAAGCACCGGCACCACCGAAACCGCTCATGATCGAGCAGCAGTTACAGTGAATACAGGATTTGATCTTTTCACCATCGATCGGGCACTTACGACGGCTGAGCTCGTGACCGTGCTCGAAAATCGCGATCTTCAGATCAGGACGGCGCTCGATCAGCTCGTAGGCAGTGAAAATACCACCCGGGCCCGCACCGATAATTAAGACATCATACATACTCATAGGATTACCTCCAAAAATAAAAATCATTCATATATGCCGGTTTTCAGACTACCGCCTGCGCTTCGTTACGGACGCGAGACGTATCGCTGCTGTTTGCGAGCGGTTTCGTTCGGATTCATCACTTCTTTACGGAGGCGTGAAGCCCCCTCGAGACGCTCTGCATGCGTGTGAAATGGCATAAAAAAAGCTGACTATCGTGATGGTAGTCAAGCTGTTTGGCGCCTGGTAGAAACGTCTGCCCGTTTTGCAGACTATACCTTTATAAGTATAGCACAGTCTGTCAACTTTCGAAACGCCGTTTCGAAGGGAAGCCGATCAATAAGATTCTCACCATCGAAGCTTCCGGCATCGGCATTGCCTGCATCGTAGCGAACCACTTTCATGTACCGGTGGTGTTCGCGAAGAAGTCCCAGAGCCTCAATATCGATGGCGATGTCTATGCCGCAGAGGTGGAGTCCTTCACCCATAAACGTAAGAACCAGGTGATCGTATCGAAGAAGTTCCTGAGCCCATAGGATCATGTCCTGATCATCGACGATTTCCTCGCAAACGGATGTGCGCTGCAGGGCCTCCTGTCCATCGTCGCACAGGCCGGCGGCACGGTCGAGGGCATCGGCATCGCGGTTGAGAAGGGCTTCCAGCAGGGCGGACGGATCATCCGTAACCTCGGATATCAGCTCGAGTCGCTCGCCATCGTCGAGAGCATGGACGCAGAGCACGGTCGACTTCTCTTCTCTTGCGGGCACCTCGATCATCGCGATCCCGCAGCTGATGCCGTTCCATATGGAGTTCCGTGCGGATGCGATCTTTTCGACCATCCTGATCTTCCTGGTGTCCGCGACAGAGACCATCGGTGATACTTCAGCGCTGGCAGCGTCTGGCCTTGGTTGTGATGCGATGGAAAAGGAAACCTCCGGCTCCATCTGCTGCGACGGCTTCATCAGCTCGCTGTCCTCGCTCTTCGGCTGCCTGCCGATCACCTCGTTCAGCCAGAACGTCGGACTCGTCGCGATGACGAAGGTCGTCAACCGTTTCACCATCGCGACCGGCGCTGTGATCATGATTCTCGCCGGGATCTTCCCGATGTTCGGTGCGCTTCTCGCGACCCTTCCGGATGCTGTACTCGGTGGCTGCACCATCATGATGTTCGGCACCATCGTCGTCAGCGGCCTTCAGATGATCAGTAAGTGCGGCTTCTCACAGCGGAACACCGTCATCGCGGCCCTGTCGCTCAGTATCGGACTCGGCTTCACCCAGTGCCAGGACCTCTTCGCGATCTTCCCGGATATCATCCAGACCGTCTTCGTCGTGGCGATCATTCTGAACCTGATCCTCCCGGCCAACATGGAAGCGGTACAGGAGTAATCTATATCCACCGGCAGTTTATGGGGTCTGACCCCATAAACTGAAACTTTAGATTTTGTTTATAAAAATTTAATGGGGTCAGACCCCATGACGAAGAAAAAAAGAGGGATGCGACGCATCCCTCTTTTCTTATAAACCGTTCTATGTTGATCTCAACGGATCAGTACGCCGTTCGATCCGAAGACGCGGACGCGTCCGTCGATGTACTTCGTGCCGGTCGTCATCACACCGCGCGGGTTACCGCTGTTCGGGTCGAGGTAGTAGTACGCACCGTTCAGGTTCAGCCATCCGGTCATCACGGCCCCATAGCTGCCATCATGATTCGGATTGAGATAGTACCACTGGCCGTTTACATTGAGCCAGCCCGTCTGAAGGGCGCCGAAGGTACCGTCGTGGTTCGGATTCAGGTAGAACCAGCGACCGCCATCCTGCTGCCAGCCGGACAGGAGGCGTCCGTAGCTGCCGTCATGTGCCTGATTCAGAAGGAACCAGTGCCCCGTCGGATCCTGGATCCAGCCTGCCATCATCGCGCCGCTCTGCGGATTGCAGTAGTACCAGTTGCTGCCGTCGTAAACCCAGCCGGTCATCATGCGACCGTTACTAAAGTAGTACCAGTAGTTGTTGATCACCTGCCAGCCGTTGCTGCCTACGCTTCCACCGGTCGACGGGGAGGTGGTGCTGCCGGAGCCGCCGCTGCGTGCGAGTACATCGTACCAGGTCGCATAGTCGGTGAAGTACTCGTCGGTGTCGATACCGGTGATGCCGCTGGAGATGTAAACCCATTTACTCGGCGCGAGGTGCGGGTTCGAGCTCTTCGCATCCGCCGCCCGGATCGCGATGCCGCGGATATAGGCGGACTGCTTATACTTGTTACTGCCGGTGTACTGCTTGTTGTAGCTGCCGACCTGGATTGTGGAGCCGGTGACGCTGCCGCCCTTCGTCCGGTACTCGCCGTCCTGATCGACGTAGCTCACCACGAACTCGATCTTCGAAGCGCCGTTTTTGTTAATGCTTACAGAGGTGTCCCGCCCGCTGGACTGGGTCTTCGATTTGCTGCCCTTCACACTGTCAAAATCTGTTTCGAAGGACGGTGCCGCGAGACGGACATACGGATAGGCCTTGAACTTGATGGTCAGTTCACTGTCGTCCCAGCCGCTCGTCGTTTTCTTCGTGATTTCCGTGATGCCGTTTCCGGTCACCTGGATGCTGTTCGCGTTCGGGAAGTAGTAGCCCCGGTCTGCGGTGAGGGTCAATGTATAGCTCACCGGGTTCTTACCTGAAGCGAGGGAAGTGTCGCTGGCGGATACGGTGCAGTCGTACACCTCATAGCCATACTGGGAGCTGATGTCGATCGTCGGTTCGTTGTAGCCATCCGCGATGTTCGTGTCGCCGTCGATCGTAAAGGTGAAATTCACGGAGTTGATCGCCGTAGCTGCCAGTGCGGTGAATGAGGTCAATGCCGCGAAAACAACAGCCGAAGCGAAAAGTTTAAATGTACGGTGCTTCATAGGATGCTCCTTTCATCATAGAGTGCAAAGGCAGTCGGCATAAGTAAGCGAGAGGGCCTGCTGCGTGTCGGCTTCGCATCGAACCTGCAATTGCGAACATGATAGATAGAAATATCTTCTTTTATCATCCATATTACAGAAGAAAATTCTTAATATCAATATCGCACATCTTACAGTTTCACCATAGTTTCTTAAGAAATTTCACCTCGTTTTACAGATTTTTAAGATACGAAAAAGAAGTGCCGGAAACGGATCTCCGCACTTCTTTTCTTAAGAATTTTGTAAGGGGGTCTGACCCCATAAACTTGAATTTTAGATTTTGTTTAGAAATATTTAATGGGGTCAGACCCCTTTCGTGATGTCCTGCAGCAGTTCGAGGAGGCCGTCGGCAGATCTGCCATCGAAGCTTTCCGTGAGCTGCTGTCCGTCTGCAGACCAGGTGAGCTCCAGCTTACTGTCGGTGCCGTCGAGAAGCTCCGGGTTCGGTGACTGATATGGAGCGAGTTCTGCTTTTCGCAGATAGTTCGCCAGCTCCTGCCAGCGCTCATGAGGGATACGCGGGCAGCGCTCCAGCTTGTAGATGAACATCTCATCTCCGAGCTCGATGCGCTCACGCGTCTCCGGATCTGTATAGGAGCAGTAGAGATACGGCTGCTCCGGATTCTCCTCCGTGGTCTTCAAACAGAAATCGAAACACTCGTCATGATTCATCGCACTCTGATGCCAGGAAAGCTCCACCAGAGCTGCTGTTTTCGAAAGCGCCAGCGTCATCGCCTGCTTCGGCTCCCGTGCTGACGCTGGCGCTGGCTTCTGTGCTGACGCTGCCTCTGGTTCTCTTGCTGACTCATGCTCCGCCTCGCTTTCATCCGGGGTTATATTTTCCATGAATGGTCCATCCATAATGCTGTTTATAACAAAATGACGGTACAGGAAGAAAGCTGCTACGATGACGATCACGATTCCGCCCGCTGCAATCACCAGTTTCTTCATATGCTGCCTCCTGTTCTGCAAAGTCTGAATTCCTACCTGCATTTATTATAACATGGTATCAGCTTTTTTCTCTTGATTTTACCATCTGAGCTCAAGGCTTTTATGCTGATGTCTTCACAAGCAGTCCGTCACATCCCTTCGCGATCTGCGTCTGTTATCCCCAGCGCATTTTCGATCATATCTGCTTTCATCAGCGTGTTTCATCAGCATTGCAGAGACAAGCTGGAATCTGACTTGCCTATTTTCTTAAAATCTCATGTGGAGCTTCTATTTCATTTGCCAGGGTATGCTCTGTCAATTCTGACATCAATTTCAACTTTTTATTAATCAATGGTCGCATACAATTTGGAACATGTTCCTGATGGGCTCTGTGGATTGCTACACATTCCTTACAGTTTCCGTGGTAACGACAGGCTTTCAGGCAAGGACAGTGATCTTTGTCTCTATACTCCTTACGAAATTCCGCTGCAAATTCTTCTTGCAGTCTCAGCCCCTCGACACGGTTTCCCTTATGAAATTCTACCATTGCATCCAGTTCTTTCTGGTTCCCTTCAATCTTCATGTTATTATAGCGCCTCCATTTCAACTATTCCTCATTTTTTGATAAATTCCAAGTTATCTCATAGTACCATCATCAGCGTACCTGCCCCGATCAGTACACAGCCTACAACATCCTTCACGGATACCTCTTCATGCAGCAGCAAAAATGCCAGCACGAGGGTGATGACCACGCTCAGCTTATCGATCGGCACCACCTTTGAGGCCTCTCCGACCTGCAGCGCACGATAGTAACAGAGCCACGACGCACCGGTCGCGAGTCCGGACAGAATCAGAAACAGCCAGCTCTTCCGACTGATCGATCCGATCCCACTCTGCGCATGCGTCAGAAACACCATTCCCCATGCCATCGCGAGAACCACCATCGTCCGAATCGCCGTCGCAAGATTCGAATTCACACCTTCGATCCCGATCTTCGCAAGAATCGATGTCAGCGCCGCAAACACCGCAGACAGTAACGCGAAAACAACCCACATAACCTAGCCTCCATTCAAGTCATTCCTTTGCGCTTTCTGAAAGCGTATGCCCCTATCATACACCTTAGGCCAATGTCTCCGCCAGTAGTCCGTCACACCCCTCCGCTCCAGCGCCGCCTTCATCGGCGGATAAATCGCATTCCCGATCTCCTCCATCGACGTCGCCGCCGAATCGATCACGAACTCTCCGGCAAGCCCCCGCCGGTTCACCATATCCTGAAAAATGTACTGTGCAGAAACGCTGCGACAGATGTTGCCGTGGCACACGAAAAGTATGCAATGTCTCATTATTTTTCTTGTATGATGATTCCAGAAGCTAAATCAACATTTTCCTTTCTTTTTGATTCTGTGGTTAAATACATTCAGATACTGTGGGACTTTTTATTATCCCCTGTAGCTCTGACTA
>NZ_JBQKLS010000015.1:0-55515 GCF_052116105.1 Oribacterium sp. Sow4_G1_1
ATGATCAGTATCAGACAGCAGCATAGAGAAATACCCTGGCTGACTTTTCGTCAGCCAGGGTAAACCTAGAACTTATTGTTATTCATTGTCCACTTGACGGGTAGCACACCAGTCCTCCGGGGAATCGGGTATCATCATGCGTCTACGGTCTCGCCGCAGGCCTCCGCGTAAGCCTTCAGTGCCTCACGCTGCTTTTTATTCAGTTTCGTCGGAATATTGACGACGATCGTCACATACTGATCGCCTCGAAGATTCGGGTTGCTCAGGCTCGGTACACCCTTGCCACGCAGTCTCGTCTTCGTATCCGACTGGGTGCCCGGCTTGATCTTCAGCTCCACCGGACCATCCACGGTCTTGATCACCTTCGTACCGCCGAGTGTCGCGGTCGCGAAGCTGATCTCCTCGGTCGAGTAGATATTCGTACCCTGTCGCTTGAAGAACGGATGCTGGGAAACCGCGACATCGACGAGAAGATCACCTCTCGGACCGCCATTGGTTCCCGGATCACCGCCACCGGAACGGCGCAAGGTCTGTCCATCATCGATACCGGCCGGGATCGTCAGCTCGATGTTCTTCTCCGTCGCGATGTAGCCCTCGCCACGGCAGTCCGGACACTTCTCCTTGATGATCTTACCCGAGCCATGGCAGTCCGGACAGGTCACCACCTGCTGCACCGTACCGAACATGCTCTGCTGTGTCATCACCACCTGTCCACGGCCGCCGCACTTCGAACAGGTCTCCGGCTGTGTGCCCGGCTTCGCGCCCGTACCATTACACTTCGGGCAGGTATCCTTATACCGGATCTTGATGTTCTTCTTACAGCCCTTGATGGCCTCGTCGAAGCTGACACGAACACTCGTACGGATCGACTGACCACGGGTCGGCTGGTTTCCTCGACTGGCACCGCCATAGGAGGAAAATCCCCCACGACCGCCGAAGCCGAACAGGTCTCCGAAAATATCGGAGAAGTCCATGCCACCGAAGTCGAAGCCACCATAGCCTGTACTCTGACCAGCTGCCGAGTTCGGATCGAAGGCTGCATGGCCATAGGTGTCATACGCCTTTCTCTTCTCCGGATCCGAAAGAACTGCATAGGCCTCGTTGCATTCCTTAAATCTGGCTTCCGCCTCCTTATCACCTGGATTCGCATCCGGATGGTACTTCTTGGCAAGCTTACGGAATGCCTTCTTTATCGTTGCGTCATCTGCGTTTTTATCCACGCCGAGGACTTCATAGTAATCACGCTTTTCTGCCATGTGTTTCTATCTCCTGCTGATTTTCTTTCTCACAAGACGAACGTATGCCTCCGGCGCATGCGCCGGAGGCTTTCCGTATGTCTTTCAGGAATTAAACTTCCTTGAAATCGCCATCCACTACGTTGTCATCCGGGTTGCTGTTTGCTGCACCCTGATCTGCTGCGCCCTGAGGGCCAGCCTGACCTGCTGCACCGGCAGCCTGTGACTGCTCATACACCTTTGAGAACAGGGACTGCGAAGACTTCATCAGGGTCTCCTGTGCAGCCTTGATCTTCTCTGCGCCGTCCTTCGTGATGGACTCGAGCGGATTTGCTGCGAGGACATCCTCGAGTGCCTTCAGATCCGCCTCAACCTGAGACTTATCGGAAGCAGAAACCTTATCACCAACCTCTTCCAGTGCCTTCTTGGTCTGGAAGACGATGGAATCTGCACCATTTCTGGTCTCGATGGCTTCCTTCTTCTCCTTGTCGGCTGCCTCATACTGAGCAGCTTCCTTTACGGCCTTATCGATATCATCCTGGCTCATATTCGAACCGGAGGTGATGGTGATGTGCTGCTCCTTACCGGTACCCTGATCCTTCGCGGATACATTTACGATACCGTTCGCATCGATATCGAAGCATACCTCGATCTTCGGAACGCCACGACGTGCCGGGAGAATACCATCCAGACGGAACTGGCCGAGGGTCTTGTTATCTCTTGCGAACTCACGCTCACCCTGTACGACATGAATGTCTACAGCGGTCTGGTTATCCTCTGCGGTAGAGAATACCTGAGAAGCATGGGTAGGAATGGTTGTATTTCTCTTGATGAGCGGTGTTGCCACACCACCGAGGGTCTCGATGGAAAGTGTCAGCGGTGTTACATCGAGAAGAAGAACATCACCGGCACCGGCATCACCGGCGAGCTTACCACCCTGGATCGCCGCACCGATAGCTACGCACTCATCCGGGTTCAGGGTCTTGCTCGGCTCCTTACCGGTCAGCTGCTTTACCTTCTCCTGTGCAACCGGCATACGCGTCGAACCACCGACGAGAAGAACCTTTGAAAGCTCTGCGGCCGTCATACCTGCATCACGAAGTGCATTCTGTACCGGAACAGCGGTTCTCTCAGTGAGGTCTGCGGTCAGCTCCTCAAACTTCGCTCTCGTAAGCGTCATATCGAGGTGCTTCGGGCCCTCTGCGGTTGCCGTGATGAACGGAAGGTTGATCTCCGTGGTGGTCGAAGCAGAAAGCTCCTTCTTTGCCTTCTCAGCGGCTTCCTTCAGTCTCTGAACGGCCATCTTATCCTGGCTGAGGTCGACGCCCTCTGCCTTCTTGAACTCCTCGATCATCCAGTTCTGGATACGTGCATCGTAGTCATCACCACCGAGGCGGGTATCACCGTTGGTTGAAAGAACCTCGATGACACCGTCACCGATATCGATGATCGATACATCGAAGGTACCACCACCGAGGTCATATACCATAACCTTCTGCTCGTCGCCCTCATCGAGGCCGTATGCAAGTGCAGCTGCGGTCGGCTCGTTGATGATACGCTTTACATCGAGGCCGGCGATCTTACCGGCATCCTTGGTTGCCTGACGCTGTGCATCATTGAAGTATGCCGGAACCGTGATGACTGCCTCGCTTACCTTCTCACCGAGGTATGCCTCTGCATCTGCCTTCAGCTTCTGGAGGATCATCGCAGAAATCTCCTGCGGGGTATAGTCCTTACCGTCGATGCTTACCTTATAGTCTGAACCCATATGTCTCTTGATGGAAGAGATGGTACGATCTGCGTTGGTGACGGCCTGACGCTTTGCAGGCTCACCGACGAGTCGCTCACCATTCTTTGTAAAAGCAACGACAGACGGGGTTGTTCTCATACCCTCTGCGTTTGCGATGACGGTCGGCTTACCACCTTCCATAACAGCTACACAGCTGTTTGTCGTACCTAAGTCAATACCAATAATCTTTCCCATAACAATATCTCCTTTATCTAAAACGAAATTATAAAAACTTGTAATCTATCTACTTGCCATCACCGGATTGCTTCCGCGCTCTGGTGAAGGTGCTTCAAACGCCGGTTTCCCGGCGGAATGAACATACTTTATTTTTTAACCTTGACCATCGAGTGACGAACCACCTGGCCCTTGTAGGTATAGCCCTTCATCAGGTCCTGGGTGATCGTATCCTCTTCGGCATCACTCTCAGTATCCGTCATCACGGCGTTGTGCAGGTTCGGATCGAACTTCTCGCCCTCCGCCGGAATGGCCTTTACATCGAGGTCCTCAAACATCTTCTCAAGCTGCTTATAGATGCCGCGTACGCCCTTCGTAAAGGCGTCGTCCTCATCCTCCGGATCGACGGTACCGAGCGCACGCTCGAAATTATCGACCACCGGAAGCAGCTTCTCGATGACCTCTCGTGCACCGAAATCGAAGTTCTGTGACTTCTCCTTCTCGGTCCGCTTACGGTAATTATCAAACTCGGCATAGAGGCGGATGTACTTATCCTTCTGCTCTGCCAGCGCGTCCTCATACTTCTTTTTCAGCTTTTCAGTTTCTGCATCCGAAGCTTCCGGTGTCGCACTCTGCTCAGCGCTCTCTGCCTCTCCGGCATCCTTTGCATTGCTTTCCTTCGTTTCTGTATCCTTCACAGCATCTGCTGCCGGAGCTTCCTGCTCCGCCGTCTTTCCTGCATTGGTCTCCTCGGTGCCCTGCTCCTCAGAAGACTTCTTTAACTCTTCGTCTATCAAGATAACCTCCTATCACATCCTGTCCGGATGTTCCGTTCATTCTCTGTACATCTCTATGACCGAAATGCCTGATCCATCTCTCCCTGAATCTTCGAGAGAACCTCCAGCACTTTTTCGTAATCCATGCGTTTCGGTCCGATGACACCGATCGTTCCTCGAAGCCCGTTACCGAGCTCGTAATTTGCGGTGACCACGGAGCAGTCCGCCATGTTTTCCATCGGCGATTCACTGCCGATGTATACCTGAATCTGATTTTTCTTTTCCGGCTCGTTTCCCTGCACTTCATGGACCAACTCGGCGAGCTCATCCTTCGATTCGAAGGCATTGATAAGGCGGGAAGCATTGTCCGACTCCGTGAGCTCCGGATACTTGAAAATATTCGTAGCACCGGACGTATAGATGCGTGCATCCCCGGATCGGATATCCAGTATGTTGATGATTGCCTGAAGGATCGCACCCACTGCATCCTTATGCTGTGTCCGGGCGAGGATCTGTCCGATCCGCCCCTCGGTGATTTCTTCACCACTCAGGCCATCCAGTGTGTCGTTCAGGAGCATGTTGATACTCAGCATACGGTTAAAGTCCAGCTCATCCTGTCCGCTCAGCATCACCGTTGCGGTTCGAACGATGTTGCCCTGCATCATGATGACGAGAAGCACTCTTCTCGCATCCACGATCGACGTCTGGATGAACTTGATCTTATTCGTATGAATCGACGGCTCGGTGACCACCGCAGCGTAGTTAGTATCCTGTGCCAGATTCTTTACGAGCTGCTTCAGGGTCGTCTCCAGCTTATCGACCTTCTCGAACATCTCCGTTTTCACATCATCGATTTCATGCTGATGATGCTCCATCAGCTGATCGACATAGAAGCGGTATCCCTTATCACTCGGGATACGACCGGCGGAGGTATGCGGCTGCATGATGTAGCCCATTTCCTCGAGGTCGCTCATCTCGTTACGGATCGTAGCAGAACTAAGGCTGAGTCCGGAATACTTGCTGATCGTACGCGAGCCGACCGGTTCACCGGTCTCCAGATAGTTTTTAATAATCGTTGTAAGGATGACCACCTTACGCTGATCCAGCTCCATCTCTGCCACCTCCTCTTCGTCTGTTAGCACTCGAAATATCGGAGTGCTAACATCTATTTGCTATATTACTCGATTTTGGAATGATGTCAAGGATTAGCCTCGATGAATTTGTGAAAAAATCGTGAAGAAAGGGAGCCGACCGCTATGGCCAGCTCCCCTTCTTCACGATATTCTGTTTTTTAAATTCCGTCGAATCGAGGGCGCTTACGGAAGGACGTATACGTCGGCATACGCAAGTATGTTTCGCGCCTCCGCATGGGTGTTATAAAACACATCGATGTGTGCCCCACGCACTCCACCGCCACAGTCCTCTGCGACGTACTCATGGCCGTTGATCAGAAGATGCGTGCCATACGGAATCACGCGTGGGTCGACTGCAACCGTCCTGCCGGCGGTCGCACGTGCGCCGGTCGCGGTACGTGTACCATAGCCCTCGGAGCATCTGGCGCACGGGCAGTAGCCTGTCAGCTTGAAGCGCCCCAGCGGCGTCGCCTGCCGGCCATCGATCGACACCGTCTGTCCCGACAACGGTGTCGCCTGCTGCTTCTGCTTCGCTTCTTCTACTGCCTGTGCAGCATACGTTTCCTGTACGGTGGTGAAGTGTGGGTTGGTGCTGGTATTGAAGAAAAGTACATTGCCCAGGCTCTGAGATGCATAAACGCCGGAGCTTGCGCTCTCATCTGCATACGTACGCATGGACATCGCCATCGTAAGAATCATCAGTACGATGAGCATCGTCATCTTCCCGATCATACCTCTCTGCTTTTGTAGATTTAAACTCAAAATAACCTCCTGTGTGTGCGCCGGTGTCTCTAACTTCTCTTTCCGTTTTTTCTCACATGAACCGGCATGAACGAAGAGCTCCGGATCGGAGCGAGCTCAACGCACGAAAGTATACGGACAAATCCAAAAAATTGTCAAGCCCCTCATCTATCAGTCATACGCTTATACGCGTATGACTGCGCATTATTTCATCGGAGAGTCGAGTGTGTGATTATAAAAAGTTTATAAGATCGTAAGAATTAAAAAAGTGAAAAATCACGCATTTGCGTGTGATTTTTCACTTTTTTCAAGTCTTTATTTTACTGTTTTTTCGCTTCCCGCGTCCTCTTCAAGACCGAAATAAACGGATGAAAACACCCCCTGTTTCGTCTTGCTCCGGCAGCTGTATCGGGACGAATCTCAGCGCCTGTTTCGTGCATCCGCGAGGAGATCGATGTCCCGCTTCAGCTCTTCGGAACGGCCACAAAAACCTCTGCGAAACGGTGTCCGAGGGCGGTCACACCGAAGGCTTCTTCGTAGCTGTTGTAGTAGATATCAATCAGATTTCCCTTCACGGCACTGCCGATATCCTCAACCGTATACACCGTATGATGAATGAAAACCTTCGTCCCCATCGGCAGGATGGTCGTATCCGCCGCGATCGTATGGTCTGCCTTCGGCCAGGTGCCGGAATTGGTTTTTCCATTTCCGTAGTAGCCGGTGATCTGGAAGATGCCGAGGGAGCTGCCCTTCGTATACTTCGTGGACTCCTCGGTCACGACGGCCCCGATCGGTGTTTCGCCTGTACGCGTACCGACGCTCGCCGCTGCTTCCTCCTGTGCGATCTGTGCCGCCAGGTCCGCTGCCTCCGCCTGCTCTGCCGCCAGTTTCTCCTGCAGTGCTGTGGACGGATCCGTCGCGCTGCCCGCTGCTGCCGTCGTCGCGATCGCGCTTCCTGAAGAAGCATTCGCAACCGGCGCCGGGCTCTCTGCAGATGACGCTGTCCCTGTCGTCACGGTCGTGCTCTCCGCAGCCGGCGTGGTGGTACTTTTTCCCTTGCGTCCGCTTCGCGCGGTCACCAGAACCGGCCTTTCTGCACCATCTGTCGTCGTTGTATCCTGCGGGTTCATCGTGCCTGTGTAATAAGTCGACTGACTCAGCTCACTGATGGAAACGCCATCCACCCATGCCGGACCGACCTGCGCTTCCGCCCATGCAGGCATCGCAAAGCAGGTGGCGAGGCAGAGGGTCAGAAGCGTCCTCCACACATGATTCTTTTTCATCCTTTTCCTCCTGAAAATAAGGGAGTCGGGTGCACTTTTCAGGTAGAAACTGTGTTTTTTCCACAGAAATCCCCCACTTTGTGCACGATTACTATAAGAACCATAATACAGATCTGAAAAACCGTCAACTTACGTTTTTCTGTCGGTCTTACGTGGTGAGCAACAGCTCGACGGCCATCTGGTCCGTCAGATTCCCACTCTTGATGGCTTCATCATATTCATAGAAGCGTCGGATATAGTCCTCGATACCATGGCGTGAGTACTGCCGCGCCTGATCCGTGAGCTTCCGGTAGATCCACGGACTCACACCGACATACGCCGCCGCTTCCTGGGCGCTCATATCCCTGTCCATCGCCTCACGTGCGAGCAGCAGCTGATTGAAGTTCCGGCGCATGAGATGCAAAAGACGCATCGGTGCCTCCTGCAACGTCAGCAGATCCCGGTAGTACTGAAGCGCCTTCTTCGTATGCCCGAGTCCCATCTCAGACACCATATCAAACACACGATCCTCGACATTCTGCGAGCAGATCGCCTCGACATCACTGTCCTCGATGACGTCCCGCACACCAGTATA
This sequence comes from Oribacterium sp. Sow4_G1_1, assembly GCF_052116105.1. Classification (NCBI taxonomy): domain Bacteria; kingdom Bacillati; phylum Bacillota; class Clostridia; order Lachnospirales; family Lachnospiraceae; genus Oribacterium; species Oribacterium sp. Sow4_G1_1. The sequence goes on from NZ_JBQKLS010000015.1 coordinate 7,706, forward strand.
GGCGATCAGCTTCTCCATCTCTGAAGCGATGTTATCCATGCTGGTGCCGGTCTTATCGAGGAAAAGCTCCATCGTCGAATTCCGGATCTTCTTCCCCGCCATCGTAAGATACCGCGCCGCCCAGCGACCGAGCTGTGCGCGGTCCTGCTCCCCGAGCTCACAGGCGAAGCCGTTCTTCTGCACGAGCTTATAGAGCTTACTGCGCTTATCGATCTCACCCTCGATGAACATGAGATGTGCCGTATCCGGATAGTGCGCGCTATCCTCGAGATAGTGCAGCAGCTTCTCCGGTGCCGGCTTCTTGAACCATTCACTGCCGCTGATGATCACGAGCCGCCCCGTGTTCTCTCCGAAGGTAAACGGAATCGTATTCAGAAGATCGATCAGCTCCTGCACATCCGGTGCACCATCATAAAACGTATAGGCCATCCCCTCCTCGCCGCCGAAGGCCGCACGGAACTGCTTCTTATAAGAAAGCTTCAGGTACTCCTCCGAACCGTAGAGCAGGTAGCAGGGCCGAAAGCGAAGCGCCTTCAGATCCTCATTCAGTGCCAGATATTCCGTTTTCGACTCTTTCTTCCCGTACGCCATCGTTCCTTTTCTCTCCCTGTATGGAGGCCAATGCCTCCGACGTCACATCATCCTGTCCCGTTTCATTTTCCGAAAACAAAACAAGGCCAATGCCTCGCGTGCCACCATTATAGCACGACAGAAGCATTGGCCCAGTCTCAATTTATGGAATGCTGAATCAGTGGTTCCGAATGCGCTTCTGAACCTCATCATAGTCCGCGGTCACCTCCGCATTCGGTGCCGGCGTCGCGAGGCTCACGAGGATGTTCACGAGAATCGCCACAAGGAAGGCCGGAAGCAGCTCATAGATGTTCCAGAGACCACCCAGCGGACGGATGCTGTACTTCCAGAAGAAGACCATGAACCCACCCGCGATCATACCGGCGGTCGCACCATACTTGTTAGAGCGTCTCCAGAAAAGTGCGAGGAGAACGACCGGTCCGAAGGAAGCACCGAAGCCCGCCCATGCGAAGGATACGATCTGGAAAACCGAGCTGTCCGGATTCCATGCGATACCGATGGAAAGGCCGGCGATCATCAGGAGGCAGACACGCGCCACGTACAGAAGCTGCTTCTCATCGAGATGAATGTGCAGTACATCAGTCAGAATATCGTTTGCGATGGAGCTCGACGCTGCAAGCAGCTGTGAATCCGCGGTCGACATGGTCGATGCCAGAATACCGGACAGGACGACACCAGCGATCAGTGCCGGCAGGACGCCATGGGTTGCAAGCAGCTTCGCGATCTCGACGATGATGGTCTCCGACTGGTTGCCGCCGAGGCTCGGGATCGCGCCAGCCGCCGTCATACCGAGGCCGACGATACCGATGAAGATCGCCACGCTCATCGAGATCACCACCCATACGGACGCGATCCGTCTCGAGAGCTTCAGCTTCTTATCATCACCGATCGCCATGAAGCGAAGCAGGATATGCGGCATACCGAAGTAGCCGAGGCCCCATGCCAGCGTCGAAACGATGGTGATGAGACTGTATGGGCTGGAGGTCCCGCTCGTCGGATCATACACCAGCAGCATATCGAGGTAGCCACTGAGTCCAGATGCGTTCTGGAGAACGGCCGCGAAACCACCCGCTCTGTGCACACCGAAGACGAGGACGATCAGAAGTGCGAGCGACATGACGATGCTCTGGATGAAGTCCGTGGTTGACGCTGCGAGGAATCCGCCGAGGGAAGTGTAGCCGACGATGACGAAGGCACTCGCGATCATCGCCACATGATAGTCTGCACCGAAGAGACTGCCGAAGAGCTTACCGCAGGCAGCAAAGCCGGACGCCGTATACGGGATAAAGAAAATAACGATCACCACCGCCGCAATCAGGGTCAGGATCTTCTTCCGGTCATTATAACGGTTTGAGAAGAACTCCGGAATCGTGATGGAGTCATTGACCTCGGTATAGATACGGATACGCTTCGCAACGACGAGCCAGTTGATATAGGTACCGAGTGCGAGACCGATGGCGGTCCAGCCCGGATCCGAGATGCCGCTGAGATACGCGAGGCCCGGAAGGCCCATGAGCAGCCAGGAGGACATATCCGACGCCTCTGCCGACATCGCCGTCACAAAGGGGCCCAGGGAACGACCGCCCAGGAAAAAGTCCCCCGCCGTCGCATTCTTATCGGATACCTTGAATCCGATGAAGAGCATGCCGACCAGGTACAGGACCATGGCTACCATCATTCCGATCTGTGCTACTGTCATCTTTCTTACCTCTCTTTAATACAGGAAGTCCGCCGTTCTTTTTCGAGGCAACGCATGAAAGCGTGCAAAAAGGCCGCGTTCTCCCAACAAAAAATATGTGTATGATCATACCCCTTCAAAGGAAAGATTGCAAGGAGAATAGGACATGCGCGCGCATGTCTTTTTTGTATGGCTGTTATGCGCATGAACGTGAATTGCAGAAATCCGGCGCTTATGTTACATTATTCTTTAGATTTTTCAGGAGAAAACCATGCTGGACAACAAGATTATCGATTCAAACGACCATCAGCAGCTCGAGCTGTACATCCACATCCCATTCTGCGCACGAAAGTGCAATTACTGTGATTTCCTCTCTTTTCCGATGAAAGAAACGGAGCACGGACCCTACATCGATCAGCTCTGTGCAGAGATTCGGGAAAGTGCCGCGCTGGCGACGAGCTACGAGATCTCGACCATCTTCATCGGCGGCGGTACCCCGTCACTGCTGGATCCAAAGTACATCTCACGCATCATGTATTACATCCGCCGCTTCTATACCGTCCGTCCGAGCGCCGAAATCACCATCGAGTGTAACCCGGCCTCGACCATCGCGTATAAATTTGCGGCCTACCGCGACGCCGGCATCAACCGTCTGTCCATCGGTCTCCAGTCCGCCGACAACGACGAGCTCCGCACCCTCGGCCGTCTCCACCTCTTCGAGGACTTCCTGAAGTGCTACCAGAGTGCGCGGATGGAGGGCTTCCGAAACATCAACATCGACCTCATCGACGAGATCCCGGGGCAGACCGAGAAGTCCTGGCGCGAGACGCTCCGCCATGTGCTCATGCTGAAGCCGGAGCATGTCTCGATCTATAACCTCATCGTCGAGGAGGGGACGCCGTTTCGGGCAATGCAGGAGGCCGGTACGCTGGCACTTCCTTCAGAGGATACGCAGGCCGCCATCGACGCGCTGACCCGCGAGATGACGGAGCGCTACGGCTACCAGCGCTACGAGGTCTCGAACTATGCAAAGCCGGGCTACGAATGCCGACATAACTACGGTTACTGGTCCGGTATCCCTTACCTCGGCTTCGGTCTCGGTGCTGCCTCCTGCTTCCAGGGCGAACGCTGGAGCAATCTCCGAAGCTTTCCGCAGTACCTCGCACTCGACATGGCTTCAGAACTTCAGCAGGGCTGCCCGACACTGCACGCGGAGCATGCAACACAGCGCGTGCAGGATCAGATGGAGGAGTTTATGTTTCTCGGGCTTCGCCGCACCGCTGGTATCTCCGAGGTCGAGTTCAAGACCCGCTTCCAGGTCGATATTCATTCCGTCTTCGGCGAGCAGCTGCAACGCTACACCGACGAAGGCCTTCTGATCCACGAAGGCTACCGCTACCGTTTTTCCGAGCGCGGTATGGACGTCTCGAATTTCATCCTCAGCGATTTCCTGCTGGACTAAAAAACCGGAGGGCGGTCTCCGAAGACCTGGTCGCCTGCGGCGGAAAAAACTAGAATCGGACCTTTAAGAGGCAGTAAGCCCTCTGCAATCGACGGAGTTCCCTTGATGGGAACTCCGCGTTGCAGAGGGTGCTTAGGAAAAATGTCTAACTGCCTCTAAAAGGTCCGATTCTGTTTTTTTCACGTCCTCAGCTTAAAGGTTTCCGGAGACAGTCCTCCGGTTTCCTTTTTACTGACTTCCAGTTAATTATTTCAGTGGTGTCCGCGATCAGCATATGTGACGGATCCAGCCCTCCGGAGCTTCGATCTTGCCGCTCTGGATACCGGTGATGGTTGCGTAGAGCTCGCCGATGACTTCGCCGGCCTTCTCCATACCGGATGGAAGGTCGATGACCTCCTCGTGGTTTACGATCTTACCAACCGGAGAAATAACCGCTGCAGTACCGCAGAGACCGCACTCCTTGAAGCCCTTGATCTCCTCGAACTTCACTGGGCGCTCATCGACCGTCAGGTGGAGATAATGCTCTGCGATGTAAACGATCGAACGTCTGGTGATGGACGGAAGGATCGACGGTGACTTCGGAACAACCAGCTTGCCATCTGCATCGACGAAGATTGCATTGGATCCACCGGTCTCCTCAACATAGGTTCTGGTCGCTGCATCGAGGTAGAGGTTCTCCGCGAAGCCTGCCTTATGTGCAAGCACAGACGAGTGTAAGCTCATCGCATAGTTGAGGCCAGCCTTTACAGCACCGGTTCCATGAGGTGCTGCACGGTCGAAATCCGAAACCTGGATAGCGATCGGCGTTGCGCCACCCTTGTAGTATGGTCCTACCGGAGTTGCAAATACTCTGAACTGATACTCATCCGCCGGCTTTACACCGATGACAACACCGGTTGCGAACTCATATGGACGAAGGTAAAGGGATGCACCGGAGCCATATGGCGGTACCCAGTCGAGGTTTCCCTTTACGACCTGATCGATGGCATCGAGGAAACGATCCTTCGGGAACGGCGGCATCTCGATACGCTGTGCCGACGTATACATTCTGTCCGCATTAAGGTCTGGACGGAAGCATACGACCGATCCATCCTCCCAGGTATATGCCTTCATACCCTCGAATACCTGCTGGCAGTACTGAAGCATGCCGGCTGACTCATTTAAGGTCACATTCGGATCCGAGATCAGGGCACCCTCATCCCAGTTTCCATCCTTCCAGTTTGATACATATCTCTTATCGGTTACACGATAGCTGAAACCGATATTTCCCCAGTCAAGGTCTTTCTTCGCCATTGTCTGTATCTCCTTTCGCTATGACATCTCGTCATGATTAGAGTTAGTATAGTCCTCGAAAAAAATGAATGCAAATCAAAAAGCACACAAAATACTCATGTCTGTTATAACACAGGCTGCGGCCCCGGAGGGCCGACAGCAGAAACCATACAAAGAGGTCGTGAAGAGTCAAAACCCATCCATTAGAAGTACTTAGAGCATTTTTCCTTAGCCCCCTCTGCAACGCTGAGTTTTCATAAAGAAAACTCAGTGATTGCAGAGGGCTTAGTACTTCTTATGGATGGGATTTTAGAGCCTTCCGAGCTCGGCGTACTGTGTTTCTGCTGCTGGCCCTCCGGGGCCACGGCCTGCGCCGTCACATTTTATTCTGAATCGAGCTTCAGTACCGACATAAACGCACTCTGCGGGATCTCGACATTACCGAACTGACGCATCCGGCGCTTACCTTCCTTCTGCTTCTCGAGCAGCTTCTTCTTACGGGAGATATCACCGCCATAGCACTTCGCGAGGACATCCTTTCGCATCGCGCGGATGTTCTCACGAGCGACGATCTGTCCACCGATCGACGCCTGCAGCGGAATTTCAAAAAGCTGACGCGGAATCTCATTCTTCAGCTTCTCGCACATCTTCTTTCCACGCTCATACGCCGAGTCCTTATGAACGATGAAGCTCAGTGCATCGATGACCTGCCGGTTGACCATGATATCAAGCTTCACCATCTTCGAGGTCTGGTAGCCCTTGAGCTCATAATCATAGGATGCATAGCCCTTTGAACGGGACTTGATCGCATCGAAGAAATCATAGATGATCTCATTGAGCGGCATCTCATACTTGAGAATCGCACGGTTCGCCTCGATGTACTCGGTACTCTTATACACGCCACGACGATCCTGGCAGAGCTGCATGATGGCACCCATGAATTCCGGGGTCACCATGATCTCCACATCGACCACTGGCTCTTCGATATGATCGATCTCAGACGGATCCGGAAGGTTCGCCGGGTTCGAAAGCTCCATCATCGTGCCGTCGGTCTTATACACATGGTAGACAACCGAAGGTGCCGTCGTCACCAGGTCGAGATCATACTCTCTCTCCAGACGCTCCTGTACGACATCGAGGTGCAGAAGGCCCAGGAAGCCGCAGCGGAAACCGAAGCCGAGCGCCTGCGAGGTCTCCGGCTCATACTGAAGTGCCGCATCGTTCAGCTGCAGCTTTTCCAGGGCATCCCGGAGATCCGGATACTTCATCGTATCAGCCGGATAGATACCACAGTATACCATCGACTGCACCTGCTTATAGCCCGGCAGCGGTTCTGCCGCCGGATTCCGATCATCGGTCACCGTATCACCGACACGGGTATCACGGATATCCTTGATCGACGCTGTGATGTAACCGACCATACCGGCACTCAGCTCCGGACACGGGATGAAGCGGCCCGGTCCGAAATACCCGACCTCGGTTACATCGAAGGCGGCACCACTCGCCATCAGACGGATGCGGGTACCTACCTTCACCGTGCCCTCCTTGATTCGACAGAAAATGATAACACCACGGTAGTTATCATAGAGGGAGTCGAAGATCAGCGCCTGCAGCGGCTTTTCCTTCGAGCCGGTCGGTGCCGGCAGCTTCTTCACGATGGCCTCCAGGACCTCCTCCACATTTTCACCGGTCTTCGCCGAGATACGCGGCGCATCATGTGCCTCGATGCCGATGATATCCTCGATTTCCTCCGCCACACGATCCGGATCGGCCGACGGAAGATCGATCTTATTGATCACCGGAAGGATCTCGAGATCATGATCCAGCGCCAGATAGGTGTTTGCCAGCGTCTGCGCCTGGATGCCCTGCGTCGCATCGACGATCAGAATCGCACCATCACAGGCTGCCAGTGAACGGGATACCTCATAGTTGAAGTCGACGTGGCCCGGGGTATCGATGAGATTAAAGATATACTCCTCACCATCCTGTGCCTTATAGACGATACGCGTCGTCTGTGACTTGATCGTGATGCCACGCTCACGCTCGATATCCATATTGTCGAGCACCTGTGACTGCATCTCACGCGCCGTCAGCGTACCCGTCTTCTCGATGATCCGGTCGGCCAGCGTCGATTTACCATGATCGATATGCGCGATGATGCAAAAGTTTCTGATTTTACTCTGATCGATGTTTGTGATGTCTGCCATGTTCCTACCTATATAAATATAATTTCCGGGACAGTTCCCGGATTCTTGTATTTTCCGTGGAAATATACTAACATACTCCTGCATCTTTTGCCAACAGAATGTCACAGTTCAGCTAAGGGGCCTCGGCTTAGATTGAACCGGTCTCGGAGTACTGTGCCTCCATTGCCGCCCCCTCCGGGTCTCCTGCCGATCTGAACTGTTACACGTAGTCCGCGTGAGAGACTGAAAAAACGTGCTTTTCAGCTTGACACCGGCGGGGGTTTTATATATGATAGTTTAGCGTGTTTTCAAACTGTCCGTGTCCGGTATTTGAAAGCGCCGAGATCCGACGGATCTCCACACGATATTTGAAGGAAAGGAGATTTCACAATGGCAAACATTAAGTCCGCAAAGAAGAGAATTCTTGTAGCTCAGGCTAGAAACGAGCGTAACAAGGCTATTCGTTCTGAGGTTAAGACATACATCAAGAGAGTATACGCAGCAGTTGAGTCTGGCGATAAGGCAGCAGCTCAGGATGCTCTGAAGATGGCTCAGAAGAAGATTTGCATGGCACACAGCAAGGGCATCTATAAGGCTAACAACGCTTCCAGAAAGGTTGCTCACATCTCAAAGGCTGTCGCTTCCATGAACTGATTGCGCTAAGCGCACAGAAATCATGTACAGGATTTCTGATTTTTCAAGTCGTTCTTGAAAATAAATATTTGTAAGTAACGTTACTCACAAAGCCCTGCGGTTAACCCACCGCAGGGTTTCTTAATTTCTGTTTATATCAGAGGTCTCGGAGGGCCTCTGACGAAACTGTTATCCTGATTTCCCCCATCACGCCGGTCTCGAGCATCTTTACGTCGTAGCGTCGCAGTCTCTTCCGCGTTTCTGCATGCGGGTGTCCGTAATCGTTTCCGACGCCGTAGCTGAGAATCGCATAGTCCGGGCGGAGCGCGGCGAGGAGTGCCTCCGAGCTGCTCGTATGGCTGCCGTGATGCCCCACCTTCAGCACATCGATCTTCGGGTAGCCTGCATCGGCCTCCCACAGTGCCGCGAGCATCTGTCGCTCACAGTCCTCGTCCATATCCCCCGTAAACAGCATCTGAAAATCCGGCGCGCGCAGCAGCATCCCGATCGAGTGATTGTTCGCGGCCTCCAGCCTCTCCGTCCCCGCCGGATAGTATCCGCGTATCTCCACCTCGCCGAGGTCAATGCAGTCGCCCTGTCCGAAGTACCGGATCCGCACATCCCGTGCAACCGCTGCATCTCGAAGCGCATCATAACGCGCATCCTGCATGGCCACCCGTGGCAGCAACAGCTCTCCGATGCTCATCTTCGGCTCCTCCTCAAGAAGATACTGTATTCCAGAATAGTGATCCGCATCACAGTGCGTAATCAGCGCGAGATCAATGTGCTCTATTCCCTGTGACTCGAGATACGGGACGAGTACATTTTCCCCGAGGCGCTGGTCACTCGTCGAACCACCATCCACACTCATCACCAGTCCCTGATTTCGCAGGATGAAGCCATCCCCCTGTCCGACATCCAGTGCCGTGATCTCGAGCCCCTGCGGCTGCTTCGCCGGAAGGCACAGCATCGAAAGAAGCAACGGCAGCACGATGCAGGGGAGTGGCAGTCGACACGCCAGCTTCCCAGGATCCGGCAGTATGTTTATATTTTCGCAGAGCTGCTGTACCCATCGAGACCTTCTGCTCTGCGATACGGAGCTTTCCCGGACCGGAATCTCCGTTTGCACAGGATACCGCCGGACACGCTGCTGCCCGACGTGTTCGGCTGCATGCCGTTCCGCGAGCGCCCATGTCACAACGCTGAGCGCTGTATAGTAAAGAAGGATACTGTGCATCGACGGTCGACCGAGCAGCAGGGAGCTGTACGGAAGTGCTGCGCAGTGCGTACAGAGGAGCGTATACAGGCGAAGTATCCAGTGTCCACCACCGACGGCGATGGTCGCGAGCTTCTCTGACAGTCCGAAGAGCCCGACAGCGAAAACGCCACTGTAGATCACGCAGCCCATCAGTGGCAGTACGATGAGATTCAGGAAGATCCCGTAGAGCGGAAAGCGGAAATAGTGAAACAGAATCACCGGCAGCGTCAGGAGCTGCAGATAAAAGGAGAGCCTCAGGCCCTCGAGGAGCGGATGCTTCGGTGCCGGGAGGACATGACAGAGGCCGATGGCGAGTACCGCAAGAAAGCTCAGCTGGAAGCCTGCACCGAAAAGCATGAACGGCTCCTTCCACAGGAGAAAGAGTGCGGCCGCGGCCATCGCCGTCAGCATATCATAGCTCCGTCCGATGGCAGCAGCGAGAAAGCGCAGAAGCAGCATCAGCACTGCCCGGAGAGCCGAGCCGGAGCAGCCCGTCAGAATCCCGTAGGATATGATCAGAAGAGCTGCGACGCTGCCGGATGCGGCCTTACTTCTGCCGAAGTGCCGCAGCAGCTCATAGACACCGAGGCCCAGAATCGACAGATGCAGGCCGGAAACCGCGAGAATATGGGCGATGCCATTCTCCTGATAGAGGGATCGGATATCCTCATCCATGGCCGATTTATCTCCCGTCAGCAGTGCACGGTAAATGCCGGCGTCCTGTGGCGGCAGCAGCTGATCGAGGATATCCCCCATCCGAAGTCGGAGCTCCTGCAGCCCCCTCGCAAAAGGCTTCGGCTCCCCTCCGATGACCCGGAAGGATGTCCCGTACATCGAACCATGCACAGATATCGTCCGATAGTACAGACGAAAATCAAACACACCCTCATTCCGCGGCGCTTCCACCGGCGAGATCTTCCCATACACTTCGATCCGCTCCCCCGGCAGAGGCCGAGCCGTCTCCAGATGACGATCTGTCGTCGGATCCCTGTCCTGTTTTTCGGACGGTGACTGCGCCCTGCATGTACGATCCTTCTCGCTCCACTTTCCAGACTGCGACGCTGCATCCCCGGTCTCCATGTAGACGAGGATCGTCCCGACCGGCTGATCATAGCGCGCCCGCAGCGCCGCGGTGGCCGAAGCCGGCAGGGTATCCCGCGCACCGTACGCACTCGACAGCAGCGCGTTTCGCACGCGCAGCTTCGCCTTTCCCGCAGCCTCCGTATATTCCTGCACTTCTCCGCACAGACGCACCTTCATCCCGCTGAAGATACGGATCCGTTCCTCCGAACGCTGAAATGCGCGGGCTGCCATCCGATAGCGCAGACCCCCGGCGAGGAACAGCACAAATAAGAGTGCAAGCGCACCCTTCCGAAGCGTTTTCTTTTTTATCCCATGGAAAACGAGGCATGCGGACAGAATCACCGCAGCCCCTCTCAGAACGAAACCACATTCCCCGGCAGATACGCACACTCCAAGTACATACACCACGGCCATCAGAAGAAGCGGTCGTTTCACATTCATAAGAGCATCATAGCAGAAGAGGCCGGACCCATCAAGGTCCGACCTCTTTCATTTTCATACTATTTTATGGATTCAGCTCAGCCGGACGCTCGATGACGGCTGCACCCAGTCCGTCCTGGCCGATGTGACAGGAAATCAGCAGCGACAGCGGTCGAACAGCGATCTCCGGATTCAGTCGATCCGGAAAGGCTTCCTTCAGCTCCTCTGCGAAGTCGGCCGCCTGCTCCGGATTATCCGTATAGGCGATCGCGACATAGCAGTTCTTCATCTCCGGATCGCCGAGGCGACCTTCCAGCTCGCTCTTCAGTCCCTTGATGATCGCATCCTTCACCTGACGGGTCGTCCGCACCTTCGTATAGGAATCGAGCTTTCCGCCGTTTGTAATGCCGAGCACCGGTTTGATATGGAGCAGTGTGCCGATGGCAGCGGCCACCGGTGTGATACGTCCACCCTTCTTCAGGTACTTCAGTGTATCCACACCGACATAGATCTGGTTCCGCTCCGCATCACGGTTCAGGATATCGCAGATCTGCTGTCCATCATAGCCGCGTGCAGCGAGCTCCATCGCAAAGATCGCAGCCTGACGCTGTACGACCGATACACCACGATCGTCCGGCACGAATACACGTCCCTCGTACTTCTCATCCTGCGCCAGCATCATCGCTGTCTGTGTCGAACCGGACAGTCCCGAGCTCAGCGGCACATGCACGATCTGGTCACAGGTCTCGAGGAGCTCGTCCCAGACCTTCATCACATCCTCCATGCTCGGCTGCGATGTCGCGATGTCATGATCATTCTTCAGCTTTTCGAAGAACTCTTCTCTTGTAAGGTTGATGTTTTCGTAATATTCCTGATCATCGATCCGGAAAGGCATCGGGACGACACGGATGCCGATCTCTGCACTCTCCTGTGGTGTGATACCACTACCGGAATCAGTTGAAACGCCAACGTTCATATATATTTACCTCAAACTCTCTGTACAGTGCCGTGAGGCCGAAGCCGGACGGCACGGCAGCTCAGCAGCGCTTACTTTTCAACGATGAGAGACTTGCCGCTCATCTCCTCCGGCTGCGGGATCTCCATCATCTGGAGCAGTGTCGGTGCGATATCGCAGAGTGCGCCACCCTCACGAAGCTTCCAGTTCGGATTCGAATTGATCAGAATGAACGGAACCGGATTCGTGGTATGTGCGGTCCATGGCTCGCCGGTCTCATAGTTGATCATCATATCGGCATTACCATGATCGGCGACGATCATCATCTGACCGCCGACCTCCTTGATGGCATCTACAACCTCTCCGACGGCATGGTCCACCACTTCGATGGCCTTTACAGCCGCTGGAATCACACCGGTATGACCGACCATATCCGGGTTTGCGAAGTTTGCGATGATCATGTCATACTTCCCGGACTTGATCGCCTCCACCAGCTTCTCGCACACCTCAGGGCAGGACATCTGCGGCTTCAGATCGTAGGTCGGAACGTCCTTCGGAGACGGAACGAGGATACGATCCTCACCGGCATTCGGTTCCTCGACGCCACCGTTAAAGAAGAAGGTAACGTGTGCATACTTCTCGGTCTCTGCGATACGAAGCTGCTTTAAACCAAGCGATGCAACATACTCACCGAGGGTCTTCGTGATGCTCTGCTTCGGGAACGCGATCTGCTTGTTCGGGATGGTCGCATCATAATCGGTGAAGCATACAAACGTAGTATCGAGACGCTTTCCTCTCTCGAAGAAGCTGAACTCATCATCACAGAAGCAGTGGGTCATCTCACGTGCACGGTCCGGACGGAAGTTGAAGAAGATGCAGGAATCACCATCCTGAATCATATGTCTCGGAGCGCCCTCCTTCTCGATCACGCACGGAACCACGAACTCATCGTATACCTTCTCATCATAGGAGCTCTGCATCGCCTCGGATACGGACGCAAAGTGGTTCCCGATTCCCTTCGTCATCGCATCGTATGCCTTCTCGACACGATCGTAGTTCTTATCACGATCCATCGCATAGTAACGGCCGGAGATCATCGCGATCTCACCGACACCGAGCTCTGCCATCTTCGCCTCGACCTCCTCGAGGAACGCCTTACCGGAATCTGGTGGTGTATCACGACCATCGAGGAAGGCATAGAGATATACCTTCGTTAAGCCATGACGCTTCGCAAGCTCGAGAAGACCGAAGATATGCTCGAGGTGAGAATGTACACCGCCGTTTGAAACGAGACCCATCAGGTTCAGTGCGGAGCCATTCTTCTTGCAGTTTTCAACCGCTGCCACGAGCTCCGGATTCGTAAAGAAATCGCCATCCTGGATGGACTTCGTGATTCTCGTGAGGTCCTGATAAACGATCCGACCGGCACCCATATTCATGTGGCCTACCTCGGAGTTACCCATCTGACCATCTGGAAGACCTACATACAGTCCGGAAGCCTGACCCTCTACGAACGGATACTCTTTCTCAAGCCGATCCATCACCGGTGTATCCGCTATCGCAATTGCATTTCCCTCTGGATTCGGGTTGATACCATATCCATCAAGAATCATCAGTAAAACTGGTTTCTTCTCTGTCATAAATGCCACCTTCTATTTCTATCCTTCAACATAAACACGGGGTTTCAGTAGCGCTTAAAATGAAGCTTTTAAGCCATAATCGCTTGTAGTTTATACCAAAAGGAGGGCATCGTCAACGACTCTGCCCTCCCTTTGTTAAAAAATATACAACGCCATTTCACATGGTTTTTATTACTATATTAGCCGAAGTATCTCTTGAGAAGACCGGCAAAGGCCTTACCATGTCTTGCCTCGTCACGTGCCATCTCATGAACGGTATCATGGATCGCATCGAGGTTCAGCTCCTTCGCACGCTTCGCAAGGTCTACCTTACCAGCCGTTGCGCCGTTCTCTGCAGCGACACGTACGGTGAGGTTCTCCTTCGTGGATGGGGAAACGACCTCGCCAAGAAGCTCCGCAAACTTCGCTGCGTGCTCAGCCTCTTCAAATGCAGCTGTCTTATAGTACTCACCGATCTCCGGGTAACCCTCACGGTAAGCTGCTCTGGACATCGCAAGATACATACCAACCTCGGTGCACTCACCCTGGAAGTTTGCGCGCAGGTCTTCCTTGATATCCTCGCGAACATCACTTGCAACACCGATCACATGCTCTGCCGCCCAGGTCATCTCCTCTTCCTGCTCAACGAACTTCTCCGCCGGCGCATGGCATACCGGACACTCCTCTGGTGGAACCTCTCCCTTGTAAACATAACCACATACGGAACATACCCAAGTCTTTACCTTCATAATTCATTCTCCTTTTAAATGAGCAGCTTCTGCTGCATAATTTTTCGTTTATCCGTTCTTACTCCATTCGCTGCCGATGAGCGCGGACACCGGTCACTTCCTTCATGTCCCCATCTCTTCGCGCTGAATCATCCGAGAGCATCGCCTGCAGATCCCTCCGCTTCGCCTGCTTCACAGCACCGCTCACAGATCCCATGAAATACCAGATCATGGCCGGTGACGATCCCCGGCACATGCTGTGCTGCCTCTTCATCCAGTGTATCCGCTTCCGGCATCGGCACATCGAAGACGCCGCTACAGCGGTCACATACGAAGTGCACATGCTTTTCTGCATTCGGATCGAAGTGATCCGCACCAGATACGAAGCTCAGCTTCTGAATCGTACCGTTCTTCGCGAGAAGCTTCAGATTACGGTAGACGGTCGCCAGGCTGATGTTCGGATCCCTGTCACGAAGCTCTGCAAAAATCACATCCGCTGTCGGATGATCCTTATGCCCGCTAAGCTGATCAAGGACTTCCTCGCGCTGTCTTGAATAATTCATCGTTGCTCCTAAACAGTGAACTCAAAATCAATAACCATTATTGATTTATCCGTATATTACTCCTTTTACACGCATTCGTCAAGTGAAATTAATAATTATTTTTATTTTTCTGTAGGATAGGGTCCCCGGCTTAGAGTTCACCGGTCTCGGAGTACTGTGCCTTCGTTATCACCCCTCCGGGTCCCACTGCCTGAACCGTTATGTCAGAAAATCCACTGTGGCTTTTTCTGTCGCGTCGCCTTATAATAGGTACGACTTCGGTCAGACAACCGATTCATGCTTATAAAGATGTAAGGAGATATATCATGGGACAGATCAAAGTTACCAAGGCACCGATTGAAGGCCTTTATGTCATCGAGCCGAGCGTTCATGGCGACGCACGTGGCTATTTTATGGAAACCTATAATCAGAAGGATATGCACGAGGCCGGCCTCGACATGGTCTTCGTTCAGGATAATCAGTCCATGTCCACGAAGGGCGTTCTTCGTGGTCTGCACTTCCAGAAGCAGTACCCGCAGGGCAAGCTCGTCCGCGTCATCAAGGGTTCTGTATACGACGTCGCCGTCGACCTCCGTGAAGGCAGCCCGACCTATGGCCAGTACTACGGCGTCGAGCTCACCGAGGAGAACAAGAAGCAGTTCTACATCTCCGAGGGCTTCGCGCACGGTTTCCTGGTACTCTCCGATGTCGCTGAGTTCTGCTATAAGGTCACCGATTTCTGGCATCCGGGCGATGAGTCCGGTCTCGCATGGAACGATCCGGAGATCAACATCCAGTGGCCGCAGCTCCGGGGCACCTACCCTGGTTCCGCAAGTGCCGAAGGCTACACCCTCGAGGATGGCACCCCGCTCAATCTCTCCGATAAGGATCAGAAGTGGCTCGGCCTCAAGGACACCTTCCACTTCAGCAGCGAAAAGTAATCCGATTTTGCTTCTTTTCCATGCAGAGCACCTTCTGCCGTGCACGGATCACTTCCGCTTCGGCAGAAAAGCAACTGTATCTCGCTGCATCCCGCAGTCCTCTATGAAAGTGAGATTATGGCAGAAAACCTGCGACAGATCGACTATATCATCCCAGAAAGCTTCCACGGCCACACCGTGGAGGCTTTTCTTCGTTCCGAGGGCTACTCCCGGACGACACTCTACCACCTCCGGAACACCCGTGCGCTCAGCGCAGCAGAGCACATCACCACCGATCTACCGGCGGCCAATGCAGACGACCAGAGCATCTGTGCCAGCACCGCGACGATCCACACTTTCGTCGATGTTTCGGCGGCCAATGCGAACAGCCGGACCACCTGTGCTTCCCCAGTCAGCATTGGCCACACAGCGGAAACGAAGGTGGACGGTATCGACGGGCTCGTCCTGAACGGGCACCGGAGCCACCTGAAGGAAGTCCTCGCTACCGGCGATCGGCTTCGCTGCAACATCCTCGAGACCGAGGACAGTCCGCATGTCGTCGAGACCGAGATCCCGCTGTCGATCGTCTATGAGGACGAGGATATCCTGGTCGTCGATAAACCGGCCGGGCTTCCGATCCATCCTTCGATGGGGCACTATGAGCACACGCTCGGAAACGCACTCTGCTGGTACACACACCACGTCCTCGGCTACGAGCATTATGTGAACCGTATCGTGAATCGCCTTGACCGCGACACGAGCGGTCTGCTGATCGCCGCGAAGAACATGCACGCAGCAGCCCGCCTCGGCGATATGATTCGCGCGCATGCGATCCAGCGCGAGTACCTCGCCATCGCCTCCGGAGATGTGCGGGACCTCTTCCGATGCGCGGATACAGGGGCTGCTTTACAGGCATCCACTGTGTCCCGCTGCACGCACGCCGACCAGTGTGAAACACGCTCTGTTAAAGAAAGTCCTCAGGATGGCATCCGCACACTAAGCGGCACCCCGCTTCCGAGTGGACTTTATCTGAACCGTTCCGCAGATCCAGTCTATGCGCGCGCCCGTCTGCAGAATCTGGATGGCCGCTTTCCAGACTCCCTTGCGAACATCCCGGCACTGTTCGATCCGACGAATCCTGTCCTCGGCCTACACTTCACCGTCGACGCAGCAATCGGTCGGAAGGAAGATTCCGTCATCGAACGCTGCATCGACTACGTGCAGGGAGACTACGCCGTCACGCACGGCCTGCTGCTTTCTTATAATGAAGAAAAAGACCTGAGTCTCCTGCGCCTGAAGCTCGAAACCGGACGTACCCATCAGATTCGTGTGCATATGAAGTACCTCGGGCACCCGCTCCCGGGCGATTTTCTCTACCATCCGGATGAGCGTTTCATCACCCGTCAGCCACTCCACTCCTGGCGTCTCCGCTTCCGGCACCCGATCAGCGGGAAGCTCCTCGAACTGACCGCACCGCTCCCGGAGGATATGCTACGACTGCTATAGCCCCTGCAGCTCCGCCAGTCGCGTGAACACCTCACCGATTTTATCCTGGATGAGCAGGGTATCGGCACGCATCCGCACGGAAAGTGCATCCCGATTGATGATCACGAGATACTTCCCGCGGAAGTACTGGATATAGGAAGCCGCCGGATATACCGTCAGTGAGGTGCCACCGATGATCAGCATATCCGCCGCAGCGATGGCCTGAATCGCGCCTCGTACCGCAGTCTCCGGGAGGCTCTCCTCGTAGAGGGTGATGTCCGGACGGATCACACCGCCGCAGCTGCAGTGCGGAATCGGCTCCTTCGATTCGAAAATGTAGTCCGAAGGATAGGTCTTCCCGCAGCGCATGCAGTAGTTTCGAAGTGCACTGCCGTGAATTTCATACACCACCTGGCTGCCCGCCTTCTGATGCAGTCCATCGATGTTCTGCGTCACGATGGCGCTCAGCTTTCCTGTCTTTTCGAGCGCCGCGAGATACTTATGAGCCGCATTCGGCTGCACCGCCCGTGTATCCATCTTCTGCCGGTGAAACTCGAAGTACACCTGCGGCTCATTTACGAGACAGCTGTGACTCAGGAGATACTCCGGCGGATACTGATCGAAGCGGACATCATGCTGATTGTAGAGTCCATCCTTACTTCGGAAATCCGGCACACCGCTCTCTGTCGACACCCCCGCGCCACCGAAGAACACGACGCTCCCGGCATCGTCCATCCACGCCTTCAATTTCTCGATCTTTTCTTCGTCGATCATGATGCACACTCCTTATTTTCGATGAAACAGCCCCTTCAGAAACGCACGGATCCCACCCGCCGGCAGCTCCTCCGCGAGCTCCTCCCGGAGATCGTCGCTGGCCAGTCGCGGATTATAGACCTTATCCTCGGAAAAGACACGGTTCATCGTGACGTCCTGCGCATCCACCGGCACCTCTGGCAGCATCTGCGCCCCATAGCAGAGACAGTACATATACATCGTCTGTCCCTGCAGGAAGCGGTCATAGTAGCCCGCCCCATGGCCCAGCCGCCGGCCATAGCGATCCGCCGCGATGCATGGCACCACCGCCAGCGCGATCTTATACGCATCCACCACTGGCAGCCCCGCCTTCGGCTCCAGCAGTCCATACGCCCCCGGCACGAGATCGTCCCAGCTCATGATCTGCACCGCCTCCATACGATGTTCCGGCCCAGGGATGCAACGTGGCACCGTTACGAGCTTTCCCATCTGCCAGGCCGTCTCGATGATCTCCCGCGTCGACGGCTCGTCCTCCGTATTTACGTAGCAGAAAATCGAATCCACCTGCTGAAAAATCGGATAGCAGAGAAAACGTGTCGCGATCTCCGCACTCGCCTGCGCACGGTACTCCTCTGTCAGTGCTTTCTTTTTTTCACGGATCAGTGCCCGCGCCTCATCCTTCGTCATATTCTCTCCATTCATATCCCGAGCTCCTCTTTCGGAAGCATCGATTCCGTATGGTGCGCACACAGGATCGCTCCGCCGGCGTTTCCACCTCGGTGCCGCATCCCATCCCGCTGTAAACATTGGCCTGCGTCAGAGCCAGCGCAGCAGTGTCGGCAGCAGCACGGCCATGTCGATCGGCTTCGCGACGTGTGCGTTCATCCCGGCATCGAACGCCGCCTGACGATCCTCCGCGAAGGCGTTTGCGGTCATCGCGATGATCGGAATGCCTGCCTTTTTCACATCCGCCATACCGCGGATCTTTGCCGCCGCCTCATAGCCGTTCATTCCCGGCATCTGAATATCCATGAGTATGAGATCATAGTAGCCCTCTGGTGCCTGTGCCAGCATCGTGCAGCACTCCTCTCCATCCGCCGCACGCTCGATGAGAAGTCCTTCCTCCCCGAGCAGCTCGATCGCGATCTCGGCGTTCAGCTCGTTGTCCTCCGCGAGCAGGATACGGTGTCCTCTGAGCTTCGCGTGCTCCGCTTCCGCCGATGTCTCCGGCGACGAGTATACTTCCTCCCGGGAAGCGAGCGTCAGCGTGAGGTCAACGGTGAACTTCGTGCCGACACCCTGGGTACTCTCTACCTGGATCGTGCCACCCATCTGTTCGATGAGGGATTTGACGATCGGAAGTCCGAGACCGGTGCCGACGACCTTATTCTCCGTCGTGGTATGCTCTCTGGAAAATTCATCGAAGATGTGAGGCAGATAGTCCGCGCTCATGCCGATGCCGCTGTCCTCACAGGTGAAGCGATAACATGCCTTCTTCTTATCCTCGGACGGAAGCTCATGAATCTCCACGCGGATGGCGTGTCCATCCGGGGTGTACTTGATGGCATTGCTCACGATATTGAGATAGATCTCCTCCAGCTTCGTCTTGTCACAGTACGCAAACTTATGCGGCACATGGGCGTCCTCGGAGTACTGGATATTCTTTTTCTGGATGTCGGCTTCAAACACCGTATTGACGGAGTGGAACAGTGCACTGAGATCCGCCGCTTCGAGCTTCAGCGTCACAGTACCGCTTTCGATTCTGGCCATCTCCAGCACCTGATTGATGATGGTCAACAGCAGGCCGCTTGCGTTCTGAATCTTCCGAAGATAGCCTCTCGCCTTTTCCTGATCATCGAGATTTCGATTCAGCAGCTCCGTGAAGCCCATGATGGCGTTCATCGGCGTCCGGATATCATGGCTCATATTGAAGAGGAAGCGTGTCTTCGCTTCACTCGCCTCCTGCGCCTCTGCAGCCGACAGCTGCAGCTTCTCGGCATACTGCTGTTCGTGATAGCGTTTCATAAAGAACAGATAGAACAGCGCAGCGATCAGAAGCGATAAAACATAGCAGATCACGACGTCAGAAATCCAGTAGGATATCGGAATCCAGCCATCCGATGGGATGATATCGAAGTACCAGCTGTCATTCGGAAGCGTGCAGTCTACCGTCAGTCGATCCTTCGGAAATGAATGCGGGCACTGCACCAGCACATTCGGCTCGCCGGTCACACTGTCCTCTTTCCAGATCCAATAGCAGTAGTCGGCTTCACTCAGACGGTCGAGTCCCATCTTCGCCACAAACTTGTTCCAATCGATGACCAGGACGATGAAGCCCCAGAACTCCCGCTGCTCCGCAGTATTCATCTGATATACCGGATTAAACAGAAGCGCACCGATGCCACCCTGTCTTAGCTCAAACGGGCCCGCGATGGTATATTCCATACTTTCTTTCGCCAGCTTCGCATCGACCGCCCGTTCATGCGCCATCAGCAGATCGAGCCCGATCGCTTCTGCGTTTTCCTCCATCGGATAAATCTCCGCGACGACCCCCTTCGGTGCCAGCTCGAAGGCCTTCACCACACCATCTTCATTCGGAAGCATACTCGCCAGCGTAGAGAATCCCTCCTCGTTCAGCTCATATCCGGCCAGAATGACATTTTCCAGCACATTCGAGCAGGTCACATACTCATCCAGCTGAGACTGGATTCTGCGAACTGTATTCTGTGCGGTATACATCGCTGTAGCCTGTTCATTTTTCCTGATATTTCCCAATAAAAAATAAGCCAGAAAAAGTGCACTCACGAAGGCGATCAACCCGACCACGTAGCACTTTCTCTGTATTTTCTTCTCCACCGGGTTACGTTTCACCATAGTATGCACTCCATTTCTGCTGTCTATGTTCATTATAAGGCGCATGGACTGCAGATGCAAAAATAAAAATATTTTCCTCTGACAAAAGTATTGCTAAAAGTTTTTCCGAGTGGTACTATATAGACACAAGATAAAAAAAGATTCGTTAACAGAAAATCTTCTGACGAGAAAGGAAGATTCAGACGTTAACAAAGTGGTGATTCGACAAATCACCGAAACGATAAAAAAGGAAGGAGGTATGAAAACGATGATTCCAGCACAGTTCGTTGATAATATCTCCGGGCTTCACGAAAGATAAAATCCATCGATAACAGCGCATAAGCGGTCATGTTATTCAGCATCGGAGTGTTTCTCCAGATAAAGGATCTTTCACCAGGCTCGCGCGATATTATCATCTTTATAAAAACAAAATAGAACAGATATCCAGAAAAGATAGCACAAAGCTATTTTAACCATATAGGCTTAGTACCTAGAGGAGATACTCCGTTGTACTATTAAGTTTTTAAATCGAATATGGAACATAAAACATAAGCTTAAATGCTTAGCATATAAA
Source organism: Oribacterium sp. Sow4_G1_1 (assembly GCF_052116105.1). NCBI lineage: Bacteria > Bacillati > Bacillota > Clostridia > Lachnospirales > Lachnospiraceae > Oribacterium > Oribacterium sp. Sow4_G1_1. The sequence goes on from NZ_JBQKLS010000015.1 coordinate 28,718, forward strand.
GAGGAATCCCAGAGGGGGATTCCTCTTTTTCAGGTTCTGTTTCAATCGTAGCTCTTTCAGATCCGTCGTCCTCTTCGGATGGTTTAGCGAGCGCGCATACCTTCACGCAGCGATCCCCAGCCGTGACTTATATTTCATCCATCATAAAAGGGGGAGCAGACCTTTCGGTCTGCCCCCCTCTTCTCTTCATTCATCAGATCAGTGAATGAGATCCTCATAAAACTCGAATGCTTCCTTATCTGTAAAGCCTTCATGCACTACCTTATGAACCGCCTGCGCCATCTCTACCGGATGCTGGCTCTGGAAGATATTACGTCCCATGTCAACACCACGTGCGCCCTTCTGAATCACTTCATAAGCCAGGGTCAGTGCATCCTTCTCTGCAAGCTTCTTACCGCCGGCTACGACGATCGGTACCGGGCAGGCCGATACGACTTCTTCGAAGTGCTCACAGTTATAGGTCTTCACGATCTGACAGCCCATCTCTGCGATGATACGAGTCGCCAGCTTGAAGAAACGGTCGGTACGCTCCATCTCCTTACCTACGGCACATACGCCCAGGGTCGGGATGCTGTAGCGCATACCGGCATTGATCACCTTGCTCAGGTTATCGATGCTGGACAGCTGTCCATCTGCACCGATAAATACCTGTGATGCCATACAGTCCGCATTCATACGAATGGAATCCTCGATATCTACAGCTACGACTTCATGACTCAGATCATCCTGCAGCATGCTTGAACCAGAGGATACTCTCAGTGCAATCGCATTGGTGAATTCCGGTTTTAAGCATGTGCGAATCGCGCCTCTCGTGCCCATAAAGCAGTCAACGTATGGTGCCAGCTTCGGCAGTAATAAGTCAAGTCGCTCCAGGCCGGCCGTGCTGCCCATGAAATAACCATGGTCAAACGCAAACATCACGGTGTTTCCGCTCTTCGGATTAAAGATATTCGCAAGATGATGCTTCATTCCCCAATCCAGATTATTTGCGCCCTTAAGATAAAATCCATCCTGATTTGCAAATGGTGTATCTACGTGATAATCCTTCGCTACTTTAAGTCCCTCTAAATCTGCCATCGATGTGTTTCCTTTCGACTATATTCAGTTTGTTACAACATACATATCATAAGTTATATTCAGTTATATTTGTAGTATTTATGATTTAGAAATCATAATTGTTCATGTTCTCAGCGGTGAATACGAGACGCTCCGGAAGAAGAACGACACCATTATTCTCATCACCGGTAGCTGCACCAGCGGAGATGCTTTCGTTTGCAAGAACTTCGCAGGAGCCGATCTCAGGGATATCGATGGAATCGCCGACCTTCACAGTGTTACCTGCAGCGAGATATGCAGCGACGTAGCAGCCCATAGCGCCCTGAAGCTTTGCATCCCAGAGACCCCAGTTGTAAAGAGTTCCGTTTATGCAGTACTGCTTTACAGCGTTCGGAGTTGCGAAACCGGTGATGGTTACGTTGTCCTTGTTATAGCCCTTGTTCTCTGCAGCCTGTAACTGGCCAGGAAGAGCAGTAGAGTCGTTACAGATGATGACGTCGATATCCGGGTTTGCATCGAGAACAGCCTCACCTACCGTGATGGACTTCTCTGCATCCTGCTCAGAATAGTAGTTATCCGGGTGAACATTGGTCCAGTTCGGATAGGTCTCAGCGATGATTTTTTCACCTGCAACCTGCCAGCTGTTCTGATCGGTTACGGTCGCCTGTGAATAGTGCCAGCAGTACTTGATTTCATCCTTCTCCGGATCCTTGCCTCTTGCCTTTAAGCCATCCACAGCCATATCAACGAGCATCTGTCCTAAAACTTCCGGTGTTCCCTGGGAAACCATAAGGCTTCTATCCTCAACGTTTGCGTCCGAATCCCATGTGCTGACAACGATACCGGCATCCCTCGCCTCATTCAGTGCATCTGAAACACCTGCTGCATCTACAGTGGAGATACAGATAGCATCTACGCCTGAAGAAATCGCCTGGTTGATAACGGATACCTGATCTGCTACGGCTGCACTTGAGCTGCCCATGTAGTTTACGTTGATGTTCCACTTCTTTGCGAACTCCTGAGCACCATCATTGGCAACCTCGAAGAATGCGTTACCGGTCAGCTTCGGAATAAACGCAACGGTCTTTCCTTCTACGCTTGCACCGGATGTGCTCTCTGCTGCCGGAGCCTCGGTCTCTGCAGCTGCTGCGGTGGTCTCTGCTGCAGCTGCAGTGGTCTCTGCCTTCGCTGCTGCGGTTGTCTCTGGTGCCTTGGTGTTTCCACCACAGCCTGCGAGCATAGATGTCAGCATCGCACCTACTAATACGGTTGATAAAATCTTCTTCATTACATTTCCTCCTTTGGATGTTTGATATGTATGTTTAGATATGATCTAACTTGGTTTATGCAGCTGCCTTCTGCCGCTGACTTTTACATTTTGCACGGTAGTTTACAAACGCCGGATGGACCATCAGTGCACGTCCCAGCAGAACAACGACCAGCAGGATGCCGATCGGCGCATCCAGGTACTGTGCATTGATACCGAAGCACAGCGGAAGTCCGAATTTGATCAGTCCGATAATGATGGTCGCCAGCACGGTGCCGAGTACATTTCCCTTTCCACCGGTCGATAAGGTACCACCCAGCACAACAACGGTGATGATATTCATGGTGAATGTACTTCCGAGATCGGACTTTGCGATGTTGTAGTACGAGGTAAGAACGATACCTGCGATGGCCGCACCGATCGCACTCAGCACATAGGTAGAAAGGACTACTCTCTTCGTATTGATGCCCGAGAAGCTGCCGGCATTCGGATTCACACCGACGAGAAAGATCTTACGTCCATACTTGGTCTTATGAAGCACGATGCCCATGATGACGGCTACGATCAGAAAAACGATCGCCGGGCCCGGTGAGATCTTACCGATTTTAAACTTGGTCATCGCTCGGAATGCATCCGGAAAATTCGTGATACCCATGTAGGACGGTGTATTACTCATGGTGGATACCATCAGCGCAAGGCCGGCATACAGGAAGCTGCCACCCAGCGTCGCCACCATCGCCTGCACTCCACAGTACGCGATGAAGAATCCGGTCAGGATGCCACATAAGATAGCGATCACGACAGCCAGTGCAACCGCCGCCCAGATATTGAGTCCCCAGTCCTGCCACGCCACACCGATGATGATCGAGGTCAGTCCTACGATGGAGCCTGCCTGGATATCGATACCGCCGGTGATCATGACCAGTGTGACGAAGATACCGATGATACCGATCGGAACGAAGTCATTCATACTGCGGAACATCGACGAAACATTCAGGAACTTCGGATTGGTTACGCCGAAAATAAGAATTTCGATCAGAATGACGGCGATCAGGAACCAGTTCCAGTTCAGCTTTGCTTTCAGCTTGTTTTTATTTTCACTTGAAACATTTCCGCTCATCATGCATTCTCTCCTTCCGTCACCATATCATCCCGTGTTCTTGCCTGCAGTCTTTCATGTCTTAACTTCATTCTGGACCGAATCTGCATGACAGAATCGACGACGACGATCACGATCAGGATGCTTCCTGTAATCGCATCATTATAATTGGACGAGAAGCCCATAAATACCAGAAGGTAACTGATGGAACTCATGATGACCGCGCCGATGGCAGATCCGATCACACTTCCCACACCACCGGTAAGGCTGATACCACCCAATACACAGGCGGCCACGGCGGTCATCTCATATCCATTACCACTCGAGGTGGTGACGATACCGATACGGCTGCAGAACAGGATGCCTGCAATCGACGCCATCACAGAGCAGATGATATAGGACAGAAACTTGGTCTTGACCGGATCGATACCGACCAGCTTCGCACCATCTGCATTATCGCCGACCGCCTTTACGTATCTTCCCTTTCGCGTTCTGGTAAGAAGAAGATGGACGATCAGTGTAAGAATCAGCGCTCCGATGAAATAATAGGTAATCTTGATGCCCGGCAGTGCCTTCGCGGAAATATCCTTAAAACTCTTCGGAATATTATTTACATCTGCACCATTCGTGTAGATAAACATCAGGCCTCGTAAGATACCATTTACACCTAAGGTAAAAATCAGTGAAGGTGCTTTCATGATCGCCACACCGAAGCCATTGATGCAGCCGACGATGATACCGATCAGAATGCCGACCGCAAAAGCGACCGCCCAGCTGGCACCGTTACAGATCATGGAACCCACAACCACGGCGGTCATGCCGAGGCAGGAGCCTACCGATACGTCGATTTCTCCGACCATGATGGTAAATGCCATGCCCACCGATATAATGACGAAAACAACCGACGAATTAAAGCAGGCGGCGATATTACTTACCGCCAGAAACGCCGGATTGATACAGCCAACCACTGCAAAAAGTAAAATCAGGAAAAAGAAGCTCGTCATTTCTCTCTTTTTCAAGAGTGTCCGTAAACTGTTCATTATTCTTTCTCCTTTCCAACAACACCGAAGGAAGCTCTCGTGAGATTCTCCTGATTGATTTCTGATCGTGCAAACTCACAGTTCAGTCGTCCCTGGTGGATGGTCACTGCCCGGTCGCTCAATTCGATAATTTCCTCCATATCGGATGAAATCAGCAGTACAGCCAGGCCTTTCTTCGACAGACCCTTGATGATGTTATAGACATCAGTTCGTGCACCTGCATCGATACCTCGTGTCGGCTCGTCCAGGATGATCAGCTTCGGACCGGTCGCCAGTGCATGTCCGATGACGACCTTCTGCTGGTTACCGCCGGAAAGACTTCCCAGCTCCTGATCCTGTCCGGTTACCTTGATACGGAAGTCATCGATGTACTGCTGTGTCAGTTCCTTTTCCTTTTTTGTATCCAGGAAAACCTTTCCCATGAAAGATTCACCCAGGATTCCGCTTGTGATGTTATATGCAACCGATGAAATCTTGAAAATACCATCGGCATGTCGATCCTCGGAAACATAGTTGAGGCCGGCCTTCATCACCTTCTGTGTACTCAGTCCGGTGATATCCTGTCCATCCAGATAGACCTTACCACCCAGCACCTTATCCATACCGAAGATGGTCTGTGCCATCTCGGTTCGTCCGGCACCAACCACGCCTGCAACGCCCAGGATCTCGCCAGGGTACACCTTCAGGGAAATATCCTTAAACCCATAGCCGCTGAAGTTCTGAAGCTCCAGCACCGGTGCCTTCGTGTAATCAACATCGGTTTTGCTTACGACTTCCTGCTGATCTGTGGCATCCGGTAAAAGTCCCTTTACCAGCGCAGCCTTCGTGAATTCTCCGATCTTTCCCATCAGGGTGATACGTCCATCCCGCATGATGCCGACGTCGGTCGAAATTTCAAACACCTCGTCCAGACGATGGGTGATGTAGATGATGCCGATACCCTGTGCCTTTAAGTCCTTGATCACCTTGAACAGGCTTTCTACTTCCTTAAAGGTAAGTGCGCTGGTCGGTTCGTCCAGAATCAGGATCTTCGCGTGTCTCAGCAGTCCGCGCAGCAGCTCAACCAGCTGCTGCTCTGCGATCGAGAGCGTATTCGCCTTCCGGTTCAGCTCCAGGTTCCAGCCGATGCTCTTCATCGTATCGATCAGTTCCTTATGGAGCTCCGCCTGTGGTCTGGTAAAACCGATGAGGATATTCTCTTCCACGCTCATATGCGGGAAAAGCAGCGGCTCCTGTGGCACCATGTATACACCGCTGGACAGGGCCTCGGTCGTTTTGCCTGCCGTCATCTCCTTACCATCGACATAAACCTTTCCACTGTCATGTGTATAGATGCCCATAATGATCTTCATTAAGGTACTTTTTCCAGCACCGTTACCTCCGATCAGGGAGAGGACTTCTCCGGCTTTCAGGCTTAATGTCATGCCCTTCAGAACTGCATTATCGCCAAAGGATTTATAAATATCGCAAACCTGCAGCAGATTTTCAGCTCCTGGTTTATTGTTATTCTCCATTATGACCTTTCCTCCATTGCATTGGGCACTTTTGTTCAACTAATGAACTTATATTAACGCCGTCACTATCATTTGTCAACATAGCAAGCGCGCATTCCAAATATTTTATTGTTCAGTTTAACAACTGTGTAAATGAACGCTTTATTTATATTGACATTTTGCACAATGCTCTTTATACTTTTGATAAACATATTTTTATGCCATGAACATTTGTTGCGTTTAGCCACCGATTTTTATACAGAGGATCTCATCATGGAGCAGAACTATAACTATGAAGAAGAATTAATGATTAAAATCGCCTGGTATTACTATATCGAGAACCTGACGCAGCAGGAAATCGCGAAGCTTCTGGGCATTAACCGTATCAAAATCCTTCGTCTGCTCGATAAGGCAAAGGAAAACGGGCTGATCACCTTCCAGATTCGAAACAGCAGTACCCGACGTCTGAATATGGAAAAGGACTTCAAGGATCTGTTTCATTTAAATGATGTCCTGATCATCCCATCGCCGCCATCCGGTGATTCTTTAAACGATTCCCTGGCACAGGCAGCCTCCATGTACATCAATCAGCGCATCAAGGATAATTCCTATATCAATATGGGCTACGGCGATACGCCGAGCCGGATACTGAACTATCTGGCCCAGCGCTCGGAAAGTCCGATCAATGTGATCTCGCTGACCGGTGGTGTCAATTACTACCTGCCGAACGCGCAGTCCAGTATCTTCAACGCCCGCCTGCATCTGATTCCGAGTCCGCTGATTCTGAGCTCTTCCTCTATCATGGAAGAACTGAAAAAGGAAAGTGATATCCAGCGCATCGCAAACATGGCCATGATTTCTGATTTCACTGTCGTTGGCATCGGTGGCATGGACACCAGTGCTGCCACCATCATCAAAAACGCCATCCTGACGCCGGATGACTACCTGTTTCTGCAGAAGCAGGGCGCCGTGGGGGATATTTTAAGTCACTTCATCGACATCCACGGACATCTCATCGACAGTGACCTCGAGAAGCGCCTGATGAGTCCTCCGCTGACCAAGATCGAGAACTTCAACAATGTCATCGGTGTCGCCGGTGGCCCGCATAAAATCGAAGCGATCTACGCCACCCTGATGGGCAGCTATCTCGACGTCCTGATCACAGATGAGGACACGGCTGCCGCTATTCTGGAGCTTTATCAAAGCAAACAATAATCATATATTTCGAAAGAAAGGATGGTTTATCAAATGAAGAAATATTTAATGGCGATCGATGCCGGAACCGGAAGCGTACGTGCGGTTCTCTTCGATGTAGAGGGAAACCAGATCGGCTGCTCTCAGCATGAGTGGACGCATAACGAAGACCCTCGTTTTCCAGGAAGCATGGACTTCGACTGGACCTTCAACTGGAAACTGGCCAGCAGCTGTGTTCGGAACGTCCTCGCCGAAACCGGCATCGATCCTGCAGACATCGCAGCGATTTCGACCACCTGCATGCGTGAGGGTATCCTCCTGTACGATCAGGACGGAAACGAGATCTGGGCCTGCGCCAATGTCGACGCCCGCAGCACAGATGAAGTCGCGGAGCTGATTCGGATGGATCCGGATCTGGAGCTTGCGCTGTATAAGAAGTCCGGTCAAAGCTATGCGCTCAATGCGATTCCTCGTATTCTGTGGGTTAAGAACAATCTCCCGGAGATTTACGAAAAGACCGCAAAGGTCGGCATGTTTAACGACTGGCTGATTTACAAGCTGACCGGCGTACTCGCTGTCGAGCCGAGTAACGGATCGACCACCGGTCTCCTGGATCTGCAGACACGTACATGGGATACCGACATCGCCGCAAAGTGTCATCTGCGCACTGACATCTTCCCGGACGTTCTGGAATGCGGATCGATTGCAGGTGCCGTCACCGCAAAGGGCGCTGCCGAAACCGGTCTCGCAGAGGGGACACCGGTCGTCGTCGGCGGTGGTGACTGTCAGCTCGGCACCATCGGTGTCGGCGCATGTAAGCCGGGCGAAGCCGCGGTATTCGGTGGCAGCTTCTGGCAGTATGAATTTAATACCGACAGCGGAAAGACCGATCCATACGGACGCGTCCGTGTAAACTGTCATGCCGTACCCGGCGTATGGCAGTACGAGGCGCTCGCCTTTAAACCAGGCCTCGTGATGCGCTGGTTCCGCGATGGCTTCTGTCAGGAGGAAAAGAGAAAAGCAAAGGAGATCGGTGACGATCCGTATAACCTGATGAACCGTGAAGCCGAGAAGATCCCGGCTGGATGCTATGGCATGATGTGCTGCTTCAGTGATGTGATGAACTTCATCAACTGGAAGCATGCCGCGCCGACCTTCACAAACTTCGAGCTTTTACCAGAGAAGTTTAACAAGTATACCTTCTACCGCTCCATCCTGGAAAATACCGCGATGCTGGTGAAAGGACATATCGAGCTCGTAAAGGAAGCCACCGGAAACGAGCCGGACAAGCTGATCTTCGCCGGCGGTGCATCCGTAAGTGATTTATGGTCGCAGATTCTCGCCGATGTCACCGGAAAGACGGTGGTTACACCGGTCGTGAAGGAGGCAACTGCCCTCGGCGCAGCCATCTTGGCCGGCTATGGCGTCGGGATCTATCCTTCTATCGCTGAAGGCGCTGCCCGCTGCGCAAAGATCGATAAAACCTTTACACCGAACCTCGAAAATAAAAAGATCTACGATGAGATGTATCCGGTATGGCGGGAGGTCTACAAGGCAAACCTCGCACTCTGCGATCGAAAGCTCACGAAGAATATGTGGATCGCGCCAGGCCTGTAAGCAGTACCTGATTCGTATAAAACATTTAAGTGAAACTCAGATTCAGAGTTCACAAGAAGAAAAGAAAGGAAATAGACATGTTTGTAGTAAATGAGAAAGATTTTGAATACCGTTTCGGTGACAGCGGCCCGAAGTATCTGATGAAGGGACCTCGCATGAACTATGCACTGGTTCAGTTCCAGCCGGGGCAGGATTTCCAGGCACACTATCATAATGTCATGGAAGAGAACTTCTATATCTTAGAGGGAAAAGTCGATATCGTGGTTGACGGCGTCTGCCACACCTTAAGCGAAGGCGATTTCATCCATATCGAGCCAGGTGAGGTGCACTATGTAAAGAACGCCTACGATCAGACGGTTAAGATGGTTTCTACCCTTGCACCTTTCCAGGAAGTGGATAAGGTCAATGTAGATAATCCTGTATACTAATGTCTGAATATCCATATCTGTATATTTATTTCTAAAGAAAACGGAGGCTGTCCATCAGGACTTGCCTCCATTTTTCATTGTCTTAATGTATGTATACTGCAAAGATGGTGCACAGCATCATGCGATGCCGTTCTAAACTCCTGTCCATATACGCACAGTGCCCGATTCAGGATCTGATTCAGGACTTCTTGCCGGCCATCATGATCGTATCACGCTCTTCTACATGGTCGCCCTTCAGATAGCTGTCTGCCTGTACCGGTGACAGCTCATGAAGATCATACGGGGTCTCCTGGTACACGAAGTTCAGCCAGTTCGTGTAGGTGCAGTTCGAGGTCGAACGCCAGCTGAGGATGGGTTCCTTTGACGGATCATCATCCTCATAGTAGCCGACCGGGAGCTTCGGATCGAGGCCCTTCTTCACATCGCGTTTATACTCCTTATCGAGGTCGTACTTATCATACTCGGAGTGGCCGGTGATGAAGATCTGACGGCTCGAGCAGGCGAGGATCATATAGCTGCCGCCCTCTTCCGGCTTCACCGCTTCCGCGACGACGTAAAGCTCTGGATTCTTCCGTACCGCCTCCTCATCGATGCCCGTATAGCGGGAGATCGGCACATTGAAATAATCATCCATGCCGCGCATGATCATCTTCTTCCGGTGGAGCACCTTCTGACGATAGATCCCGGAAAGCTTTTCCGGGAGCAGACGCTTCTCGATGCCATAATGATAGTAGAGTCCGGCCTGCGCCCCCCAGCAGATGTGAAAGGTCGAGAAGACATGGGTCTCGGACCACTTCATGATTTCCGTAAGCTCCGGCCAGTACTCCACCTCCTCGAACGGAAGCTTCTCGACCGGTGCGCCGGTGATGATCAGACCATCGAAGTACTCCTGCTCCACCTGGTCCAGGGTCACATAGAACTTATTGAGATGAGAGGCGTCGGTATGCTTCGACTCGTGGGTCGCCACGGTCATAAAGGTGATCTCTGTCTGAATCGGGAAGTTCGACAGCACGCGGAGGATATCGAGCTCCGTGTCCTCCTTCAGCGGCATCAGGTTCAGAATCGCGATCCTAAGCGGTCGGATCTCCTGAGACTGCGCTCGCTTCTCATCCATCACAAAGATGTTCTCGTTCTCCAGGATATGCTTCGCAGGTAAATCATTCTGTACTTTAATCGGCATAGGGTACCTCGTTTATGTTTATGATCAGACCAGTATAGGCGATTTATGAATGAAAATGTACAGGAAAATGCATTTTCATGCAAATAAATGAAACTGAACCAAATTATATCTCGAAATCCTATTGCACACAACCAAAACTCATGCTATAGTACTATCCGCACTTGAGAAATCGGTGCGCAATTTCATAACTTATTCAGAGACGGTGGAGCTACATAGGAGCGATGAAGCCGCAGCAACCCCGGAAACGGAAGGTGCTAACCTGAGCGAACGTTTTGTTTCGAGCAATAAGATGCGGATTTTCAGCCTGTCGATTGTTCGGCAGGCTTTTTTATACATCAGTCCCCTGCCGGGAGACTCATTCATCGAACATTCCGGCACCGTGCTTCACAGCGACTGATCCGCAAAAGACACTTCGAAACACCATTTGGCTTACGCCAGAAAGGATTTACACATGTTATTTTCATCAGAGCAGGTATCCAACGGGCATCCGGATAAGATCTGTGATCAGATTTCCGATGCCATCGTAACCGACATTCTGCAGCACGATGAGCTCAGCCGTATCGCAGCCGAGACCATCATCAAGGATTACGAAATCACCGTGATGGGTGAGATCACTTCCAACTATGAGCCGGATTACGACAAGCTGATCCGCGATGTACTCCGCAACATCGGTCTCACCGATGTCGAGAAGTACAACATCCGTTACCTGATTTCCAGACAGTCCCCGGACATCGCGATGGGTGTTGATAACGACGGTGCCGGCGACCAGGGTATGATGTTCGGCTATGCGACGAACGAGACCGCGGAGATGCTGCCGATTCCATACGTTCTTTCCACGAAGGCGCTGCTCAAGCTGCGTGCCTACAACCTGAAGGACGGCTTCCGGAAGTTTCGTCCGGATGCGAAGGCACAGGTATCCTTCGATTATGATACTCACCGCATCGACACCTTCCTGATCTCCACCCAGCATGCCGAGGAGACCTCTCTCGACGAGGTACGTGAGATCGTTTCCGGCATCATGAAGGAAACCGCAGAGGAGATGGGCCTCAACACCGACTTCCGTGTGCTGGTGAATCCGACTGGCCGCTTCGTTCTCGGTTCCTCCTTCGCCGATTCCGGTCTGACCGGTCGTAAGATCATCGCCGACACCTATGGTGGAGCCGCACATCACGGCGGCGGAGCCTTCTCCGGTAAGGATCCGAGTAAGGTCGATCGTTCCGCTGCCTATATGGCACGTAAGATCGCCCGCGACATCGTAAACGCCGGCAAGGCGGATCGCTGCGAGGTACAGCTGGCCTACGCGATCGGCGTCGCAGAGCCGGTTTCCGTATATGTCGACTGCTTCGGTACCGAAAAGCAGGATCGTAATACCATCTGGGAGGAAATCAAGCACAACTATGACCTGACTCCGAAGGGCATCACCCGTGCGCTGGATCTCCGCCACGTAGATTACAACCTGGTATCCAGCTACGGTCACTTCGGCAAGTCCGAGCTTCCATGGGAGAAGTAACTTGTCCCAGATGAAGTCAAAAGAAAAGACACTCTGGCATGATGGTCTTCAGTACGATCTGCTCCTCGGCATCGCCCTGGAGCTGATCGTACTTTTCGTTTCCATCCTCTTCTGGCATATGCAGTTCCCGAAGCTGGCCATCGCGAAGGCAGAGGTCCTGAACCTCCTGTATCTCGTGCTGGCACTCCCACTGCTCGTCGGCATCTTCGGGCTCTCGGCACGGTCGATGGAAAACACCTTCTGGACCCGGCTCCTCACACAGCTCGCGTGGCCGGCACTCCTTGCCGGTGTCCTCGCCGCCCTCATCCTCTGCCTGATCCCGCCCTACTGCTCCGGCAGTACGAAGCCGAAGCAGTATATGCAGATCGATCAGGGCATCGACGAAAACATGCTGGCCGACCTGCAGCAGCTCTTCCCGGAGACCATCCTGCCGACTGCCGGTGATGTCTCCTACCAGTACTATAAGTACACGAGTATCCTCGAGAACAGCCTGCACATAAGCCTCGGCGAGACGCTCGACGAAGCCAGCTTTCAGCGTGAAGCTGCCCGCATCGATGCTCTGCCGATGCTTACATCCGGCACCCGCACGGAAGGCGAGAACATCACGCTCATCGATCTCCAGACCCCGGAGGGTCTCCTCCTGCACCTGAGCCTCGACGCCGCCTGCCACCGCATCATCTACTCTGCCAGCTGCCAGCACCACTAATCTTAAGAATTTCGTAAGGGGGTCTGACCCCATTACGAAATCATTACGAAATCCTTAAGCCGGCCGTAAGGGGGTCTGACCCCATAAAAATGACCCCATAAAAAAACGGAACCTTCAGCGGTTCCGTTTTTTGTAGGGATTACTTATTATAGTTTACGATGGTGCCGAAGTCCGGCTTCAGAGATGCGCCGCCGATCAGTCCGCCATCGATATCCGGCTGTGCGAGGAGCTCCTTGCAGTTGCCGGCATTCATGGATCCACCATACTGGATGCGGATCGCCTCTGAGGTATCAGTGTCATAGATCTCACCGATGGTCTCACGGATCGCCTTACATACCTCTTCAGCCTGTGCAGAGGTCGCCGTCTTACCGGTTCCGATCGCCCAGATCGGCTCGTACGCGATAACGACACCCTTCGCCTGATCAGCGCTTACGCCCTGGAATGCGATCTTGATCTGCATACGGATCCAGTCCTCAGTGATGCCCTGCTCTCTCTGCTCGAGGGACTCACCACAGCATACGATCGGCTTCAGACCCTTCTCAAGTGCCTTCAGAAGCTTCTTATTGATGTCCTCGTCGGTCTCATGGAAGTAGCCTCTTCTCTCGGAATGGCCCATGATCACGTACTCTACGCCCGCATCGACGAGCATGTCTGCAGAAATCTCACCGGTGTATGCACCCTTATCCTCGAAATACAGGTTCTCTGCGCCTACATGTACATTGCTGCCCTTTACAGCATTGACCACTGGTACGAGGTCGATAGCTGGTACACAGTACACAACGTCCACGTCCTCATTCTGCACAAGTGGCTTTAATGTCTCGACGAGCTTCAACGCCTCAGAAGGAACCATGTTCATCTTCCAGTTACCGGCAATAATCTTCTTTCTCATATAGATACCTCTTTCTAAGATGATGAAAAAAAGCCGGAGGCACTCCCACGGAAGGCCTCCGGCCACAGTTCAATTAGTTCTTATCGTCTGCTGCAGCAACACCCGGAAGCTCCTTACCCTCAAGGAACTCAAGGGAAGCGCCACCACCCGTAGAGATATGGCTCATCTTATCGCCATAGCCGAGCTGGTTAACCGCAGCTGCAGAATCACCGCCACCGATGATGGTTGTCGCATCGGTATCTGCGAGTGCCTTCGCAACGGCCTTCGTACCAGCCGCAAGGGTCGGGTTCTCGAATACACCCATCGGTCCGTTCCATACAACGGTCTTTGCGAACTTTACAGCCTCTGCATAGAGCTCAGCAGTCTTCGGTCCGATATCCATGCCCATCTTGCCAGCCGGAATCTTGTCAATGTCTACAACCTCTGTATCGATCGGTCCATCGATCGGATCTGGGAAGTGATCGGTGATGACGGCATCTACCGGAAGAAGAAGCTTCTTACCAAGCTGCTCTGCCTTTGCAATCATCTCCTTGCAGTAGTCAAGCTTCGTCTCATCGCAGAGAGAAGAACCGATCTCGTAGCCCTGTGCCTTTGTGAAGGTGAATGCCATACCACCACCGATGATGAGGGTATCGCACTTCTCAAGGAGGTTCGAGATAACATTCAGCTTATCTGCAACCTTCGCACCGCCGAGGATCGCTACGAAAGGACGTACCGGATTCTCAACCGCCTGGCCGAGGAACTGGATCTCCTTCTGCATCAGGTAGCCGACCACATGCGGGCCATTGATGTACTTGGTAACACCAACATTGGAGCAGTGTGCTCTATGTGCAGTACCAAATGCATCATTTACGAATACATCTGCGAGAGAAGCCAGATCCTGTGAGAATGCATCACCATTCTTGGTCTCCTCTGCTCTGTAACGAGTATTCTCGAGAAGAATCACATCACCGTCCTTCATCTCTGCAACGGCTGCTCTTGCGTTTGCGCCGACAACCTCAGGATCTGCTGCAAACTTTACTTCCTGGCCGAGAAGCTCGGAAAGTCTCTTTGCAACCGGAGCGAGGGTCTTGGAAGGCTTATCCTCCTCTGTCTTCACCTTACCGAGGTGGGAGCAGAGAATCACCTTGCCACCGTCCGCGATCAGCTTCTTGATGGTCGGAAGTGCAGCGACGAGTCTGTTCTCGTCGGTGATCACACCATTCTTCAGAGGAACGTTGAAGTCGCATCTGCAAAGGACGCGCTTGCCCTTTACATCGATATCATCCACTGTTAACTTGTTTAAACCTGCCATAATAAATCTCCTTTTATAAAAAGAGGCCAGGCCCATGAAGGCCGGACCTCTTTAAAGTCATATCCCTATATATTCTGAGAGGAATTAGTCAGCAATCAGAGAACCGAAGTACTTGATTGTTCTAACCATCTGAGATGTGTAGGAGTTCTCGTTGTCATACCATGAAACAACCTGTACAAGAGTCTTGCCGTTGCCCATCGGGAGAACCTTGGTCTGAGTAGCATCGAAGATGGAACCAGCCATGGAGTTGATGATATCGGAAGATACGATCTCGTCAGTGTTGTACTCGAAGGACTCAGTCTCCTCAGCCTTCATCTGAGCGTTAACCTCATCAGCGGTTACTTCCTTAGCAACAACTGCATCAAGGATGGTAGTGGAACCTGTAGCTACAGGAACACGCTGAGCAGCACCGTTCAGCTTGCCATCAAGCTCTGGAAGAACGAGGCCGATTGCCTTTGCTGCACCGGAGGATGCAGGAGTGATGTTCTGAGCACCTGCTCTGGAACGACGAAGGTTGCCCTTTCTCTGCGGTCCATCAAGGATCATCTGATCGCCAGTGTAAGCGTGTACAGTGGTCATGAAGCCGGACTCGATCGGAGCGAGGTCGTTAAGAGCCTTTGCCATCGGAGCGAGGCAGTTGGTGGTGCAGGATGCAGCGGAGATGATCTGATCATCAGCTGTAAGAGTCTTGTGGTTTACGTTGTAAACGATGGTCTTCAGATCCTTACCAGCAGGTGCAGAGATCACAACGTGCTTAGCACCAGCGTTGATGTGTGCCATGGACTTCTCCTTAGAGCAGTAGAAACCTGTGCACTCAAGAACTACGTCGATGTCAAGATCCTTCCAAGGAAGGTTTGCAGCATCCTTCTCCTTGTAGATCTCGATCTCCTTGCCATTTACGATGATGGAGTGATCGGTAGCCTCTACAGTACCGTTGTATCTGCCGTGGGTCGTATCATACTTAAGAAGGTATGCAAGCATCTCCGGGCTGGTCAGATCGTTGATTGCTACAACATCATAACCCTCAGCCTGGAACATCTGTCTGAATGCGAGACGACCGATACGGCCGAAACCATTAATCGCAACTCTTACTGCCATAATAATATCCTCCTGATATTTTAATGAAATAAATGGTTACATAAACATTTCCATTAGCATCTGTTATTGTATGCTATCAAATGTCTTTTTGCAAGTACAAAGCAGTGATTTTGTGAAAAATTTCACAGCAAATATACAAATTGGCCGATGCCCCTACGGGCACCGGCCAGAGCAGATTACTGCAACATAGATTTTACATAGCCCGCGATGTTGTCGGCGTGGTCCGAAATACGCTCGAGGTCACCGATGACATCGAGGAAGGCCACACCTGCGGAGGTACTGCACTTGCCCTCGCTGAGACGCTGCATGTGATGCTCACGCATCTCACGCTCCATCCTGTCCACGATATCCTCGGAGCGCTTCGTATCGATGACTTCATCGATGCTGTTATCTTCGAGTGCATTGATGGACAGGCTGAAGCTTGCCTGCGCCTGCTGTCCGATCTTCTGAAGATCCTGGATACCCTTTTCTGTGAAGTGCACGCCGTTGTCGAAGATATATTTCGCCTTTTCGACGATGTTCTCTGCATGATCACCGACACGCTCCATATCCGTCAGTGTATTCAGCATCCGGGTTACCTCAAACTTCTGACGCTCGCTGAGGGACAGCTGGTCGATCTTGATGAGATAATTCGTGAGAAGTCCCGTCATATGGTCGATCAGCTTCTCCCGATCATGCACATCCTGAATCAGCTTCTCGTCTCCGCTCTCCAGTGCACCACAGGCGTCGTTGATATTGACCGCGACGACACGGCCGAGGTTGACGACCTCGCTTTGGGTCGCCGCCAGGGCGATCGCCGGGGACTCCAGGATACGCTCATCGAGATGGCGGCGGAGACGCTGCTCTTCGATGTTCACCTTATCCTCTGCGGTCTGTGCGCCTTCGGCGACGGTTTTCTCCGGAACGAATGCGCCGGAAAGCTTCACAAGAAGATCACCGAACGGATAAAGCACGAGTGTACAGCACACATTAAAAATCGTATGGAAGATCGAAATCTCCACCGGCGTAAGCATGCCGTTGAAGAACTGCGGCACTGCGAAGGAGGCTGCAAAAATCAGTACTCCGAACATCACAGCACCCGCCACGTTAAACAGCAGGTGAATGCAGGCAGCCCGCTTCGCTGTGCGGCTGGTACCCGTCGCGGAAATCACCGCCGTCACGCAGGTACCGATGTTCTGTCCGAGGGTGATATAGAAGCCGGAGGCTCTCGGAACCGCTCCTGCAAGCGCCAGGGTCTGCAGGATAGAAACCGAAGCAGCGGAGGACTGGATGATACCGGTCACGACGGCACCGACCAGGATGCCCAGGATCGGATTTCCGCCGATCGCACGGAACGCATCGGAAAAGATCGGTGAATCCGCATATGGGGATACCGCACCCGACATGAACTCGAGGCCGATGAAGATGAAGCCGACACCGATACAGAAATTACCGATCAGGTCATCACTGCCCTTCTTGCCAAACAGGATACGGAACGCACCGATGGCGATCAGTACCGGTGCAAAGAAATCCGGCTTCAGCACCGTCAGCATATCGCTCGAAATCTGTGTCAGCGATACCATCCAGGCCGTGATCGTCGTACCGATATTCGCACCCATGATGATTCCGACCGCCTGTGAAAGATTCATGATGCCGGCATTTACGAAGCCAACGACCATGACCGTCGTCGCAGATGACGACTGCACCAGTGCCGTGATCGCCGCACCGAGCACCACCGCCATAAAGCGGTTCTTCGTCACGATGTCCAGGAATCCCGAGATCCGGTTACCTGCCGCCTTCTGCATGCCGTCACTCATGACCGACATACCATACAGGAACATACCTAGTCCGCCTAGAAGACGGAACAGACTCGCCACATGATCTACTGTCATAATCACCTCTAGATAAATGTCGATGTAAAATCGAACGCCAGGCAGCAACCCCTGCCAAGTCGGATTATAACAGACCGCAAATTTCGTGTAAACCGTTCGTAAAGTTCCTTCGCAGATACAAAAAAGAGGCGGAGGGACATCCTCCACCTCTGCCCGCACAGTGCTCAGCCCTGTGCAGCTGTAAAACCATAATAAATGTTGATGCCATCCAGCAGTCCGGCTGCGATCTTGTCGCAGGCCGCCTGGCTGTGGTCACTGGCCTTATCCCCGACCTCGATATCCACTGACGGTACCGTCGAGTAGGCGGTCTGGGTCAGATCCATGTCCATGCTGCCACTCGAGAACACCTTCATACCCGATGCCTTGAGTCCTGCGATGAGGCTCTCACCAAGCTTCTCATGCTTCTGCCAGTAGCTCGCCACCGGCTCCATCGACTTCAGTGCATCCGGTGTGCTCATGAAAAAGACGCCCTTGTTTGACTTCGTGGAATCGAAGTGGATCGCGATATGGCAGTCCGCCTTATTGTTTGCGATGACCGTACGTGCGATATTATCGAGCTGTACATCCTTATCATCACGAATCATGAGCACATCGTAGCCATCCGCCAGCAGCTTCTGCTTCAGACTCTCGGCGACCATCAGGGTCGCCACCGGCTCCGCCGTACCATCGGCGAAGGTCATGCCGCCGGAAACGGCCGTCGCAGTCGTGCTGCCGGCGGCCGTCGAACCGCCGGTTACCTTTTTCGATCCATCCGGATGACACAGGGTCCGTACCGATCCGCCGCCCTTCGTACCGTGGCCTGCATTGACCGCCACGGTAATGCCCTTTCGTGCACTCTCGGCGACATCTGTGGTATAGAGGACGGCCTTTCCGGTGTTGATCTTCGAATTACCGGCATACTTCCAGTCCAGATTCAGTCCGATTTCTGTGCTTGCGAGCGAGCTCATGCACATACATACGGAAAGAACAGCTGCCGTGATCAAAACGCTTAATTTCTTCATGTTCTTCTCTCTTTCACTCCATCGTATACATCATGGCACAGGGCGCGGATCATCTATACGATGCCCTGCCCAGCACGCCCCTCAGCCGCACCCACCCTGCGGATGGGCGACTGTATCCATCGCTGCCGGACATCTCTATGCTCGTTTTCTTTCTACACTAGAAGTCTACGCGAAAAAAAAGAGGCATGCAACAACGAAACACGAACATAGCTCTTACATATTTCTTACGTTTATCGCGCAGATCCGTCCATATCAGTGAAGCAGTGCCGAAATCGCGAACCAGATCAGGACGATGATGCCGAGGCCGATACGATAGTATCCGAAGATGGCGAAGCTGTTCTTCCGGATGTAACGCATCAGGAAGTTTATGCAGTATACGCTCACGATATAGGCGATGACCATACCGAGGATCAGATAGAAGAGCTGCGGGCCGGTGAAGGCGAAGCCGAACTTGATGATCTTCAGGAAGCTCGCACCGAACATGACCGGTACCGACAGGAAGAAGGAAAACTCTGCAGCCGGTGTACGTGCGACGCCGATCAGCATCGCGCCGAGGATCGTCGCGCCAGAACGGGAGGTACCCGGAATCAGTGCGAGGCACTGGAAGAGACCGATATAGATCGCGGTGCGCATATCCAGATCCTGCAGACGATTGATGTGAAAATCGACCGTTTCGTTCCGCTTCTCGATCAGAATGAAGAACACACCATACAGGATCAGCATCAGCGCCACGACGAAGCCGTTATAGAGATACTTATCCAGGAGGTCATCGAAGAGGATCCCGATGACGGCCGCCGGGATGCAGGCGACGATGATCTTGATCCAGAGATCGACGCGGGATGGCACGAGGCCGACGCGTCCATTCGAGCGACGACGTGCAAACGGCCAGAGCTGACGGAAGAAGGTGGTGATGACCGCGAGGATCGCGCCCAGCTGGATCACGACCTCGAAGACCTTATAGTACTCATCCGGCTGGTTCAGCCGGATCAGCTCATTGACGAGAATCATGTGTCCTGTACTGGAGATCGGAAGCCACTCGGTGAAGCCCTCCACGAGTCCGAATACGATAATTTTTAAGGTTTCAACAAAACTCATTCTATTTCCTCCACATATTGCTTATGCCTGTCGATTTTCGATCTGCCAGTCGATCGGCGTGAGGCCGTGTGCCTCCAGGTACTGATTTGTTTTCGAGAACGGACGTGAGCCGAAGAAGCCACGATAGGCACTCAGCGGACTCGGGTGCGGCGACTTCAGAATCAGATGCTTCGGATTCCGCAGCATCGCCTCCTTCATCTGAGCCGGACGGCCCCAGAGGATAAATACCATCGGGCGGTCGATCTGATCCAGTACCCGGATCGCCGCATCAGTGAACGCCTCCCAGCCGATGCCGTGATGGCTGTTCGCCTGATGTGCCCGCACGGTCAGCACGGTGTTCAGCATCAGCACACCCTGATCCGCCCACTTTTTCAGATACCCGTTATCTGGAATCGTGCAGCCGAGGTCGTCATGCAGCTCCTTATAGATGTTCACGAGGGATGGCGGGATGGCCACCTCCGGCTTCACCGAAAAGCAGAGCCCATGGGCCTGTCCCGGCTCGTGGTACGGATCCTGTCCGAGGATCACCACCTTCACCTTTTCCAGCGGAGTGAAGGAAAAAGCATTGAAAATATTCTCTGCCGCCGGATAGATCGTCTGCGTTTTATATTCCTGATCGACGGTATGGTACAGCTGTTCATAGTACGGCTTGCTGAATTCCGCCTCCAGCGGCTTCAGCCAGTCATTCGTAATCATCATTTCTTTCTCCTGTGCACACTTTCGTGCATTCTTTCGCCGACGGGTCAACGCACATACCGATCCGTGGTCGGTACGACGCGCGCAGCATATATTTATCCGTGATAAACATTGTGACTCCGGGACCTGGAAACATTCTTATAAAGATCATACAGGAGGGATCCCGTCTTTCCTTCCTCCGGATAATCATCGCCGCTCTTCAGATCCAGCACATACTTCCCGTAGCAGTTGATGATCGTCGTCCCGCTCGGATGCGTCCGTACGCGCTGAAAATCACCGCCGTAACACGGATGTACATGACCATGAATCATGTATTTCGGATGGTAGCGTTCGAGCAGCTCGTTTAAGCAGCGGAAGCCCTGATGCGGCAGGTCGTCCATATCGCCGTAGCCCTGCGCCGGCGCATGTGTTACCACGATATCGAAGCCGTTTCGCAGTGCGATGGCCGAGCGAAGCCGGTCGATCCGCTTCTCCATCTCACGCTCCGTATACATATAGTTTCCTTCTTTATACCGCATCGAGCCGCCGAGGCCCAGGATGCGAAGTCCGCGAAAATCATAGATGCGATCGTCCACGCAGTCACAGCCGAGCGGCGGCATCGTATCATAACAGTTGTCATGATTTCCATGCACATAAAGCAGCGGTGCATGTCCAGCCGTCACCAGAAATTCGAGGTAATGCGGATTCAAATCGCCGGCAGACACGATGAGGTCGACATCCCTGAGCTCGGCCGGATCGTAATAATCATAGAGCTTCTTATCCTCTTCGTCTGCAATCAGTAATACCTTCATAATGAACCTTTCAGAAATCCGCTGATACGGATCAGCTCCTGTGCCCGCTGATTAAAGGCCTCGAGCTTCGGAATCTCACCGATGATGTTATCATTGAGCCAATGCATATTCACGATCTCTTCGCTGGAGAGCCGTGGTGCCTGCGCGTCCTTTATGAGGCCCTCCTGACTGTGGATTTCTCCGTCAAACGGATGGATTCGTCCGGATAGAACACCCTCGCGAAGCGCCGTCAGCATCTTCCGGGAGGCATAGTGGAGCTGCCCGGAAAGAATCACATCGATGACCCCGGATTCCATACCGAACCAGAAATTCAGTGCCTCATGTGACTTCGTAAGTCGGCTGTTGTCCCAGGAGCCTTCCAGAATCGAACGGAGGATGATCTCATAGAAGCGTCCCCAGTCGAAGATCGGCGTGGCAATGTTGGATACCGCACCGTCCTCTGCTATCCGATAGACGCCGAACTCTCGCGACAGCTTCTTCGCCGGTGTCAGTTCCGGTCCGGAGATCGTCCGGATGCCCTGACTGAGCAGCGACTTCTTCCAGTCATGATCCCGGAGTGCCGACCACTCGAGATGGATCCGGGCATATGGATTGATCATCTGTGCACCGATGGCGAAGGCATTGACGTTGGAAAGCGTGCCATACAGCGGGCAGAGCTCCGCGTAGCCGATCTCGTCACCGTCCGTCACCGAGGCCGCGAGCGCGCCCATCAGGAACTTCGCCTCATACATACGGCCATAGTAGGTCCGGATCGAATTATAGCTGCTGTTTACTGAGCAGTTCAGGATATGGATTTTCGGGAAGCAGACCTTCGCCTGTACCGAAGCCTCCACCATCATGCCCGTCGTCGTAAAAATCACCTGTGCGCCGGCAGCCGCTGCCTCATCGATCGCAGCACTCACGCGTGCCGGCGTATCGCAGTCCGCCCAAGTCAGGGTCTCAAGCTGCGTGCCGAAGCGTCCGGCGATGTAGTTCCGTCCGAGCTCATGCTGGTACGCCCAGCTGGAGGTCTCCGGATTCTTCTCATAGATAAAGGCCACCGTCAGCTTCCGGTCCGCGCTCTGCTGCATCAGGCGCTTAAAGAAGGAGCTGTCCTTCTGGAGGACATCCGGGGTTTCCACGAGCCGGATATCCTCCGGCTCCTTCAGGAATTCATGCCAGATCTTATCGAGGTTCGCATCGATTTCCTGCGTCGAGATATGCTCGAGGCTCTTCGCGCCATAGATGCAAAGATAGATGAGGAAGGCATCACCACGGGTGATATCGAGATGTCCGCCGCCCTTTCGAAGAAAGCGCTCCGCAAAGCGGAAGAAATCTGCCTTTACATCATTGCGCACCTCCGACGTCCATGGCTTCTCCATGGACAGTCCGAGGACCTGACAGAGCTTCTGATAGGCCCCCTCTTCCGAAAAGCAGATACCATAGATGCCGCTCACCTTAAAGAAATCGACGAACTCGAAGTAGATGCGGTTCGTCTTGTCATCGGTATGCTGTGGTAGCAGTCGGATGACGTCCGCGAGGATGGATACCATGCCGGTAAAGCGCGAAACCGATACGCGCTTGTTGCCCTCCTGCACATAGAAGCGCCCCATGTACTCATACACGAGGATCGCGTCCCGGATGCCCTCCTGAACAGCAGAATCATAGAGTGCCGACCACTTCATCGAAAACTCGGTCTTCGGCGGCAGCAGCGGCATGAAATTGCTGGCGAAGGCCTCCTGCCGGCCATGCGTCTTCGTGCCGGCGATGTCGGCGATCGGAATCTCGACCAGTCCGATATGATTCTCTGCAAGTATGCTTTCCGGCTTCACGATATCATCGAGCGCCGTAAGATATGGATAGCGTCCGAATGTGATATCTCGGCGGTACTGACTCTCCCCCATGTGCCAGGCCTTCGTATAATCTTCGATCATCGCGATCCCCCTCTCTGCTTCATCTGATGACTGCGTCTTAAAAACAAAGCTATAATACTCTATCTCAGCGGACAATGCTACAGCCTGCGGCATCATCGCGAAGCAAATTATACCGTTTGCCACCGTCTGACAGCAGTTCAGCCAGAGCCCCGAAGGGTTCTGGCTGAGTGTTTATGTCTGCTTCGATTATGTACTTTTCCGATTTGTTATTTTGATTTTTACATCGGTCCCGTCAGGCTGCCGACCTTCAGTTCCTCGATCGCGCCGGAGGAACTGGTCGTCGTGCTCACCGGTGAGGACGTCGTCACATTGCTGCTTCCGCTCACAGAGCCCGGTCCCGCCGCCTGCGTCGTTTCATACTGTGATACGCCGCCCGGACCGGCCGTCGTGCTCGTCCCCGGCTCACTCGTCGTGATGTTCGAGCTTCCGGTGCTGCCCGGTGTCGTCACCGTCGAGCTACTGCCGCCTGGTGTCGCTGCGGTCACAGCGTTGCTGCCAGAGGTGCTCGTGGTGGTGCTGCCGGTACTGCCACCTGCGTGGGTTACGGAGACATTGCCGATCGCCGAGGTGCAGGCGCCGTTCGCATCGAAGCTGTAGTCTGTGCCGCCGATGGTCACGGTCTTTCCTGCAATCATCTTACCGTTGTTTAAGTAGTAGTACGCACCCTTCGACTCGAGCCAGCCTTCAATCATCTTGCCATTCTCGCCGAAGTAGTACCACTCGCCCTCGATCTGCTTCCAGCCCTGGGCCATCTTTCCGCTTGAAGTATCCAGATAGTACTTGTGTCCCGAGGTATCGGTCTTCCATCCGGTCTGCATCACGCCCTTCGCGTTCAGGTAGTAGTAGCTTCCCTCCTGTGCGTACCAGCCCGTCTGCATCACGCCGTTCGACTCGAAACGATACCAGCTGTTATCGATCTTCGCCCAGGTATCCATCAGCAGGGTGCCATCACCCGGCTGGAAATAGTACCACTTATCGCTGATCTGACGCCAGCCGGTCGCCATCGAGCCATCGCCCTTCAGATAGTACCAGCGGGTCGTCCCGTTTTCGGTCAGCTTCAGCCAGCCCGTCTGCATCACACCATCCGTCTTCATGTAGTACCACTTGTTATCGATCTGGCGCCAGCCGGTCACCATGAGACCGTTCGAGCGGAAGTAGTGCCAGTTCCCGTTGATCTTCTTCCAGCCCGTCACCATATATCCGTCACTGCCGATATAGTAGTAGCCGGAAGAGGTATGGATCCACTTGCTGTAGATATACTTATTCGTGGAATCGTCCACGTAGTAGTACTTGCCATCCTTCTGGCCCCAGCCTGCAAAGCTCGGTGTCGCAAACGCCGCACATCCGATCGCCAGGGTGAGTCCCAGGACACGCATTTTCGCCTTCATATTCATAGTGTCGCCCTCCGATTGTTCATAGCTAGATTCTATCACGCTTTTGCGCGTCTGTTCCATAAGCTTCGCTTAAATTTTCCCCGAATTTCGTAAGAATTTATACGAATCCTTAAAGTATCGGTACATTCGGAGCGTGTAATCGCCGAAGCTCTCCCCGAGCGCCATCTTGTATACACACCAGA
The DNA here is from genome assembly GCF_052116105.1 of Oribacterium sp. Sow4_G1_1. Taxonomy (NCBI): domain Bacteria; kingdom Bacillati; phylum Bacillota; class Clostridia; order Lachnospirales; family Lachnospiraceae; genus Oribacterium; species Oribacterium sp. Sow4_G1_1. The sequence goes on from NZ_JBQKLS010000015.1 coordinate 53,532, forward strand.
GAGCCCATAAAAGCCCGCCGAGCCCCATATAGGCGACGACCAGCGCATAGGCTTCCTCGTCGTCGAGTCCCCGGAGGGCAATGTCTCCGTCCGCCCCGCCCATCGGTGCCGTACGATATACCTCGATCAGCTGCTTCGTCTCCTCGAAGCTCATGTAGGAGTAGATCGCCGCCATCGCGAGATCCGTCAGCGGATCCGCCATGCCACAGTACTCCCAGTCGATCATCTTGAGCCCCTCGTCCGTGAAGATAAAATTATCCTTTACGGAATCGATGTGGGCGATCGTCTTCGGACGCTGCTGCGCCGCTACGAAGCGGAAGACCTCCTCCGCATGGAGACGCACCTCCGGATAATCCTCAAACGGGATCACCGCACCCGCCTCACGGATGTACGTCTCATAACGCAGCATCTCCTCATGAAGATCGAAATCATGCTTCAGCACGATGCCGGAATTATGCAGACGCTTCAGAAGTGCCATGCACTGCCGAAGCTCCACCGGATTCCCGTAGTCTGCATTGCGCGCCCCATGATAGTAGCGGGAGATCTTATAACCGTTCTCCGGATTGAAGTACACAAGCTCCTCGGTGATGCCGAGCTGCGTCACTGCCTGGTACACCTCGCCCTCGTGGAAACGATCGATCAGCTTCTCTGTGCCCGGTCCCGGGATACGACAGATGTAGTCCTTTCCACGGTACTCCGCCGGTGCCTCCGGTGTATCCAGCACCGAAAAGTACCAGGACTTGTTCGTCATCCCGGCCTTCAAGCAGCGGATGTGCACGATACAGGACTCCGGGATGCCGAAGACCCGGGACACGAGCTGCATCGCTTCGGAGCCGGAATGATTGACATACTTCTCATCGAACTGCCGAAGCTCCTCGAGATTTTCGAACTCATAGATCTCCCCCTCCGGCTGCTTATTGATATAGATCGGCGGCAGCAGCTTCAGATTCCGAATCAGTACATCCTCCCAGTAGAACTGCTCCGTGCCGGGCATCCGGTAGTAACTCTCGATGAACGGCAGAAACTGTTCCGAAAACTCCTTCGTAAAGTACACCGGCCCATACATGCACCACTGATCACAGCCACCGACCCGCACATCCCGGATCGCACCGTTTCGTGCGGTCTCGATCGCCCATTCCCGGGTCTCCCCCTTCATGAAGCTCGCCGCATACCAGGCATCCGCCTCATAGCGATGGTACATATTCTCCCGCATCCAGTTATCGGAGGACAGAATATAGCAGTTGTGCCCCCGGAGCACCGACGCCGCATGGTGCATCGTCGCCAGTGTGTTCTTCGTCGCATATTCCGGATTGTAGATCAGCTTCACCTGGTACTTATCGATGAGGTACTCGAACTTCTCCTTCAGGTACCCGACCATGATCGTGATATCCGTGATCCCCACCTCATGAAGCTGTCGGATCTGACGCTCGATCATCCGCTCCCCGAAAACCTCGAGCAGGCCCTTCGGTGTCTCATACGTGAGCGGCACGAAACGGGAGCCGAAGCCCGACGCCAGTACGAGCGCCGCGTCCACCCGATGGGCCTCCAGGTGCTGCTGCCCTGCATCCGTCAGTTCATACAGCACATTCCGGCCACGCCCCTCATCATGGCTCAGCTTTCGGAGAAGCCCCTGATTCACCGTCTCCTGCAGGAGCTGATTCGTCTTCCCCAGCGACACCCCCAGCGCCCCCGCCAGGTCCCGCTGCGTACTCTCCGCACGCTCATATAAAGTCCTCAGAATAATCGTCGTCTCCCGCTCCAGCATCGCGCCGTCCGCCTTTCTTTCTTACTTATGTTCATTTGACATTATTTTTTAAAGTTTTTGAACATACTAACATACATTTCATCAGATTTCAATATTCTATAGACGGCGGGGGGGGGGGGGGGGGGGGGGGGGGGGGGGGGGGGGGGGGGGGGGGGGGGGGGGGGGGGGGGGGGGGGGGGGGGGGGGGGGGGGGGCCGGGGCGTTTGTTTGTGTGTGTTC
>NZ_JBQKLS010000016.1:0-52890 GCF_052116105.1 Oribacterium sp. Sow4_G1_1
CGGCCGCTGAGCCCGCCGCCCGCACCACGCCTGCCGCCCGCGCTGCCGCCCGCCGCGCCCACCGCAGTCGCGCCTGCCATGCCCACCACACACCGAGGTACCACCACTATGCACATCACATTTCTGACCTATCTTATCTGCTGTCCACTTGTCTTTCTCGCCGGTCTCGTCGACGCCATCGGCGGAGGCGGCGGTCTGATTTCCCTTCCGGCCTATCTACTCGCCGGCCTCCCGGCGCATTACGCCATCGGCACCAACAAGCTTTCCAGCTGCTGTGGCACCACCGTCGCGACCGTTCGTTTCATCCGCGAAGGCCTCGTCAACTGGAAGCTCGCCATTCCGTCCATCGTCGCCGCCGTCATCGGCTCCTCGATCGGTGCCCGGATCAGCCTCCTCATCCCGGAGCAGGTCCTCGTCACGATCCTCCTCGTCGTCCTGCCCGTGACCGCCTTCATCGTCCTGAACCGCCACATCTTTCACGACAATGTCGAAGAAGCGCAGACGGACACCCCGAAAGTGTACGTGACCGCCATCCTCGCCGCGCTCATCATCGGCTTCTATGATGGCTTCTACGGCCCAGGCACCGGCACCTTCCTCATCATCGCCTTCACCGTCTTCGCGAAGCTTGGCATCAAAACCGCCAACGGCCAGACGAAGGTCATCAATCTGACGACGAACATCACCTCCCTCGTGATCTTCATCCTGCACGGCCAGACCGTCTTCCTGATCGGCATCCCATGCGCCATCTGCAACATGATCGGAAACTACATCGGTGCCGGCCTCATGATGAAAAACGGCATGAAAATCGTTCGCCCGTCGATCCTCGTCGTACTCGTTCTCCTCGCCATCAAGGTCGTCAGCGAGTATATCCTGTAAGGCATCTTCGAAGCAGCATGCAGCGTCGATCGTCTGCGTGCCGTTTCCCACATCCGGGCTACTGAAAAGATCCTATGCATCTTAAGAGCTTTGCGTCTCATCGCAACGCTCTTTTTTTGACCCGCAGCACACTTGCACCCACATCCCCGACCGAGTAAAATACAGTTTTAAAAGCCACCGTTTCAGTGGCCAATGCAGGTGCCCTCGACACAGGCACCCGTCCGCATAAACGCGAAAAGGAGGCAGGCACATGCAGGATCCCGTCGTCATCATGAACTTCACGCACATCTACGAAGACGAAACGTTCTATATTTCAGAGCAGAAGAGCAGCACATCCCGCAGCTGTGAAGCATCGTTCACGCCCCTCAGTGGCCCCGCGCCCGTATCGCTCGCAGCATCCAGCGGCCTTGCAAACGCACGGGCTGCATCTGGCACGCCGTTCGACAGCCCTGTATCGCTCGCAGCATCCAGCGGTCCTGCAAACGTACGGGCTGCATCTGGCGCGCCGTCCGACCGCCCTGCATCGCTCGCAGCATCCAGCGGTCCTGCAACCGCGCGGGCTGCAGGCTCCGGCGACTCCGCACCTGTACGAGCAGCATCTTGCGCGTCGTTCATCGTCTCTGGCAGCCCCGCGTGCGCGCAAACTATATCACCGCGGTGCATGTCGGCCACGGTCGCGCGCACGCCGTCTTCGCCGTTCACTCCGAGCATCCTCGATTTCACCACGCTGTCCGGTACCACTGGCTTCTGCGACGATGCCGCCGCGGATGAGATCCGCCGTCGCATCGCGGACTTCCCGGCACGTGGCATCCATTTCCTTGACAACGGCAACTTCCATTACCTCACGCGCTTCTGGTGCGAAAAAATCAGCGAAGACTTCGCACTCGTCGTTTATGACCATCACGTCGATCTCCGAAAACCCGTCTTCCCTGGCCTCATGAGCTGCGGCTCCTGGATCCGCGACGTTCTCCTCCGAAACAGCCACTGCCGCGCCGTCCTCATCATTGGCCCTGAATGTGCCCAGGCCGACATCATCGAACGTGAGCTGCAGAGTCTCGTAGCCGAGGATCAGCCCCTGCGCGCATCCGCACCTGTCCGCGTCTGCTGCTTCACAGAGGATGACATCCTGGATGGTCGCGTCGCGCGCGAGCTTCCACACCTTCTCGACGCGCTCCACCTCCCGGTCTACATCTCCATCGATAAGGACGTCCTCTCGCGAAAAGTGCTGCGCACCAACTGGGACCAGGGCATCATGACCGAAGCAGAATTCCGGCACGAGCTCGACCGCTTCGCCATGGGCCCCGACATCCATATCCTCGGCGTCGACATCTGCGGCGAACCCGCCTACAATGCCTGCCGTCGCCTCCTCGACGACACCCGCGACCTCCGTCGAAGTGACGGCGTAAACCGCCTCCTCCTCGAGCACTATCTGGCCCGCGTGCATTAGCGGCGCTCGACGAAGGCACTGTCTGCAATCTCCGATCAGCGATCTGTCTCGCGCGCACTAGCGGCGCTCGACGAAGGCGCTGTCCGCAATCTCCGATCAGCGATCTGTTTCGCGCGCACTAGTGACACTCGACGTAGGCACTGCCGGATATTTCTTTGGCGCAGCGTCCGAAATTAACGGAAATCGATGTTACTATCCAATAAGTGGCGCTTTTTGAAATTGTGGTTATTTTTAACATTTTTTATCATTTTCCTGAGAGGAGCGTGAATATCCACGATTTCAAAATATGACATGTATTGGATAGTTTTCTTCAAAATCCGGCAGGCGTTTATAAGCGTACTATCCAATAAACCTTGCCTTCTGAAATAATGGATATAGATTTTTACCTTCAGAGAAGAATTTCTGTGGGTGCATATCCAATAATCCATCTTTTTTTTAAAGATGGATACCAGAGAGCAGAACTCTCTTACGAAATAAAGACTTTAATATCCATTATTTTTAAATATGCCAGTAATTGGATAGTTTGCATTCGTATTCAAACATTTTAGGCAAAAAGTATATCCACTATTCTGAAATTCGATCCAAATTAGATACGGGTACGACAGTCCAGCCGTCAGGCAGTCTGGCCATGCTGAGAGTGATGTTTCTTTCAGCTGCTCCTGGATGTTTCTTCGCGAACTCGATCGTGGAGCCTGCGAGGTTCGCTTCTGTCTGCTGCGTTTGAATGCTTCTCATCGGGATATCCATCGTATCTCACTCTTATCGCCCTCATCCTCGGTGTTACTGTCCGCCCAGCCACACCTTGACTTAAGTACGTTAGAACGGTAACTCATCGGCGCGCCCCTTACTGTCCTTCGTCCCCTGTCCTCTGGAGCCTTACTGTCCTTCATCCCCTGGCCCCTTGCGCCTCTTCCCGTGAACTAGTACAATAGAAAGTCTAGAAAGACCGCTTTTCCGGTTCCCGAGCCGTTGCCCGGGACGCCACTTTTTCGGCTCCATGCCGTCGTCCGAACGTGACTTTTTCGATGCCCGTGCGGTCGCCCGAAACACCGCATTTCCGAGCCCCGTGCGGTCGCCCGAAACACCGCATTTCCGAGCCCCGCGCAGTCGTCGAGACTGCTGCTCACATGAGGCCAATGCCGTCGTCCGGAACGCGGGCACCCGGCCTCGATCTTTCACCGAATATCATGGTTATGCGCGTGGCTGCACGGCCGACGCACGACCTCGAAATAAACTACATCACGAGGAGTCGCACTCCTCACGAAAAGCAGGAGTAAGTAATGAAAATCAAGCTTGCGAACTACATTTCCGAAACCCTCGTCGCAAACGGCATCACCCAGAACTTCAGTGTGACCGGTGGCGGAGCCATGCACCTGAACGACGCCTTCGGCCACCAGAAGGGCATGCACACGCTCTACCAGCACCACGAGCAGGCCTGCGCGATGGCCGCCGAGAGCTACGCCCGCATCTACAACCGTCCGGCGCTTCTCTGCGTGACCTCCGGCCCGGGCGGCACCAATGCCATCACCGGCGTGCTTGGTGCCTGGCTCGACTCCATCCCGATGCTGATCATCTCCGGCCAGGTCCGCTATGACAACACCGCGCGCTGGGCAGAAGAGCAGAACGGCACCCGCCTCCGCGCGATGGGCGACCAGGAGTTCGACATCACGAAGTCCATCGACTGTATGACGAAGTATTCGGAGATGCTGACCGACCCATACCGCGTCCGCTACGCGCTCGAAAAGTGCATCTATCTCAGCCAGACCGGTCGCCCGGGCCCCTGCTGGCTCGACATCCCGGTCGACATCCAGGGAAAGTTCATCGAGACGGACGAGCTGATCGGCTTCGATCCGGCGGATTACGCAGCTGGTGGCGACGGCTGGGCTACCTCCACGGACGCCACCACGCGATCCGACGCCTACCCGCTCTGTCGGAACGCCTTCGCCCGCTCTCCGTACGAGGCCAATGCAGTCGACCACGCAACCGTCACCTCCGCGCAGGCTCATGCCGTTGATCACGCAACCGTCACCATCGCGCAGGCCAATGCAGTCGACCATGCAACCGTCACCTCCGCTCAGGCTGATGCAGTCGACCGCGCATCCGTCACCAGCACCGCTGCCAGCGCCCCGGCAGCATCCGCTTCAGCAGCTGTGATGTCGTCCCCGGCAGCCATGGCGGCCGAGGCTTATGCAGCGGCGCACCGTATCCCGGCGGATGCCGACACGACGAATCGTGAGGCGGCCGTGCCGCCGGTCGATCCGCAGCAGGTGCAGACCATCCTCGAGAAGATCCGTGCGAGCCGCCGTCCGATCTTCTACACGGGCAACGGCATCCGCATTGCGGGTGCCGAGTCGCTCTTCCTGGAAGTTGCACACCGCCTCGGTATCCCGGTCGTGGTCGGTTGGAACGGACCAGACATCATCCCGAGCGACGATCCGCTTTACGTCGGTCGTCCGGGTGGCCGCGGTGACCGTCCGGGCAACCTCGCCGTACAGAATGCAGACCTGATTCTCAGCATTGGCTCCCGCCTCAACATCCGTCAGGTCGGCTACGATTTCAAGAGCTGGGCCCGCGACGCCTACGTGATCGTGAACGACATCGATGTGGAGGAGCTTCGGAAGCCGTCCGTGCACTGTGACCTCGCCGTGCACGCCGACGCCCGTCAGCTCCTGCAGTGCCTGCTCCGCGAGCTCCACGTCCTCGGCCACACCCCGGCGCACCCGCTCTTCCAGGGCGGTGAAGGCCTCCTCCGTGACGACGCCCTCCGCGTTTGCCACACGGAGCTCGCCCGCCAGGATGTACTGGCAGAAAACGCAGTTGCCCAGACCCCGGCCGGGGCAGATGCTATGTCTGACACAGACGCCCAGGCAGCGCAGACATCGACCGAAGCAGCCGATCAGTCGACCACTCAGACCCCGATCGAGGCAGCTGCTATGTCTGGCGCAAACGCCCAGGCAGCGTCGACATCGACTAAAGCAGCCGATCAGCCGACCGCCCAGACCCCGGCCGAGGCTTCGTCTTCCGACGTAGCCACTGTACATAAAGAAACCACCCCGGCTGGCACCCGCCTCAGCTGGCTTGCGACCTGTGCGTTCTACCGCGACAACTACCCGACGATTCTGCCGGAGTACCTCGCGCCGAGCGATCCGACGCTGTCCCCGGAGGACCCGGCGTCCTTCGCCAACGTCTACGCGCTCATCAAGGAGCTTTCCGACCAGGCGGCCCCGGGCCAGGTGACCGTCGTCGGCAACGGCTCCCCATGCGTGGCGGGCGGACAGGCCTACCGCATCAAGCCAGGTACCCGCTTCATCTCGCAGGACGGCGTCGCTTCGATGGGCTATGGACTCCCGGCAGCGATCGGTGCCGCGGTGGCCGTGCATGCCTCCGTCGAGGCGACCCCATGCGGCGGCACGGACGCCTCGCTTCCACGGGAAACAGCGGATGCCAATGCAGGCGACGCGCAGCAGGACCATGATTATTCTGTGCTGGCTGCGGATCCATCCTTCCATGAATCCGCCGATGACCGGCTCGCCGCCGAGCTTCGTGACCCGTACTGGACCGGACGCGACGAGCATTATCCGGCGTACGAGAAGCATGACATCCTCGTCCTCACCGGCGACGGCTCCATCCAGATGAACCTGCAGGAGCTCCAGACGATCGTCAGCCACCAGCTGCCGATCAAGATCTTCATCATCAACAACGGCGGCTACCACAGCATCCGCCAGACGCAGACCAATCTCTTCCGCGGAGAGCCGCTTGTAGGCATTGGCATCGACTCGGGGATGGGCGGCGTCCAGGACCTGAGCTTCCCGGACATGGAGAAGATCGCGCACGCGTACGGCTTCCCGTTCATCCGCGCGCATCACAATGAAGAGCTACATGACGCGGTCGCAGAGACCCTCGCGACCGACGGCCCGGCCATCTGCGAGATCATGGTGACCCTGACCCAGCAGTTCCTCCCGAAGTCCGCCGCGAAGCGCCTCCCGGACGGCAGCATCATCAGCCCGCCACTCGAGGACCTCGCGCCATACCTCCCGGACGAGGAGATGGACCGGATCATGCTCGTCCCGAGGGTTGGTAAATGAGTGAGTTTGACTGGATTGACATTAGATTTTGGGAGGAAAACGACCCTCGGTTGACAAACGAAGGGTTTTGTGGGATGCAGCAATGCTGAAATCAGAATTCTCCTGGTTTTGTGAAAAACCAGAAGATCAGTAAGAAGGAGAAATCATCGTGCGAGTGCTTATCACGGGTGTCACCAGTTTTCTGGGACTGTATACTGCGAAGCTTCTGCTTCAGGAGGGCCATGAGGTCATCGGCGCGGTGCGCCCGGGCAGCCGGCGCGCGCAGGAGCTCGATGCGCATGGTATCAGCGCGTATCCGACGTATCGGACCGTCCTTCTCGACCTGAGTGAGCTTCCGGAAGCCGAGCTCGGCGAAACACACTACGCGGAGGTGCTGGGCCTGGATCAGGCGCCGGCGACCCCTGACCGCAGCGCCGAGCCTGCCGGCCATTCCGGCACGGCAGCCGCCATGCAGGCCGCGGTGGCGGTTCCTGCTCGCAGCTCTGCGCCTGCCGTCACTGCACCGCCGTCCGCCACCCACCTGCCGTTGCCTGCATTGGCCGACGATGCCGCGCCCCTCATCGACGCGTGGGTTCACTTCGCGTGGGACGGCGTCGGCTCTGCAGGCCGCAGTGACACGAATATCCAGATCGAGAACATCCAGAACGCGAAGAAGGCCTACCTCTACGCGAAACTGCTCGGTGCGCGGAAGTTCCTTTTCGCCGGCTCTCAGGCAGAGTATGGCCGCGGCAATCATCGCGTGCCCATGCCGGTGAGCCCGTACGGGAAAGCGAAGCTCGCCTTCGGCCGCTGGGCGACCGAGCAGAGCCTCCTCTCGGAACTCTACGACGACGCGCCGATGCAGTTCATCCACATGCGCATCTACAGCGTGTACGGCAACGGTGACCATGAAACGAGCCTCGTGAACACCGTGCTTCGCGCCGCCCTCCGCCACGAAGCCATCACCCTCGGCCCGTGCGAGCAGCGCTGGAACTACCTCGAGGTTCGCGACCTCGCCCGCGCGATCCGTATCCTGCTTCGCTCCGAGGACACCCGCACCGGCATCTATGACATCGCCGGCTCCGACTCCCGCATGCTGAAAAAGTACGTCATCGCCATGAATGCCATTGCCGCCCGCTTCGCCGCAAATGCGGATACGACGGCGGACGGGGGCGTGACGACCGCCGCTGGCGCAACCCAAGCCGTAACTGCGGGCGGGCAGACCACCGGCACCGCTGCTGGCGCATCTCCAACTGGCGCGGAGCTCCGCTTCGGCACCCGCGCAAATAACGCAGAGGGCGCCGCGAACATGTCACCGGAGATTCTTAAGCTCCAGCGCCTCGGCTTCCACCAGGAAATCTCTTTCGAAGCCGGCATCGGCATGCTCCTGAAGATGATGAAGGAAGAAGGCTCAGAATCATGAGCCACGGATGTTGCATCAGCTTTTAAAGCTTATTTGATGATGTAGATTTCCAGGTGACAAAAATTCGAAAAGTGCATGCTTATGACCGATGAAAGGACTTATATATGAACATGACTTGTATCGCCTGCGGCCACGCACTGTCGCCGCTGATGACCCTCGACGACATGCCGGCGAGTGCGCAGAATATCCCGGCAGCGTCAGAGCTCGCGGAGGACCATCCGCTGAGCCTCACCCTCTGCCAGTGCCCGTCCTGCGGCCTCGTCCAGTTTGACACCGAGCCGGTCGACTATTACCGTGACGTCATCCGCGCCGGCGGTGGCACCCGCACCATGACGCGCCTCCGTCACGAGGAGTACGCGCGCCTCCTCACCGCCATGCAGGAGCACCACATCCACGGTCGCCGCATCGTGGAAGTCGGCTGTGGCCGCGGTGAGTTCCTCCGCATGTGGCAGAATCTCGCCGAGGACCCGGAAGGTGCCGCTGCGCTCGCCCGCGACCAGGCGCGTGATCCCCTGTCCGGTCAGCCGAACGCCGCCCCGCTCCACCTCGTCGGACTCGAGCATAAGCCGTCCCTCGTCGAGGAGGCCAATGCTGTTGCCGATAAAAAGTACCGCGTCTACGAGGGCTTCGCGACCGGCGATGTGCGCTACCCGGAGGGCCCATTTGACGCCTTCGTGCAGTTTAACTTCCTCGAGCATCAGCCGGACCCGTGCGACATGCTCCGGAACATCGGACGCAACCTGAAGCCGCAGGCCCTCGGTCTCATCACCGTCCCGAGCTTCGAGTACATCCTCCGTTACAACGGCTACTACGAGCTGCTGCGCGACCACATCGCGAACTACACCGAGTTCACGCTCCAGAAGCTCCTGCAGGACTGCGGCTTCGAGCTTCTCAGCATGGACCTCGTGAACCGTGACACGATCGAGGCCATCGTACGGAAGGCCGACCCGGACGAGCTCAGCGAGCTCCACTACAGCGGTCGCCTCATCGACGTGTCCGCCCTGCGCGACAGCTACGACCGTCTCTCTGCTTCGGTCAATGCACACATCGACCACCTCTCGGAGAGTCATCGGACCATGGCCATCTGGGGTGCGAGCCACCAGGGCTTCACCCTCGCCGCCACCACGAAGCTCGGCGGAAGAGTAGAGTACATCATCGACTCCGCCCCGTTCAAGCAGGGCCGCTTCTCGCCGGCCTCCCACATCCCGATCGTGGCCCCGGATTACACCGTCGCTCACCCGGTCGACGAGATCCTCATCGTCGCCCCGGGCTACACCGACGAAATCGCTGGCATCATCCGCGAACGCTTCGACGAAAATGTCCGCATCCTCGTGCTCCGCACGGACCGGATTGAGGAGTACCGGTAAACAGTTTGATACTTCATGTCCAAGCATCGCTCAGAATAGAGATTGTGAAATACATAATGTCATATGGATGAGAATCTGGCAGTTTGTGACATCAGGTTCTCGTTCAGCTACCAGAACTTCGGGAAGTCTGAGCAGCACCTGGCTTGACATTCCTAAGTATTTCCTGGACCTGTTTTCTGTCTGAATGGTGATGTATATCAAGATGAAAAGGAACGAAGATGATGAAAGCACTGGTGCTGAAGGGAAAAGGAAATATCGCATACATCGAGAAGGAGCGGCCGACGCTCCTCGCCGCGCATGGCGCACTGCTGAAGCCGCTGCTTGTCTCGCCATGCACCTCGGACGTCCATACCATTTGGCAGGGCAGCCCGAAGCGCCCGGACCTGACGCTCGGTCATGAGGTCATCGCCCGGGTCGAGGAAGTCGGCGCGGAGGTGACGGATTTCCACGTCGGCGATGTCGTCGCCGTATCCGCGATCACCCCGGACTGGAGTCAGCCGGACGTCGAGGAGAACTATGCACATGCGGGCCATAATTTCAGCGCCCACATGCTCGGAAACACCATCGACGGTGCCTTCCAGGAGCTGTTCTACCTTCCGTACGCGGACCGCAACCTCGCACACATCCCGGACGGCCTCACGCTCGAGGACGCCCTCATGTGCGTTGACGTCCTCCAGACCGGCTTCACTGCGGTCGAAGAAGCCGGCGTCAAGCCAGGCGACACCGTCGCCGTGATGGGCATCGGGGCCATCGGCCTCGCCGCCATCCTCGGCGCGAAGCTCGCCGGTGCCCGCACGATCTACGCCGTCGGCTCCCGCCCGGAGAACGTCCGCATCGCCGAGTCGATGAGTGACTTCGCCCCAGCGATGTCGGCACACGGCGTTCCGGAAGTTCCGGCGGGCGGTGACGTCACCAGCCCTTCTATGGCAGCAGAAGATGGAAGAGAGCAGCATGCGAACGCCGTGTCGCCAGACTGCGTAGCTACAGTGCCGGACGCCGTGTCGCCAGATTGTGCTTCAGCCGCTTCGGGCGGAAGTCAGAGTCAGGCCCATGCGCAGTCAGGCTGTCACGTCGAAGTGCTGAACTATCGCCGCCTGCATTGTCCGCTTCCACAGGGCATGCATCCGCTCGCAAATTCCACCGGCTCGCCCGTCGTGAACTACGTCCTCACGAAGACACAGACGAAGGGCGCGGATAAGGTCCTCATCTGCGGTGGCGATGACCTCGCCTTTCCGCAGGCCATCGACATGGTGAAGTACGGCACCGGCGTCGTCTCGAACGTCATGTACTACGGTGCCGACCTCGACACCCAGGGCGGCGAGCTGAAAACCCTCGAAGCCATGAACAGCGCCGAAACCTACCTCACCAGCACCGCCGCAGCTGTCGAAGTAGAAGCACAGGCAGCAGGCGACGTGCTCAGGAAAGCACACACCGTGAAGCTGAACGACAACATCGACGGCATCCAGATCCCGAAGTTTTCCATCGGTCGTGGCATGGCCGGGAAAACCCTGAAGTTCTCTCTGAGCAGGGGCGGACGCCAGAACCTCGAACACGTGATGCAGATCGTGCAGGAGAGCGGCGTGCATCCGTCCATCTTCATCACGGAGCACTACGACGGTCTCGACCAGATCGCCCAGGCCATCGACGACATGAAAGAACGAAAAGCCATCAAGATCGCTGTGAAAATGTAAGGTGCGGTGGGCGATGGAAGCAGTGACACCGATAGCTGAAAAGTGGGTTACAAAGATAACCGCCAAGTTTCTCAGGCTGGGCGGAGCAGGAAAACTTCAACTGCAGGCATGATAAACGCTTTAATACGATTCCTATCCAATATGGCTTAATTTTGAAAATAATGGCTATGTTTCTAGGCTGGAATGATCGAAGATGACTGGAAAATATCCACTCTTAGTCGATTTTGAAAATACTGGATATGAAAAGCCTTATTTCAAAAGAAGAATCCGGGCTCGAGTATCCAGTATTTTATAAATAAAGGTTAATTGGATATCTGCTTATAACAATTCTTCTCTGGAGCCCGAAATACATATCTACTATTTGAAAAATCCAGGCAAATTGGATGGTACGCTTATATGCGTATGCATGATTTTACAGAAAACTATCCAATATGTGCCCGATCATGAAATAGTGGATATTTTTAGCACCGTGTACAAAATGATAAATGATGTTAATAATATCCACTATTTTATAGTCCGCCAGTTATTAGATAACATCGTCGATTTTCATCTATTTCGCCCGGTTCGCCAGTGAAAATTTCCGGGCCGCGCGCCATAATCACCTGAAAATCGATCCGTATGCCCGCGCGGCAGCGTCAAATGCAGAAAAACCAACGCACATCCAGCAAAACAAAAGGGCAAGTATGATCATTCTGCTTCCCTCTTCTCCAGATAGCTTCACCCAGGCTGACCGGATACGAAGTTTGAACCTCCGTATATAAATCCCATCCCAAACCTCCGTATATAAATCCCATCCCAAACCTCCGTATATAAATCCCATCCCAAACCTACGCATATAAATCCCATCCCAAATCTTGCCACCTTCACCCATAGAGTGTAATATAGATAAGATTCGGGCCCGCGTGCCCGCGGTTTACCGCCTCGAGCCAGGTATAGTGCCCCCGCGCCCCGGCCCTCGCGTGTCCGCCCGCCGCCATGCATCCGTCATGGTCGTGCTGTATGTCGCGACAGCGGCGCCCCGTGCCCACACAAATCACCTTCACGTTAGGAGATAAGATTTTGAAAACCATCAGCATCGTCATTCCATGCTATAACGAGCAGGAGAACGTCGTTCCGCTCTACGAGGCCCTTCGGAGTATGTTCGCTTCCGACCTCCCTCAGTACCGCTACGAGCTTCTCTACATCGACAACGATTCCCACGACGAGACGCGCACGCTGATCCGCGGCCTCTGCGCACAGGACCCGCAGGTGAAGGCCATCTTCAATGCGAAGAACTTCGGCCAGTTCAACAGCCCGTACTACGCGATGCTGCAGTCCACCGGCGACGCCACGATCCTCATGGCGGCCGACTTCCAGGACCCGATCGAGATGATCCCGCAGTTCGTCGCAGCCTGGGAGGAGGGCTATAAGATCGCCATCGGCGTGAAGACCCACTCGAAGGAAAATCCGCTCATGTACGCCCTCCGCGGCCTCTACTACAAGCTCATAAAGAAGATGTCCTCCGTCGACCAGATCGCGCAGTTCACCGGCTTCGGCCTCTACGACCACGCCTTCATCGACGTCATGCGGCAGCTGAACGACCCGACCCCGTTCCTACGTGGCATCGTCGCCGAGCTCGGCTTCCACCGGAAGGAAATTCCGTACACCCAGCCGAAGCGCCGCGCCGGCATCACACACAACAACCTCTACACCCTGTACGACGCCGCGATGCTCGGCTTCACGAGCTACACGAAGGTCGGCCTCCGTATGGCGGTGTTCTTCGGTGCCGCCTGCAGCGGCATCAGCATGTTGATCGCCATCATTTACCTCATCATGAAGCTCATCTGGTGGGATCGCTTCCCAGCCGGCATGGCCCCGATGCTCATCGGCATGCTCTTCCTCGGCTCCGTGCAGATCTTCTTCATCGGCCTGCTCGGCGAGTACATCCTGAGCATCAATCAGCGCGTCATGCGCCGCCCGCTCGTCGTCGAGGAGGAGCGCCTGAACTTCCCGGAGGACGCGATGATCGGCGGCATGGCCGACGCCTCAAAATAATATAAAGGAAATATCATGTTACGATTTAAAGTAGATATCGCGCTGGCGCGTGAGGGCGAACTCATGCTCCAGGGCTGGGCCTTCGGCTCAAATCCAGAAGAAGAAGTGAAGCTCACGGTCGTGGATCAGGCAGGCAACCCTGTCCCGGGCACGACCGTGTCCTCTGTACGCCGTGATGAGGTGGTCAATGCCTTTTTCGGCGATGTCGTGAAGGCCCACGGAGCGCTCCGGCGCGACCTCGGCTTCGACGTGCACACCCCATACGCGCAGGGCGAGACCCGCATCCTCGTGCTGCAGGCCGACGGCCAGACGAAGCGCGTGAAGTTCACCGACCACATCCTCGAGGAGTTCAACTCCGTCGCCCACCGGAAACGCGAGAAGCTCCTCGCCCTGTTCCATTGGGAGACCGTCGAGGTGGCCTGGGAGTACTTCCAGAAGCACGGCCTCCGCGCCCTCTTTAAGAAATCTGTCCACAAGATCCAGAACATCCAGGACGACTACGACTACAACGAGTGGTATAAAAAGGTCCGCATCACCGACGAGGAGCTCGCGAAGCAGCGGGAGAGTGCCGCTGATTTCGCGATGCAGCCGACCTTCTCCATCGTGATCCCGGTTTACGCGACCCCGGAGAAGTTCCTCCGCCGCATGCTCGACTCGATCCGTGAGCAGACCTACCCGACGTTTGAGGTCTGCCTCGTAGACGCGACCCCGTACGCGAAGATCCAGCACGACCCGGCGCAGGGCCGTACACCACAGGAGGTCCTCGCCGAGTACGCCGCCGCAGACAGCCGTTTCCGCTATGCGACCCTCGTGGAGAACCTCGGCATCGCGGAGAACACCAACGCCGCGATCCGCATGGCGACTGGTGACTTCATCGTCCTCGCCGACCATGACGACGAGCTCGAGCCGCAGGCCCTCTATGAGTGCGTTCGGGCGATCAATGCCCACCCGGACGTCCAGGTCCTCTATTCCGACGAGGACAAGGTCGACTTCGAGGACATCTACTACTTCGAGCCGCACTTCAAGACCGACTTCAACCCGGACCTGCTCCGCTCCGTGAATTACATCTGCCACCTCTTCGTCGCCCGCCGCAGCCTCCTCGACGCCATCGCCGAGACCGCTGCCGACGGCCAGAAAATCTACGAGCGCAGCGCCTACGACGGTGCCCAGGACTACGACCTCATCCTCCGCGCCACCGAAAAAGCCCAGGCGATGGAGCAGGCCCGCCTCGCTTCCTTCGCCAATGCTTCCGACGGAAACGCAGTCACGGGCCCACAGCGGAGTGACACCGCTCAGGTAGCCACTGCGTCTGCCGATACCTCGACATCAACCAGAGATGTAGCTGATGTCGATAGTCAGACATCAACTGCAGGCATGCAGCAGGGCGTCGCTGGCCAGACTTCGGCTGCAGAGATTAGTGCGCAGCCGGCCATCGCCGCGGCGCTCGACCCGCACGACCAGGCGCTGCTCCGCCAGGGCCGCTTCACGAGCAGCAACATCATCCATATCCCGATGGTGCTGTACCACTGGCGCGCACACCAGGCGTCCACCGCGCAGCACCCGGAAGCGAAGCTCTACGCCTTCGAAGCCGGCACCCGCGCCGTGTATGACCACTGCAAGCGCATCGGCCTCCCGATAAAGAAGGTCGAGCAGGGCATCACCTACGGCTTCTACCATCCGATCTACGAAAATCAGCAGCCGCTGATCTCCGTCGTGATCCCGAATAAGGACCACAGCGCCGATCTCGATAAGGCCATCACCTCACTCGCCGCCGGAAACTATAAAAACCTCGAGTTCATCATCGTCGAGAACAACTCGGATCAGGCAGAAACCTGGAACTACTATGAAGCGCTGAAGAAACGTTTCCCGGAAGAGCTCCCGGCAGACTTTATCGATCCGGCGACCTGCGATGCGATGCGCGTTTCGGAAACTTCGACTGCGGAATCGAAATCCGAAACATCGCATCCAGCTCAGGTATCGGCTTATCACAGCGCCGCGGCATCGGTTCTTCCGCAGCCGGTTGTGAAGGTCGTGAAGTGGGACGGCCCGTTCAACTACTCCGCGATCAACAACTACGGCGTTCAGTTCACGCACGGCCAGTATCTCCTCTTCCTGAACAACGACATCGAGGAGATCGACCCGGATTCCATCGATGAGATGATCGGCTACGTACAGCGCGAAGACGTCGGCATCTGCGGCGCACGCCTCCTGTACCCGGACGAAGACATCCAGCACGCCGGCGTGATCATGGGCATGGGCGGCATCGCCGGTGCCGCCTTCGTACGCACCCACGACTCGGATCTCAGCTACATGCACCGTGCGAAGTGCATCCAGGACTACTCCTGCGTCACCGCCGCCTGCCTCCTCACAAAGCGCAGCCTCTTCGACGAGGTCGGCGGCTTCACCGAGAAGCTCGCCGTCGCCTTCAACGACGTCGACTACTGTATGAAGGTCCGCGCCCTCGGAAAGCTCGTCGTGTATAACCCATACGCGAAGTTCTACCACTACGAATCGAAGTCCCGCGGCATGGAAGACACCCCGGAGAAGCTCGCCCGCTTCCACTCGGAAATCCTTACCTTCGGCACCACCTGGAAGGACATCCTCCGCGACGGCGACCCGTACTACAGCCCGGCCCTCACCTTCCGAAAGGCCAACTTCGCCCTGAAGGACCTCACGCAGGAACAGGTCGGTGAGCCGATGCACTACGCCCTCCTGAAAGGCATCGTCTGGGACGGCCCCGACGCCGGCACCCAGTCGTAAAACCAGATAATTGAAGACAAATGAACCCCCCGGCTTGCCTTGCATGCCGGGGTTTCTATATGGAAGCATCTACCACAAAGAGCTCTGAAGCCCATCCAGATGATAGCGAGGCCGAACATTCAGTGCCGGGCGCTGCCCGGACCCGCCCCTCGTCGGGGAGGCAGGAAAGGATCTTGTGGATCCTTTCTCGGCAGCAGGGTGATCCGTGTCACTCCGTCAAGGACTGCCCGGACGCATAAATGCGTCCAGCGTACTGTTCCTTGACTCCGTTCCCGCTCCAGGCAACGGCTACAGGTCATCAAATATTCGATTCGGGAAATGGCTGCGTAGCATTTAGTTGAGAATATGTACGAAATTAGTACAAAAGCACTGAAAATATGACATATTCTTAACTACACGTGATTTTTGCATGTTTGCACGTGCAATGACACGCAAAAATTGCGTGTCATCAGAAAACATAATACGCAATAATTGCATATTTGCATGAGAATAAGAACGCAATAACTGCGTATTTTTGCTGCGTATTTCTTTGCTTGATGATATAATGAACGAAACAGCAGTATATTCGATGAAAATTATGGTAGCAAGAACAGCTAACTTTTTTCTGAAAAGTGAATTTATGAGCAGTGAAATGAAATTAAGAACATTAAGGAAGCAAAAGAAACTGACCCAGGTCGAGTGTGCGAAGTACCTGGGCATCCCGGTTCGTACATACCAGAACTATGAAACGGATGAAAAAAAGCAGGATACGCCGAAATATGTCTATATGATACAGAAGCTGGACCAGTATGGATTCATCGATGAAAGCCATGGCATCTTAAGTATCCAGAAAATAAAAGATGTATGCCGCGACATTTTCGCAGCCTATGATGTAGACTATTGCTATCTGTTCGGCTCTTATGCAAAGGGAAAAGCGACGGAAACAAGCGATGTAGATCTGCTGATTTCGACCACGGTTTCCGGCATGAAGTTCTATGAACTCGTCGAAGACCTGCGGGAGGCTTTAAAAAAAGAAGTGGACCTGCTGAATCTGGAACAGCTAAAAGATAATCTTGAACTCGTAAACGAAATACTGAAGGATGGTATTAAAGTGTATGGATAACAAGAAAACAAACAAATATTACCTCCAGAAGACCCGAAATCCTAAGAAATTTCTAACATCCTTGCTCTAGGTTTTTCAGAAAAATAGAGTATACTCCCAGTATGATTAAAGATAACCAGCGTTTTTTAAATAATCTTCACGTCCTTCTGGACGTCCTCATCATCTGCGCGTCCTACGCCCTCGCGTGGCTCCTGACGATCGTCGCACCGATCTTCCCGGCGGGCCACGGCGTACTCCCGCCGCAGGTCTATTTCGCTGCGCTCATTCCGATCGTACCGGCGTACCTCCTTCTCTACTGGGCATTCCACCTGTACGAGCCGAAGCGCACCCACTCGAAGCGCTCCGAGCTCTGGCACATCTGCCAGGCCTGCGCCGTCGGCCTCATGCTGCTGACCTCGATCCTCTTCGCGTTCCGACGCTCCGGATACTTCGGCAACTTCTCGACCCGCATGCTCGTCGCGTTCTCTATCATCGACATCACCCTGACGACGATCGAACGCTTCGGCATCCGCTACATCCTCTCGCGCCTCCGCCGGAAGGGCTTCAACCAGAAGCACGTCATGCTCGTCGGCTTCTCGGACGCCTCTGACCAGTTTATCGACGCCTGCCGCCGCAACCCGGACTGGGGCTACCACATCTACGGCATCGTCGACGACATCGCCGAAGTCGGCGAAGGCTACAAGGGCGTTCGCGTCGTCGGCCGCATCTCCGAGCTCGAGCACATCCTCGCGCAGAACACCATCGACGAAATCGCGATCACCCTGCCGCTCGCAGCCTACGCGAAGCTCGACGGGATCGTCCACGTCTGCGAGAAGTCCGGCGTCCACACGAAGTTCATCCCGGACTATAACAACATCATCCACTCGAAGCCGGTCACCGAAGACATGGACGGCCTCCCGGTCATCAACATCCGGAACGTCCCGCTCACCGACCCGGTCAAGGCCACCGCGAAGCGCGCCGTCGACATCTGCGGTGCCCTCGTCGGCATCATCCTCTTCAGCCCGATCATGCTCGTCGTCGCAACCCTCATCAAGCTCACCTCGCCGGGCCCGATCATCTTCAAGCAGGAGCGCGTCGGCCTTCATAACAAGCCGTTCATGATGTATAAGTTCCGCTCCATGGTGCAGCAGACCGAAGCAGACGAAAAGAAGGGCTGGACCGTCCCAGGCGACCCGCGCGTCACCCGCGTCGGCCGCTTCATCCGGAAAACCTCCATCGACGAGTTCCCGCAGTTCTTCAACGTCCTCGCCGGCCAGATGTCCCTCATCGGCCCGCGCCCGGAGCGTACCCAGTTCGTCGAGATGTTTAAGGAGGAGATCCCACGCTACATGATCAAGCATCAGGTCCGCCCAGGCATGACCGGCTGGGCCCAGGTCAACGGCCTCCGCGGCGACACCTCGATCTACGAGCGTGTGAAGTACGACATCTGGTATATCGAGAACTGGACCATGTCCCTCGACGTAAAAATCCTGTTCCTCACGATTTTTAAAGGATTCGTAAACAAAAATGCATATTAGGTAAACCCCGCGGGTGTATAGTATATTCAGTATTATATACCCGCTCTTTTACTGCATACCCACGTGCTTCGGCCAATGCACCCGTCCGGGACGCACATACTGCCCCGCGGGTTTGTTGGATATCGTAAGATCTTAGGGAATTGCCGAAGCACGGCAAGTATGGTAAAATCGTCTAAGTTTTTTTGAAAAGTAGCTGCAACCCGCAGTATGAGGATAAACGAATGGCACTTGACAGTGGCAAGGAAACGCGCCGCCCGCACACGCAGGCAGAGGCAGAAGCCGAACAGCGCGCACTCGAAGATCGAATCGTAAATGATAAGCAGATGGCCGGCCGGCTCATGGATAAGGCCATGAACCCGCAGAGCGGTAACGCGGCGACAGCTCGTCGCAGCAACCCATATCTTTCAGAGATGGAAGCGGAGCGAAGAGCAGCCAGAGCTGCAGACGGCACAGCCCGCACCCCGCACTCGGCAGGCACCACGTCGGACGCGTACTCGACGACCGGATCCACCGGCACCCGCCCGTCCGACACCCCGGGCACCCGCCCGACGACCGGCACCACCGGTGCGCGACCGGCATCCAGATCCGACGCCCGTCCGCGCCGCACGACGCCAGTGAAGCCGCAGGAGGCCCAGCCGGGCGTCCGCCAGCTGAACAGCATCGGCGAGGGACAGTTCGACGCCGACTACGAGCGCCGCATGCGCGACAAAAAGAAGAAGGCCCGCCGCACCCGCATCATCACCATGGTGATCGTCGAGCTCCTGACCCTCATCTGCATCTTCGGCTTCGGCTTTGTCTACCGCTACATGCACATGACCGCCGACGTCGCCTTTGACGTCAGCAAGGTGCGAAACGACAACATCGACATCTCCCAGAAGCAGAAGATGTCCGGCTACTGGACCGTCGCTGTCTTCGGCGTCGACTCCCGTAACGGCGACGTCGGCAAGGGCGCGAACGCCGACGTACAGATCATCGCGAACGTCAACATGGGCACTGGTGATATCACCCTGACCTCCGTTTACCGTGATACCTACCTGAACATCGGAAAGGGTGACCGCTACTCGAAGAGTAACGCCGCCTACGCCGAGGGCGGACCGGAGCAGGCCGTCGCGATGCTGAATAAAAACCTCGACCTCGACATCGAGAATTACGTCACCTTCAACTGGAAGGCCGTGGCGGACGTCATCGACCTCCTCGGCGGCGTGGACATCGACGTCTCGAAGGCAGCTTTCTACTATATGAATGCCTACATTCACGAAACCTGCCTGAAGTCCGGCATCAGCGCACAGAACCCGGCCGCCATGTACATCAAGAAGGCCGGCCCGCAGCACCTGAACGGCGTCCAGGCCGTGGCCTACGCCCGCCTCCGCTACATGGACAGCGATTTCGAGCGTACGAAGCGTCAGCGTGAAGTTATCTCGCAGTGCCTCGACCTCGCGAAGAAGACCGACCTCGCGACCCTCACGAAGATCATCGACACCGTGCTCCCACAGGTGGCCTTCAACATCGACACCGCCGACATCATCGAGCTCGCGAAGGGCATCTCCCGCTACAACATCCGTGAGTCCGTCGGCTTCCCGAAGGACCTGAAGGATCAGATGATGGGGAAGAAGGGCGCATGCGTCATTCCGGCGACACTGGAGTCCAATGTCGTCTGGCTCCATAGCATCCTCTTCGCGGATGAGAATTACACCGTATCGGATGCGGTGAAGCGCTACTCCCAGAAGATCTCGGACGACTCAGGCTACTATGCGAGCCATAAGGAGACGGAGGAGTCGGATAAGAAGTTTACGAAGTCCGACGAGGACGAAATCGAGAAGACGAAGGCTGAGACCGACGAGAACGGTGAGACCATCAAGAAGCCGAAGACCGACGAAACGAAGGAGTCCGAAACCGACGCCGACGGCAATGTCATCAAGGTCCCGAAGACCGACAAGAACGGCTACCTCATCAAGGGCGTCGACAAGAACGGCAAGTACATCTACGAGACGGATGCCGACGGCAATAAGGTGAAGGCCGACACCGAGACGACGAAGTCCGACGAGACAAAGGAAACGAAGGAAGGCGAAACCAAGGAATCTGAGACCGACGAGGGCGAGATCATCGAAGGTTCGACGAAGGAAACCAAGGAAAACCAGAAGGAAACGAAGGACGAGACGAAGGAGTCGAAGAAGGACAACAGCTCGGAGACCAAGGAAAGTCAGAAGGAAACCATTGAAGAGCCGGGCAAGACCCCGGAGAACAGCTACGACGGCCCGGGCGGCTCCAGTTCGAATCATAACAGCAGCACCGCTGGACCGGGCTCCAGCTCAAACAACAGCAGCAGCGAAGGACCAGGCAGCAGCCATACCAGCGAAGTCATCCCTGGCGGACCAGGCAGTGAACTCGTCGAAGGCCCTGGCGCATAATACGAACGACACAGACAGATTTCAGCGCGGATTGACCGAAGGGGCGATTTGGCGCTGAAATTTGCTACATGGATATATTTTTACAATCAATTACATAAAGGAGCTTCTCCATGAGTAAGCAAAAGAAATCCGGAAACACGCAACACTTCAGCCGCATCACCAGCACCCTGATGACCATCTACGTGCTGTTCTACCTCTGCGTATTTCCTCTCGCAACCCATGACAAGTACTTTGATATCCTTGATTTTCGCTTCAAGCTCTACTGGATCCCGACCCTCATCTACGGCATCCTCTTCCTCGTGCTGGGTATCCTCTATCTGATTGCAGATAAACGAGAGAACGGTGGAGCTCTCACCGCGAAGCTGAAGGAGAACCTGAAGTGGAGCGTCCTGAAAACGAAACTCACGAAGACGGACATCTGCTTCATCGCCCTGATCTTCATCATGACCCTGTCTGTGCTCTTCGCGGACTACCAGTATGAAGCCCTCTGGGGCAGCCGTGGCCGCTTCAACGGCCTCGTCCTCTGGCTCATGTTTTTCATCGCGTATTGGCTGGTCACCAGATTTTATCATTTTAAGAAGTGGCACCTCTACGCTTATCTTATCGCCGCATGCCTCCCGGAAATCTGGGGAATCACCGACTTCTTCATGCTGGACCTGCGTCACTTCCATGTAGGCGGAGCTGCGGAATATATTTATACCTTTGTTTCAAGCGTTGGAAACATCAATACCTATACGAATATGGTTGCACTGCATTTCGGCGCAGCAGTTACGCTTTTTGTACTTTCAAACAGCAGGTGGGAAAAACTGCTGACCTTCGTCGCTGTTGTCATTTCGTCTTTTGCCATCGTGATGGGTATCAGTGATAACGGGCTTCTGGCAGCGGGTGCAATCTTTGCATTCCTTCCATTTGTGGCCTGGACATCACGTCAGAACATAACCCGCTTTTTTATAACGTTCAGTATTTTTGCGACGAGTGTACTTGTGACGGCATATCTGACGACGCAGCACGCGACCATCGCAGTTGCAGATGGAGGCAGCGTTCTCGTGACGATCGGAAAAACGAAGGCTTTCATGCTTCTTACAGCAGCATTATGGCTGCTCACCATGGTGATCGCCGTTCTGTTCCACAGAAAAAAATCAGCTGAACAGGAAGCAAAGACTACACGAGCTGCACGCCGAATTTGGCTAGTACTGTTTATCGTAGCTGTGGTGGCAGTGATTGCAGTTCTGGTAGATGCAAACAGTGGGCGACATCCGGAAATATGGGAAGCCTATAAGAATGTTCTTATATTCAGTGACACTTGGGGAACCGGTAGAGGCATCAACTGGCGCTTCGCCTGGGAATTCTTCACAGAAAAGTCGAGCTTTCTGGATAAGCTGATCGGCAACGGTCCGGATACCTACTACATCATCACGATGGATAACTTCAAGCATCTTATGAAGGATGCCGGATATGGTATTTTTGATTCGGCCCATAACGAATATCTGGAGTGCCTTGTGACGATCGGCGTACTGGGTACGATTGCATACATCGGCATGCTTGCGACGAGTCTTCGCCAGATGCTGAAAAACAGAAAGAATGTATATGCTGTAGCATGCGGCTTTGCGATTCTCGCGTATGCCGTGCAGGCAGTGGTGAACATCGCAATCCCGATTACGACACCGATTTTTATGATTCTTCTTTACGTAGGGATCAACAACTCTCAATCATCGAACTTTGAGAAAGGAACGTTATGAGACTTGACTGGAATTCAATGAAGACTTTGAAAAAGAAAAGAGATCGTATCACGCATGCGTGGATGCTTTGCCTCCTGATGACGACGTTGTCGCTCTTCGGCAGGATACCTGCGCAGGCAGCGCCGATCATCGATACGACCATGATCCAGACGGGCGCGATGCCTGGGGCACCAACCGTACAGACGACACCAGCACAGACTGTGACAAATGCTCAGATCGTATCCACACCAGGAAGCGGCAGTGTGCAGACGGTACAGACATCTGGAATGTCGAGTGCGTCTACCTTGATTTCGACTGGAACAAGTGGCGTCGGTGAGTTATGGATGCTGAGCAGCACAACGGGCGCACAGAATCTGAGCATCGTCATTAAAAGCCCGAACGGAAAGATCATCGTCATCGATGGTGGTTGGGAAGCCGATGCAGACAAACTGTCATCTCTGATCCTGCAGCAGGGTGGTAAGGTAGACGCATGGCTGATCACGCATCCACACGAAGATCATGTCGGCGCGCTCTGCGCGATTCTGAATGATAGCGCAAGAAAAATCAAAATTGATAA
The DNA here is from genome assembly GCF_052116105.1 of Oribacterium sp. Sow4_G1_1. Lineage (NCBI taxonomy): Bacteria > Bacillati > Bacillota > Clostridia > Lachnospirales > Lachnospiraceae > Oribacterium > Oribacterium sp. Sow4_G1_1. Next base: position 22,985 of record NZ_JBQKLS010000016.1, read on the forward strand.
GATCTACTGCTCGCTGGCGACGCCGGACTGGTATCGTCAGGTATCGCCAACCGGTGCCGGCATCGCAGATCAGCTGCTGAGTGCATTTACGAAGTTAACGGTCGGCACGGTGACGAATAGTATCGGACGAGGAACAGAAATCAACATCGATGATGTCAACATCCGCGTGCTGAATAACCGTGGCGTGTATACCTATAACGGTGTCAACAACAGTAGCCTGGTTTATAAGATCCGTGTAAGCGGACAGTCCATCCTGATTCTTGGAGATCTCGCGTACGATGGCGGAAAAGACCTGATCAAAACCTGCACGGCGGCCGAACTGAAATCCGATATCGTACAGATGGCGCATCACGGCCAGCAGGGCGTGGACCAGGATACCTATGCACTGATCGCCCCGACCACCTGCCTCTGGCCATCCCCGGCCTGGCTCTGGAATAATGATAACGGCGGTGGTGTCGGCAGTGGCCCATGGGGCACCCTGACCACCAGGGCATGGATGGATGCCCTCGGCGTGAAGGACAACCGATCCCTGAAGGACGGCGATGTGCTCATGTACCTCGGCATGCCTTCACCGAATATGTAAAAAGTGCTTGCATTCCTGTGAAAAGCATGTATAATCGCAGACATAGGTTAATTATTAAGATTTGATTAAGAAGTACGAAAGATAGTCTTTAAGAAATTCGTAAGAATTAGTAATGACTCTGTTATATACTTTCTGACCGAATCGCAGTAAGATAACCTCGTAAATGATGAGAGAGTACGAAGCAAGTACTTCCTCCGCGGAACCAAGTAAGAAAAGGACTTGCAAGGTCACACGCTTAGAGGTATAATCTCACCGTAACTGAGCCTACAGGCTCGAAAAGAAAAAAAGGAGAGTGCATTTATTATGAAGAAGCAGACAAAGGTAATGGCAACACTTTCTACTGCAGCACTTCTTGCTCTTGGTTTTTCAGCCGTTTCCATGGCAGCTGGTTGGGATAACTCAACAGGCGCTTGGAGATATCTGAACAACGATGGTACAGAGGTTGTTGACGAGTGGAAGTCCGCAAACGGCAATTGGTTCTATCTTGATAGCGACGGAGTTATGGCTACCGATAAGCTGATCGAGGATGAGTCCGGTTCCAAGACAAAGTACTATTATGTTGACCAGTACGGCGCTATGGTTAAGAACACCTGGAAGGCTGTAGCTATGGACGACGATGATAATACTGATCTCGACGCTGAGTACTGGTGGTACTACTTCGGTAACGATGGTAAGGCTTACACCACCGATTCCGATAAGGCTCTTAGCAAGTCTAAGATTAAGACCATCAACGGCCTTAAGTATGCTTTCGATTCCGAGGGCCACATGCTTTACGGCTGGACTGAAGCTGATAACCACACTCAGAACGATGATGATAAGCAGCTTTGGCAGACCGCTAAGTACTACTTCAACGGCTGGAACGATGGTCACGCTCAGACTGGTTGGGCTCAGATCAACGTTGAGAAGGAAGACGGCGATACCGAGGATTACTGGTTCTACTTCAACGGCGACGGTGAGAAGCAGGCTGGCAAGCGCAAGAAGATCAACGGCGTTTACTATGTATTCGCTGAGGATGGTCACATGGTTGATGAGTGGACCATTGAGACTGTGAATGCTTCTGGAAGCAAGGTATGGGGCAATAACTTCACTACTACTTCGAACGCAGCATCCATTTCTTATGTAAATGGTGACGGTGCTCAGAGAAAGAATACTTGGATCTGGGCTATTCCGGCTGAGGATTGGATCCCTGAGGATTACGATGATGATGAGTACAGCTGGTTCTATGCTGGTAAGGATGGCAAGCTTACTGTTGGTGAGGTAAAGAAGATCAACGGTAAGAAGTATGCATTCGACAGCAAGGGCCGTATGCAGACTGGCTTCGTTGTTGTTGATTCAAACAACAATGTAGGCGCTCAGTATGATCACGATAAGTTCTCTCGTGAGCAGTGGATTGATAACAACCTTCAGAACATCAAGTATTTCTCTTCTGATGAGGAGAAGGATGGCGCGATGAAGACTGGTTACCAGAACATCGAGCTTGAGGACGATACTTATCAGTTCTATTTCCAGAAGGATGGTAAGGCTCTGACTAAGTATGATTCTAAGATCAAGAAGTTCACGATCGCTGGTCTCGTACTGAAGCCAACTGCTGATGATGACAACAACTATGCAGCTGTAACCGCTACTAAGGTTGGTGATGATCTTATCCCATCTGAGATCACAACTAATTACAATGATATGACAGAAGGCATGTATCTTGTTAATAAGCAGGGTACTATTGTAAAGGGTAAGACTGTCAAGGATGAGAATGATCAGTATTACTTAACTAATGGCGATGGTACTATTGCAAAGATGGCTAGAGACAAGGATCAGTATAAGAGCCTTGTTGATAACAAGGTTTGGGTTAAGGACTAATTCTTGACCAGACATTCTTTGAAAAGAATCCATGAAAGGACCCGGGGAGAAATCCCCGGGTTCTTTTTATATTGCGGTAGAGTGCTTCAGAAGAACTTCATTTTTATTTGTTCTTCCCCTCTGAATTTGAAGTATTCGTGAACTTTTTCAGAAGTCTCTTTGCTTTGCGTGAGAATGATGATAAGATAGGCAACGTTATAGAGTTGAAAAAGAAATAGAATGATTGCAACATTGGTTCGAAACGAATCCGTGCATTCTTTCACTGAATAATTTGAATCAGGAGATGGAGTATTATGAGGAATCTTAGAAGATGGATGATGATGGGCATCGCTGCCCTTGCTACAGTTTCTGTGTCCGCATGTAAGCCGACGTATGAAGCACCAGTGGATGACCCGATTATGACCACGGCACCAGCGGATGCTCCGTATGAGTTGGACTTTGACCAGCTGAATGATGATGTCATCGATTCGTTTTCGAAGACACATGTTGTATTTCCGTTTGTAAAATCGATGGAAATCAGCGGAAATAATGATACGAAAAATATCGAAGTAGAGATCGATATTCAGGAAGGTGTAGCTGATGAGGCTGTACAGGTACTGCTTTCCGATGTAACGAAGAAAATCGATAATAACGCCTATATTCAGGATTTCCGTATTAAGAAGGCGGATGACTCGCAGTTTGGTTCTGTCTATGATATTTACAGCTACACTTATAAGGTGACCTGTGGCGATACGACACTTTATGACACGACGATTAATGCTGGAGAATCTATCCCACTGGATCCGAGCGTCGATGGAAATAAGATTATGGATGCACTTGAGCAGCAGGAACAAGCGATGTCTCAGTCAGATGCGGAAACGACGACATCAAACGGCTGATACTATACTGACCATAGTTGGAAAAGGTCTTTCTGGGGAACCCCATGAGAGGCCTTTTTAAGTGGTCTTTTCTGAGTACTTGATAGAAATTAATAACCCTCAGCAACGTAGCAGCTTCTCGCATCGAGATTTTTCTATGGATGCTCTCAAGCCGTTGGTTATGCACCTTCCGTTTTTGTGCGGCGCTATGGCGCAGTATTTGAAGAGCTATGGTGATTTATTCCGTAATATGCTAATATAAAATTTATGTTGTGATTCTGTGTATTTAAAGATGGGTTCGATGAGCGATGATTTCTGTGCTGATGAGCGTATATAAAAAAGAAAATCCGACCTTCCTGAAGGCTTCATTGGATAGTATATATGCTCAGACCCTGAAAGCGGATGAGATTATTCTGGTTGAGGATGGCGAAATTCCACCTGCGTTAGAAGAGGTGATTTCGCAGTATTCGGATCTTCATGTCGTCAAACTGGAGAAAAATCTTCAGCTTGGAAGAGCGCTGGAGGCTGGACTGAAGACCTGTCATTATGACCTGGTTGCGCGGATGGATACGGATGATATTATGATGCCGGATCGGCTTGAAAAGCAATATCAGTTTATGATAGAGCATTCGGAGATCACGGTCTGTGGCGGCGATATCGCAGAGTTTATGGATGAAGACGTGATTCTTCGAGAGAAACATATGCCTACATCGCCGCAGGACCTGTATAGATATGGTAAGAAACGAAATCCGCTTAATCATATGACGGTGATGTTCCGTAAGTCTGCGATCGAAGCAGTCGGCGGTTATCGACACTTTCCTGGACTCGAGGACTATGATTTATGGAGTCGTCTCCTCGCGAATGGATATCAGATTGCGAACATACCAGAAGTTCTGGTGAAAGCGAGAATCGGTGATCGCTTCGCAAGTAGAAGAGGCGGGTGGGCGTATTTTAAACGCTATCTGCAGCTTCGAAAGGAACAGCATCGAATCGGCTATTTGGATACGAAAGAATACATCGTGGCGTGTGTCCTGACCTTTGGAATGACCGTGATGCCCGAGAAATTGAGAGAGAAAGCGTATGCAGTGCTGCGAAAATGATAAATTACTGACCATTGTAGTACCATCCTACAATGCCTCGAAATATCTGGATTTTAACCTTCAGTCTTTTCTATGCCCATCGGAGCCGGAAAAACTGGAGGTAATTATCGTGGATGATGGCTCAACGGATGACACCGCCCGTATCGCAGATGCGTATCATGAGAAGTATCCGGATACCGTTAAAGTTGTCCATAAGGAAAACGGTGGTCATGGATCCGGGATTAATGCGGGTCTTCGTGCTGCGACGGGAAAATACTTTAAGGTGGTTGATGCGGACGACTGGGTGGACCATGAAGCACTCGAAAAGCTGCTGGACTATATAGCATCTTTTGATGCCGCGAATGCTGATACTGATAGTGATATTGATGCTGCTCAGGTTCAAGCGGATGTTAAAGCTCGGGCTCGGGATAAGGCTGTATCTTGTCCAGATGTTATCTACAATAATTACTACTGGCGTTTGACAGATGAAGCGAAGTCGCCAGATGCGTATGAACGTAAGACAGAGTTCACAGAGCCTTTTTCGGGCGTGGAATACCGAAAGGTGTATGACTTTGAATCTATCGCGGATCGGTGCTATGTAAAGATGCATAACATGACGATTCGTACAGATATCTTACGGGAGCATCAGATCCATATCGATGAGAGCTGCTACTATGTGGATATGGAGTATATCCTCTACCCGGTGCCATATGTCGAGACGATCGCATTTCTGCCGGAGTTTCTGTATCAGTATCAGATCGGTCGTCAGGGCCAGAGCATGGATCCGGCGAAGATGCAGCGAAATGCAACACAGTATGATCATGTGCTGGCTTCAATCTATGCTTATTATGATGCGCACTGCAGAGAAATTAAGCAACCGAATAGAAAGAAGTACATCGATCGTCTGATTTCCCGCTTTTATGCGAGCCGTATAAAAATTCTGCTCAGTATGCCGGACGCATCGAGACGAAAGAACGAATTCATAACGATGGAAGAGGTGCTGTATCGAGATTATCCCGATATCTATGCGGCGAATGTAAATAAGCCGATTCGATTGCTTAGAGGTAGCAAGTATGTGCTGTACCCGCTTGCCGTCACGATGATGCAGTTTAGCTCCAGGATTTCGTGATGTTAAAATAAAACTCGAATTCCGATAGGACCTGATAAAGCACAAATCACATGATACTAATTGTGTTCGCTATGTTTGATGATAAAGGATGCTAATGAAGAAACGGAAGAAGGACAGCCTTCCACTTAATTTTATACTGAACAGTCTGGTGGCATTCTTTTCGATGCTATTTCCGATTCTGAGCTTCCCTTACGCCTCTAGAATCCTGCATCCGGAATATGTCGGCAGAGTCAGCTTTGCGGAGAGCATCGTCGCCTACTTCCTTCTGTTTTCGCAGATGGGAATGCCGACCTATGGAACACGGGAAATCGCAAAGGTACGTTCAGATCGGAATCAACTGATCCAGCTGACATCACAGCTTTTTCTCATCAACTTTTCGATGGCGATCTGCTCCTATCTCGTGCTGATCCTGGCCAGCTGCCTGGTGCCGAGACTTCATGAAGATCAGTGGCTCTATCTCGTTATGGGCCTCGCACTGTTTATGAATGCCATGAGCATGGAGTGGCTGTATAAGGGACTGGAAGAGTATGGCGCTCTTGCGAAGCGTTCGTTTGGACTGAAGATTCTATCCCTGATGTCGATTTTTCTCCTGATTCATAAGCAGGAGGATTATCTCATATATGGATTCCTCTACATGCTTGCCGCCTACGGCGCCGGCATATTAAACTTCCGTGCCGCGTACCGTGACCTCTTAAGAGGCTATCTTCATTTAGATGCAGTAAAATCCGATATCAAGGAAGCATTTCAAAAACACCTGTCGCATATAGCGGTATTCTTCGCGATGACATGCGCAACGACGATCTATACACACCTGGATACGGTGATGGTAGGCGCGATGTCCGGCAATACAGAGCTCGGATACTATAACGCCGCAGTGAAGATCAAAACACTTCTCGTAGCGATCACGACGAGTCTCGGCATCGTGCTGGTGCCACGCATCACAAATTGCATCATGGAACGAAAGGCAGAAGCACTTCGGCGGTATATACGCATCACATTTTTATTTACAGCTTCTTTTTCACTTTTAAGCCTTGCCTTTTTCGAGTGCTTCGCGACGGAATCTATCCTGCTGCTTTCAGGACAGGAGTTTATGCCCGCCGTACCAGCCATGAAGGTCATCATGCTTACGGTACCGCTGATCGGATTCTCCAGTCTGACCGGACTGGAAATCCTGGTGCCTTTTCATAAGGAAAAAATCGTACTATATTCAGAAGTGTTTGGTGCAGTGATTGATTTCGTGATCAATCTGTGGCTGATCCCGATCTATGGTTCGGTCGGCGCTGCCGTGGGTACGGTCATCGCAGAACTTGGTGTGCTCGCGTTCCAGACGATCTATATCCAGATCAGACGTAAAGACTTTCGGCTGGACGATAATCAAACGTAAAAAATTCAGCTGGACGATCGAATGTAAAGGTTTTCCGGGCATAAAGAATTTCAGATGGAGGATAAAAATACATGACGACGATCATCGGATGTGTCCGAAAGAACGAAAAGTGGATTACCCTGAGCTATTATGTGCTCTATAGTATCCTTTATCTGAGTGCCCTCGTGGGAACCACGACCTTTATGGACTGGGAAGGCGTGCCACACGTACGGAATCTGTTCTATATGGGTGCTACCGCAGGTATGCTTGTACTGTGGGTGCTGGGCATCATACTGCAGGAAAACTGGAAGGTCAATGCTGCAAAAGCGGTCATACTGCTGATCGGCATCCTTCAGTTTGCCATCGGTGGTGGATCCTCACTGATTCTGATTCTGACGATTCTGATCGGCGCGACCGATCGTAAATCTGCCGATATCATACTGAAGGAATCTCTGATCATCGGAGTCGCTGTGATCATCATCGCGTATCTCGCATCGATGAACGGTTACATCGAGTATAAGGTCTCAACAGATGGCCGGCACTCATTTGGCTTTACATACTATTCTCACTTTTCGGATAAGCTCCTATATCTCTATATGATGTTTCGCTGCGTATATCGCAAGCGCCTGTCTATAGTTGGATACGCACTCTCCATTCTGATGGTATATCTGGATTTTAGATATACCCACGCAAGAACGGTGACGATCTGCTTCGTTCTTTTCCTGGCTCTGTGTGGTATATATGATCTGATCAGCTATGTCCGCGAAAAACACGGAAATATAGAAGGAAACGCGCTTAAAATCATAGGTTCTCTCGTGTCTGCGGCCTACGTAGTCGCAAGTATGGTTTCGTTTTGCGGTATATATCTATATAGGCTGATGAAGAATATGGAGATTCCTGATGAATTAGGTACATTTATAGCGCGACTCCAATTCTCTAGCGAAGCGATGGAACAGTATGGGTGTACGCTGTTTGGACAAGTGATTTATGAAAGTTTGACTGTGAACCCTTACTTTTATCTGGACAATGCCTATATCCGACTTTTCTTCATTACGGGTGCAGCGACGATAATTTTCTTCGTGGCTTATATGACCTGGATGATGTGGCATGCGTTCTCTGAGAAACGGTATATTCTGTTCTTTGCACTTCTGGTGGCTGCGATCGGCGGAATCAGTGAGACTTATACGATCAATTTCTACTATAATATGTTTGCGATTCTGGCGTTTGCACGCCTCGGCTGCATAGGCACGATCCCGGAACGAGAAAAGACTATATAGACGTCATGGAATCGTGTAGAATAGTGGAGCACAAACAGCGAAGCCGAAAGAAATAGAGTGTATGTGTTGTATATACAGATTGAGTGATTTTAGATGATGACGAGAAAAGAGAAAATCAAAAAGATATTAAAGCTGAGCTATACGGCGCTGAGTCTCGTGATTGCGTTCTGCACCGCGGATGCTATCTGGTACTGGAATGTGGCACCAGGATGGAGTCAGGGATTCTTCGGGACGGAAACACTGCTGATGGTCGGTATACTGTTCTGCATCGTGTACTTTTTCTTTGCGAAGATGTATGACGCACATAAAATTGGTTTATATCGTTTGCAAGAGCTGGCCTTCTCACAGATGCTGGCATATGGCATCAGTGATGGCGTTCTGTTCATCGCGGCCTTCTTCTGGTTCCATAATTTTCAGCGGATTCGTATTCGCTTATTCCTTCTCGCATTTGCTCTTCAGTTGCTCCTCATACTTATCAACACGTTTCTGTTTAACCGTCTGTATGCGCACTTCGATGAACCTCGAAAAATCATGATTCTTTATGGCTCGGAGGATTATAAGCGCCTCCTCGTGAAGATACAGGAAAAAAAACAGCGCTACCAGGTGCTGGCATGTATGAATGAATCAGAGGATACATCCGCGATCTTCGAGACACTTGCGAAGTGTAAGGATATTTATCTCTGTGATGTGCGAGATGAAGTGAAGGACCGGGTGATCCTGTTCTGCAATGCACATCAGAAGGATATTCATATCTCGATGGACATCGGCGACCTGCTGATCCTCGGGGATGAGGTGTCGCACTCCTTTGATACACCTTTTTTGAGAAATAAAAAGACACCGGTGGCCTGGTACTATCCGTTTTTGAAGCGCTTTTCAGATATTGTGATCTCCATGACAGCGATTCTCCTGCTGTCACCGATCATGATCATCACTGCGCTCAGCATCAAGCTCTACGATCGTGGGCCGGTTTTCTATAAGCAGACCAGACTGACGAAGGATGGCCGCCGCTTTGAGATTATCAAATTCCGAAGCATGAAGATGGATGCCGAGAAAAATGGCGCGCAGCTCTCCACAGTGCATGATGATCGAATCACACCGGTTGGAAAGATCATTCGGAAGCTTCGCATCGATGAGCTGCCACAGCTCTTTAATATCCTGAAAAACGATATGGCGGTGGTAGGACCACGCCCGGAGCGTCCGGAAATCGCAGCGCAGTATGAACAGGATATACCAGAGTTTCCTCTCCGCTTGCAGGTGAAGGCTGGCCTTACGGGGTATGCCCAGGTCTATGGAAAATACAACACGACACCGCTGGATAAGCTGAAGCTGGACCTGATCTATATCGCTCAGCGCTCCGTCCTTTTCGACCTTCGGATACTCTTCTATACGATTAAAATCATTTTTATCCCGGAGAGTACAGAAGGGATCCCGGATGGACAGAGCACTGCGGCTATAGAAACGAAGTGATGTTTTTTTACCAGTTCATGCTTTTTTACGAGCATTCTATGCTAGAATAAAAAGATAATGAATAAGAAGGAGAGCTAAATGGACCAGTATCAGAGTGTGAATTTCCAGGATGACGACGAGAGCGAGATCAGTCTGCTCGATTTACTATATCATATCCTTCGCCGGTGGCGCTCGATCCTACTTTTCGCGATGCTGTTTTGCGTACTGCTCGGTGGATTTAAGCTGGTGAAGGGTATCCGTACATTAGGAAGTGCCGACTTAAAGGACGAGCAGAAAAACTACGAGAGTCAGCTTGAAGGATATACGATCAGTAAAGAACACCTCGAGAACCAGGTTAAGGAGCTCACAGAGGCTATTCAGGATAAAGAAGATTATTATGATCACTCGGTGCTGATGAAGCTTGATCCGAAGCAGGCCTATAAGGGTACCGTGACGTTTGTCGTGACGGACGCAGGTGAAGTGCCTTCTGCAGAGGCAAATCGAGATCTGAGCCTTGCGATCGATCGTAAGATGAACAGCGTGCTCGGTTCATATGTCGCTCTGATTCAGAATGGAACGATCCTTCGGGATGTACAGAACGGACTGTCATCGAAGCTGGATCAGAAGTACCTCGCAGAGCTGATTTATACGCAGGTGGATTATCAGTCTAAGCTGCTTCACATCACGGTGGTTGGAGATGATAAACAGCAGGTGCAATCCATCAGTGACGCCATCGTGCAGGGACTTCAGAACGCGAGTGTACAGATGAATGCGAGCGTGGCTGCACATCGCCTAGAACTCCTCTCGTCGTTTGTAGGAAATGATGCGGATACGAGTATTCCGATCGGCATGATACCAGAAGCTGGAGCGAATACGAGTGATGTGAGCTACCAGACGAGCATCGAAGACATCCAGAAGAGCTATACGAGCTCCATTACGGATATGCAGAATCAGCTCTTAGACTGTAACAATCAGCTGAGCGAACTGGAGGAGCCAGAGCCGCCAGTTGGAGCCTCTCGTGCATCGGTGCTGAAGGAGGGCATAAAGTATGGCATCATCGGTTTCATCACCGGAGCATTCGTTCTGGCATTTGTCTATGCTTTACAGTATCTGTTATGCGGCAAGCTGATGGACAGCGACGAATTAAATGATCGTTACGGAATTTTGCTTTTAGGCGATTACTATGCGCCGCTGCATGCCCACACAAACAGGATTGATCGCTGGATTGACCGGATGAGCGGTATCACAGAAGATAAACGATCAGCGGAAAGTGTATATGCGCTGAGTGCAGCAAATATCATGGCTCAGGTCGACGCAGAGAAGAATCCGAAGCTTCTGCTCATGGGAAATGCGAAGTCAGAAGATTTCGACGCAGCAGCTACCGTACTCTCTAAGAAGCTGTGCTCGAGCGGCATCGATGTGATCGCGGCAGGAAATGTAAACGAAAGCGCATCGGCCATCGAGAAGCTGCAGCAGGCCGAGCAGGTCGTCCTGATCGAGCAGCGTGGTGCTTCACGGCAGCAGGATATCCAGAAAGAGCTTCTGATCCTTCGTAAGCTGGAAAAGAAAATCATCGGCGCGATCGTTCTATAACAGAGAAGGAGACTCGATGAGCAGGCGACACACAGGTTGTTTGCTCATCTTTTGTATCTTATATGAAACGTAAAAAACTGGAACTATTGATCACTGCAGTCATATATCTCTTGACTGTAATGCTTTCGACATCCGTCGCGATAGAAATTCTATGCAGCTATTCCAAGCTTACACAGGAATTTATGGCGGGAAATATCTGGCAGGGCGCGATTCTGCCGGCTGTCATCGCAGAGTTACTCGCGATGTCACTGGCACTGTATGATGGCAAGTATGCCTTTGATCGAGCACCGTTCTGGAGCTATTTCTGGAAGGCAGTCAAGGGAACTCTGTTCTTTGCGGGAGTATGGGCAGCCATCCTTCTGATACTGAAGAATGATATTACGGAATCGCGATACTTCTTCGTAGGTACGCTCAGCCTGCATCTGGGGCTGCTGACGATTCTTCTCTATATAGGTCAGCATCTGATCATCGCAAACTTTTATAAGACGAATGCAGCGACGATCGTCGGTATCGTCACGACACGAGCGAGAGCTGCTTCGCTTTCGGATCAGCTGAAGAATGACTGGTCTCGACGCATCGCCGGTATCATGCTGATTGATGAAAAGAAAAACCGTGAACATTCAGCGGCAGAAATAGAGAATGAAGATAATTTAGAAGCAGAGAAGAGCACAAAGGCTGAAAGCGCGGTTCTGGAAGAAATCGATCATGTGCCAGTTGTGGCCGATGCACAGACTCTCGTCGAGTGGGTTCGTGCGAACGCCATCGATGAAATCTTCATCGTCGTACCGAATAACGAAGCACCGCTGATCGTTGAAGCCGTGGAAAACTTTATCCAGATGGGCATCGCGGTGCATCTCAACATGCCGAGCATCGAGCGCTTGGAGAAGCGGCTTACACGTAAGACGAAAAAGTATGTGCCAAAGACAACGGCCCGTCTCGCATACCTAGATAAGATTCCGATGATTATCTTCGAACAGCCGACGGCAAAGCTCCGTTATGCAGCTGCGAAGCGAGTGATGGATATCCTGGGCGGTATCATCGGATCTGCGGTGGCGATAATCCTTTTCGTGGTACTGGGCATTATCATCAAGCTGGATTCACCGGGACCGATAATCTTCGCGCAGGAACGTGTCGGTAAAAACGGCCGGAAGTTCAAGATGTATAAATTCCGTTCGATGTATCAGGATGCGGAAGCCCGTAAGGCGGAGCTCATGAAGCAGAACGAAATGAGTGGCCTCATGTTTAAGATGAAGGATGACCCTCGCATCACGAAGGTTGGAAAGTTCATCCGAAAGACGAGTCTCGATGAATTTCCGCAGTTCTTTAATGTTCTGCTCGGCGACATGTCACTGGTCGGGACACGTCCACCAACCGTCAACGAGTTTAACGAGTACTCGAACTACCATAAGCGCCGCCTCGCGATGAAACCGGGTATTACGGGTATGTGGCAGGTAAGCGGACGATCCGATATTAAGGACTTCGAAGAAGTCGTGAAACTGGACTGTGAATATATCGATAACTGGAGTCTGGGACTTGATTTTAAGATTCTCGTAAAAACTGTAGGGATTGTATTTGAGAGAAAAGGGTCGGAATAAGTCGTTATTTCAACGAGAAATGGGATTATGAAGAAAATACGCACTATTCTAGGTATAGTTTTACTTGGCATCGTAATACTCGTTCTTTCAAACAGGAATATCAGTGAATGTATTGATGATGTTCTCCTGCTGGAAAAACGACATCCCGGATACTACGATTATTTATCGAAGTCATCGATATATTACGTGAGTAAAGATGCGCTGAAGGAACCAAATGCAAATCTCCTGACAAATGTTATGCAGACAACCGATTTCAATGAGAGTGGGTTTGAAATTCAGGTACATGAAGATGGGTCCTTTACATTTTCGGGTACATACACAGGAGAGGACCCAACCTATCTTTATCCGCTGGAGACAGGAAATCTCAAATCTGGAGATTATATTTTATCGGATGGAAACGCGTCGACAACAAATGGAATTCGATTAAGAATATTTGGCGTAAGAGATTTACCTGACGGTAGTCGTGAATATGGCAATTGTGTTCAGTTGCCAGGTGCCTATTCTTCACTGAGCTTAACAATCGCTTGCTTATGATTGTTTGTATTCCATACACCGGCATTCATTCATGGATTGGTCAGTGATTGAACGGCGAGTGAATGATTAGACCCGCGGGTGAATGGAAGAGTAGGAACTGGGATTCTTGGTAAGCGTACAATAGTGCATTTCATTATAGAAGATTTACTGCTCTGGAATGCAGAGCTGATGGAAGAAAAACTATGTCAAGGGGTGAGTTAAGAGTGAAGAAAGTAACAATTATCATAGCAACACACAAAAAATATCGGATGCCTTCAGACAAGTGCTATCTGCCTCTTCATGTGGGGGCTGAAGGAAAAAAGGATAAAGATGGAATGCCACTAGACTTGGGATATGTGAAGGACAATACCGGAGACAATATTTCTTCCAAAAATTCTTCTTTCTGTGAACTTACAGGTCTCTACTGGGCATGGAAAAATCTGGATGCCGATTATATCGGATTGGTTCATTATAGACGTCACTTCTCCTATAAGAGAAAAAGCAAAGATCCATTTCAGAATATCTTGAATGATGAGGAAATCGATAAATTAACGGATAAGTATCGTGTACTTGTTCCAAATAAAAGATTTTACTGGATTGAGACGCTTTATTCTCACTATGCCCATACTCATTATGCTTCACAACTCGATGAGACGAAGAAAATCTTGGAACAAAAGTTTCCTGATTATGTTGAGGATTATAAGAAAGTTGTCAAGAGAATCTGGGGCCACATGTTCAATATGATGGTCATGGAAAGATCACTTGTGAATCAATATTGTACATGGCTGTTCGACATTCTCTTTGAACTAGAAAAAAGAGTTAACGCTGGAGAAATACCAGACAGCGTAAACCTAAGCTTCTACCAAGGAAGGTTTTACGGTCGAATAAGTGAACTGATTTTCAATGTATGGCTAGAGCACCAACTTAGAGTTGGTGTCATAAAGAAAGAAGACGTCAAAGAAATTCCACTTCTCAGTTTGGAAAAAACAAACTGGTGGGTTAAGGGGACATCATTTCTTAAAGCGAAGTTTCTGGGACAGAAATACGGTAGGAGTTTTTGAGGATGAAGAAAAGCCTTACCATAGTTATTGATAATTTGATCAAAGAAGAGAATCAAGAAATAAGATCTAAATATTACGACTTCGGATATAAAAAATTCGGTCCATTTTTATATGCTTATACTAATTGGCTTATTAATGAAATACAGAATGGCAAGTATTCGAAAGTCATATTCTTTTCTCGCGATGGATATATGATGAAACGGGCGTTTGATATCATGAATACTGGCGGTATTCCCTCTGTCTATGCATACTTTTCAAGAAAAAGTTTGCGATATGGATTGTTATGCAAATGTGCCGGATATATGGATTCATTAAAATATTTATCTCAACAGCGTTATACATCAGTTGGCACAATCTTAGATTATTTTGGATTCGACGCCGATGAAAGAAATAAAATATCTGAAAAATACAACATCTCTCTAAATTTAGATATTGTGACAGATGAAATTGGACAGAATGAGATACTGAAGATAATTTATAAAGACCATAAGGACATTATTATATCCAGATCATTACAGCAACGTGAATTAGTTAAACGGTATTTAACGCAAATTGGTTTGGATGAGAATGCTGCTATTGTTGATATCGGTTGGCATGGAAGCATGCAGTATTATTTGGAGGAGTTCTTTCAAGAAGAATCAGAACCATACACACTGAACGGTTTCTATGTTGGAATCCATCCTACGGTACCTGTGATTGGAAATCTGCATGGCTTTACTTATGACAATACTGATCAAACTTACAGGAAAAGCGTATTATGTTTTCTTGGAGTTTTGGAAAAATTATTTCAAAGCAAAGAAGGTTCTACAATTGGTTACTCTAAATCAGAGGAGGGATGCGTTGTTCCGCAATTAGCTGACTACGAATATAAATCTAATCAAAGAGCTCAAGACGCCATTTCTGCCTGGCAAAGCGGTGCATTGGATTTTATACAGAGAATTGATGGAAGTAACATGAAGTATAGCAAAGAGGAATGGATTCGGCCGTTATTACAATTTGGAATGAGCCCAAGTCTTAAAGACGTAGATTTGTTTGACTTTTTCTATATAAATGATGGTAAACGAGAATTTTTCACAGCACAGAAACCGCTGTTTAAATATAAGGTTAAAGAGTTACTCCATGATTTAAGCAATTCTCCATGGAAAACAGGATTTATGAAATCTGCGCTTAAGATAAAGCTGCCATATTATTGGGTGTATAAGGTATTAAGGAAGTGATGCTGTTAACAGATTGGCTAATAAAAAAATACGGGATAATCAGCTTTGATATATTTGATACCCTTATATTGAGGAATGTGGAGAGACCTAAAGATTTATTTTATCTTGTGGAAAAGCAGGTTCCAGATAAAAGGGTAGTTGGATTTCATGACAAACGTATTTCCGCAGAAAAAATTGCTAGGCGTAAGTTAGGTACAAAAGAAATAAACATAAATGATATTTATAACTACCTGGATATAGATGATATTGTTCTCAAAGAGAAACTCAAGTCAAAGGAAATAGAGCTAGAGCTGTCTTCTTGCTCTGCCAATCCTAAAATCAAGGAATTCTTTGAAAGGGCAATATGTAATGGAAATGAGGTCATTATTATTTCTGACATGTATCTTCCTAAAGAAGTAATTGAGGCTATGCTTAAGCGGTGCGGTATTAGTGGATACAAAAAACTTTATGTATCAAATAGTTATAATGCAAATAAGATGACTGGAAAGTTGTTTGAAATCGCAATTTCAGAGCTAGGGATATCTAAGAAGAATATAGTGCACATAGGTGACAGCATTAAAGCTGATTTTCTTGGAGCAAATAAAGCTGGGATAAAAGCTGTTTTAGTGCATAGAAAAAATAGATTCAGGAGATTCATATAAGTATGATTAGCAAAGTACTGGAAATCAACGTTGATGATGTTGGTTATGGTGGTGTGTTTTCACTGGTAAAAAATGTTATTGAGAACAAACCGGAATCTCTTGAAATTGATATTGCTGCAATAGAGAAATTTGAGCATGAAGAAAATATTTCAGAGCTTAAATCATTTGCGACCAATATTTATTATGTTGGGGAGACATCAAATAAAGCACTGAAACAAATTCACACGTTTATTAATTTGCGAAGGCTTATCAAGGAGCATGAATTTAACTGTGTACACATTCATGCGGATACAGCTAATAAGCTTCTTGTATCTGGACTGGCAGCCAAATCAGCGGGTGTGAAACGAATAATCCTTCACTCACATGCGTCAGGAGTGGATGGGAATAATAGAGGATTGAAGAAGGTTATGCATTATATTTGCAGACCTCTACTTAAGCATGTGGGGACAGTTTTTGTATCTTGTTCAGATCTTGCGGCTGAATGGATGTACCCAAATATAAAAAAACAAAATATTATTGAGATTTTCAATGGTATTAATCTAGATAAATATGATTTTAATCCTTCAGTAAGGGAGAAGATTCGTTCGGAATTAAATTTACAGGACAACTTTGTAATAGGAAATGTGGGACGCTTTGCATACCAAAAAAATCATAGTTTTATGATAAATATGTTTGCACAGCTAGTAAAACAGGTGCCTAGTGCCAAACTGCTGCTTGTTGGAGAGGGTAGCCTTAGAAATGAAATAGAACAATTAACTGAGCAGTTAAAGCTTAAAAATAGAGTATTATTCTACGGATCGAGTAATCACGTAGAGAGATTATTACAAGCTATTGATGTTTTTGTATTGCCATCTCATTTTGAAGGATTACCAATTGTAGGAGTAGAAGCACAAGCCTCTGCTCTTCCTATAGTATTTTCGGATAAGATTACATCGGAAGTTGCTATCACTTCAAATACGTCTTTTCTACCGATTGATTCATCTGATTGTTATAAAATCTGGGCAGATAAAATATTGGAGTATAAAAATGTTCGTAGGGAGTCTACATTAGATCAAATGAAAAAAGCAGGTTTTGATATTGGAAGCACTGTTGCAGCATTTATGAAACTGTATCAGTGACTTCTGAAAATTCTATATGAATAGATATGAAAGGAAGTATGTGTCTGTGAATAACACGGTAAGCTTGATAATACCTGTATATAATGCAAAAAAATATTTGGATAAGTGCATTTGCAGTGTACTGAATCAAACAGAAGTGCCAGATGAAATTATTCTTGTTGATGATGGATCTACAGACGGATCATCAGATATTTGTAATAACTATGCGCATAAATATCCATTCATAAAAGTAATACATAAGAAAAACGGCGGTCTTGGATTTGCAAGGAATTCTGGATTGGATATTGCTACCTGCCAATATATTTCCTTCTTGGACTCAGACGACTATTTAGATCAGGACTTCTTTCAAATATTAAAGGCCGCAGCGAATGATGGAATAGATATTGTCAAAAGCGGTTATCGAAGAATATCTCAGTCAGGGCAGGTATTCTCAACTAGAATGTACGATAGAGAAGAAACGTTTACTGACAAAGATATAATGAAATCCTACATTCCTAGAATGCTCGGCTCACTACCGGATAAGCATGATAGTGTAGAAATGGGAGTTACATGTTCATTAATCAGTCGAGATATTATAGCTGATACACGGTTCTATTCTGAACGGGAATATATTTCTGAAGACCTTATCTTTAATTTGGAGATTTCCGCAAGGATTAAGAAGATTAAATTAATCCCGTATATCGGATATAATTATCAGGAAAATACGGCATCACTAACACTTAAATATAGAAAAGATCGCTTTGAGGCTATTTGTGCACTGGATGATACTATTAAAAAATACATTGCTAAATTGGCTATAGGTGATAATGCAAAGATAAGGTGGGAGAAAACTTGGCTAATTTATCTTTGGATGACTCTAAGTCAGGAGAAATATAGTATTTCAAACTATAATCCAATTATCCAGTATAAGCATATCCGCCAAATATTAGTACATCCTAAAACACGAGCTATAATTGAGTTGTTTCCAATAGATCGAATGGAGCCATCAAAAAGAATGTTTTGTTATTTAACAAAATATCGACTTGCAATCTTACTTTTGATTCTTGTACAAATAGTTAGAAGATAGAATAATGGGAAAAATTCGTATAAATGCAAAGACATTAATATATATCATAATTTTATTTACTCTCAATATTCAGTGGATGCGAGATTTCCTTGGTTTACCATTAGCGATCCCTAATCTCCATATAATATTGCTGACGATTTTGATATTATTGGATCTATCTAAGGTTATTGACTATATTCGTCAGAATAATTTTTGGAAATTATTGTTTGCGTTTATTGTTGGCAGTCATATTATCGGTTGGATTATTAACTTGAATGCCGATCCAATACTTATCGTCTGGACCTTTTATAAGACCTACGCTTATTTTTTGTTTTTCATTGTCTGTGTTATTGAACTGAATGTTACAGATGTTAAAAAAATATTTGTAATTATGTTGGCTTGCCAGATTTTGAACGTTGGGTTTAGTGCATATGAACATTCAGCTTTAGGATTGCAATCAGATTATCTTGGTGGAATATTTGGAATACGTCAGGGTGGAAATGGATTTACCAATATATTTGGGGTGGTATTAATCAATTACCTTATAACACTCTATATTTACAATAAGCAATTTTTGTGGTTATTCTTTTGCATCATAACCTTTCTCGTTATCGCTGCACAGGCAGATATCATTGGACTAATCATTTTAATTGCTATATCACTGATAATTACAGTGATTTCTATGCGGTTAAGTTTTAAAAAATGCATACTAATAGCTGCCGGCATAGTAGGGATTTTAGTAGCCCAAAAAGTATTTGCCTCAATGTATCCGGAAAGGTTTGTGTATTTCCAAAATATAGAACGATTACTTAAATATATCGGCGGTGGCAGTAATAGTGATGGGGGGATTTACGGAATCAGTAGAATAAATCCTTTTGCACAGATCAATCGTCTCTATTTCAATGATAATGTAGGCAAGTATTTATTTGGCTACGGCTTTGGAAACGCTTCATATTCAGACGGCGTTAAATTGTTTCAATCTGAATTTTATTTGAGAAATGCATATTTTCCGTATTATTGGTTTTCAACTGCATATGTTTACTTGGAAACAGGCATCACGGGTTTAGGAATTTATCTTGCAGTTGCACTTCATTGTTTAAGCTCAAGTTTAAAGTATATTAAGGTAAAAGAACTAAAGCATTGGGGAGTATATGAATTAATTTTAACAATTGCCTATGTATTTTCATTCTTTTATAACCAGTCGATTACACAGAGCTCTGCCTATTTAATTTATTTTGGTCTTGCAGTACCTTACATATTTAATAAAGACATTAAACATTTGCCGAATTTATATTTAAAGCGAGTGAATTATATAAAAGGCTAATTATTGATTTATAAATAATGCCCGCTTAACAAGAAAGGTTACTATGAGTATAAAGAACACCGTCAAGAAAATGTTTAAGAAGATAATATATCGCAATATGGCCGACTCTGATACATATATTACCTATTTGCGACGTATTGGAATGAAAATCGGTGAGGAGACAACCATATATGCACCCCTTAAAACAACTATAGATGAGACTAGGCCGTGGCTTATTGATATAGGCAAAAACGTGAAGATTACCAAGGGCGTGACGATCTTGACACATGGGTTCGATTGGTCTGTATTAAAGGGCGTATATGGCGAAATACTCGGATCATCGGGGGGGGGTACGCATTGGAAATAATGTATTCATTGGGATGGACAGTACTATCTTAAAAGGTGTTAATATTGGCAATAATGTAATCATTGGTGCTAACTCTTTAGTAAATAAAGATATTCCAGATAACTGTGTGGCAGCAGGGAATCCTTGCAGAATTATCATGAGTTTGGAAGAATATTATGAAAAAAGAAAAAGAGCGCAAGTGAAAGAAGCTTCAGAACTGGTACAGCTTTATCGAGATCGATATGGGAAAGACCCAGATGAGAGAGCACTTCATGAGTTCTTTTGGCTATTTACAGATGGAGAAGATAGTCTTCCGGATTGCTGGAAAAGTATGATGCACTTAGGTGGTCAAGAAAGTTATATTCATTCTAAGGCAGTACATAAGATGAACAAGAAACAATTTTCTGACATGAAAGCTTTTATCGATAGCGTGAAGTAACAACCCATCTTTCTATCAGCAATCTACGGAAATTTGTGAATTCAGACACATACCCATTCGGAAAGATCGACGCAGCCGATTTCGGGTCAGTATAGCCTATAATTCCATACATAAATTGTACTCTTTTTTATAATTTTAACTTTGCTCAAAGGTAGTCAAAGCTTTAAGAGGATATGACACGGCATGATTTGCAGTTAGGAATGGTGAGAATCTGGATGAGGTCGTGAATGCTATAACCAAATTTTCTAGAATAATAATTACGATAAAAAGGAGCTAAGTATATGATTCCTAAAATTATTCATTATTGCTGGTTTGGTGGTAATCCATTACCGGATGATGCAAAGAAATGCATTGCATCTTGGAAGAAATATCTTCCTAACTATGAAATCAAAGAGTGGAATGAATCCAACTTTAGCCTTACCTGCTGCGATTATATAAAAGAGGCTTATCAAGCTAAGAAATGGGCTTTTGTCAGTGATTACGCTCGATTCTGGATTCTCTATAACTATGGTGGCCTTTATTTTGACACAGATGTAGAAATAATCAAGCCAATGGAAGATCTTGTGGAAAAGGGACCCTTCATGGGAGAGGAAGCAGGCTTACCAAATAGTAGAAAAAGCGAATGCAATCCAGGGCTTGGCCTTGCAGCCGCGCCAGGGCTTGGCCTTTACAAGGAGATACTTGACTACTACAGTACTCAGCACTTTTTAACATCAGTTGGTACATTATACCAAGAAACAGTGGTTACAAAAGTGACAAATGTTCTCAGAAAACATGGCTTCAAGGGTAACGGATCTATAGAATGCATTGATGGCGTCTACATCTATCCCCCGGAATACTTTTGCCCGATGAATTACACAACTGGAAAAATGACAATTACGGAAAATACACGGTCGATCCACCATTATAGTGCGACATGGCACAGTGGTCTTGAAGAACTTATTATCAAGATTGAGCGATGTAGTAAGGGTAAGAACTCGTTAGAATATAAAATTCGAAGAATGCTGTCTCTACCGTTTAGA
This sequence comes from Oribacterium sp. Sow4_G1_1, assembly GCF_052116105.1. NCBI lineage: Bacteria > Bacillati > Bacillota > Clostridia > Lachnospirales > Lachnospiraceae > Oribacterium > Oribacterium sp. Sow4_G1_1. Next base: position 44,466 of record NZ_JBQKLS010000016.1, read on the forward strand.
GTTGTAAATAAGTTCAAGACACAAGGTTTATCTGGTGTAATGAGGACTATTAGTAAAAGAGGGTATAAAAAATGTCTTTAAAGCAAACCATTAAAGCAGTATACCGCTCAACAGCACCATTTCATGTATCTCGTTCGCACTTGACAACTGTACAGGCATCACAGATTCTGACTGCATTTGCACCGGATCCATCCACAAGCTGTATGGCCAATAACGTATTGAATCAACAATACGATCTGCAGATCATTGTTCCGGCCTACAATGTGGATAAGTATGTGGCTGAGTGTCTGGAGTCAATACTCAATCAGAAGACCCATTATTCTTATCTGGTAACCGTGGTGAATGATGGATCTACAGATAAGACACCAGAGATTCTTAGATCATATCAGATTAAGTATCCTGAGCGTATGGAAGTGATTAATCAAGAAAACCGAGGATTATCTGGCGCAAGAAACGCTGCGCTTAAGGTATTGAAGGGTAGATATATCACTTTTCTAGATTCCGATGATGTTATAGCAGGAGGTGCAATCGAGGCACTACTAGATAAAGCAGACGGTAAAGATATTATCCAAGGTGGATGGTATACATTCGAACAATCTGAGGGGGGGGGTACGCCACAGGAAGTTCATCAACTCTCGGGTTATCCTTGGGGAAAGCTTTTTAAGGCTGAAGTCATGGAGCATTTTCAGTTCCCGGAAGGATATTGGTTCGAGGATACTCCAATTTCTTTTATGCTGTACGGAGCCGGATACAGTTCGAAGATCATTCCAGATGTGGTTTATGGCTACCGACTGAACCCGGATGGCATCACAGTAAAAAGTGGAGGATCAAAACGGAGCGTGGAGAGCTATTACATCACGGAATTATGCCTTAGAGAGTTCCCACAGTTTGGGGTGAAGTACGATCAGAGAGCATACGAATATTTCCTTCGTCAGTGCAAAATGAACTGGTCTAGGACCAGAAAACAGCCGAAAGAGATAAGAGAGGCAATCTTTGTGCTAGAATGCGGCCTAAGGGAAAAGTATTTCAAGAATCAGCATAGTGAAGTGAACACAGATATAGAGGTGGCGCTTTGGAAGAAGCAATTTCAGAAATTTGAAGTCCTGGCAAGGACGAGATGATTAATAAAGACAGATGGAAAGACAAGGAAAATACAAATATTTAGCTAAAAACATAGGCCTGTTGACATTGAGTAACTTTGCAACGAAGTTACTGAGCTTCTTTCTGGTACCTTTATATACCAGTATTCTTACAACAGCTGATTATGGTACCTATGATCTCTTTAATACAACGGTCGGGGTGCTGATCCCAATTCTGACGCTCAATGTGCAGGATGGCGTTATGCGCTTCGCAATGGATAAAAAATACGACCGTAGAGCAATTGTGACGGTAGGATTCCGTTATATTCTTATTGGAACTGCAATAACGGCTGCTGGTTTAGGCATTAATGGCATTTTTGGCTTCAGCAGTTTAGCTAAGACATATTGGATCTTTTTTTTACTGATGTTCATTTCACAGGCACTGGGTGGAATGATTCCATATTACATCCGCGGAATTGACCGGATTGCGGATCTTTCTGTAGCTAGTGTTATAGCATCTGCTGTTACTATTGGCTGCAATATCCTGTTTTTGGTTGGCTTTAAATGGGGATTGGTCGGATACTTCCTTGCAAATATAATCGGTCCTATGATTCAAAGCCTGTTTCTTGCGATTAGAGCACATATGTTCAGGGATACACATCTGCTTCGTTCATATAAAAAAGAATCGACAGAAATGCTGACTTATTCCCGACCTCTAATTGCCAACAGCATTGCTTGGTGGGTGAATAATGCGTCCGATAGATATGTAGTTGTATTTTTCTGTGGGGTGGCTGCCAATGGCATATATTCTGTTGCTTCAAAAATACCATCAATTTTGAATATATTCCAGACGATTTTTAGCCAGGCATGGACTCTTTCTGCCGTCAAAGACTTTGATCCAGAGGACAAAGGAGGATTCTTTGCTAATACGTATAGGGCATACAATTGCTTGATGACAGTTATGTGTTCAGCAATTATTGTAGGAGACAAAATTTTAGCACATTTTCTTTACGCTAAGGACTTCTTTGCTGCTTGGAGATATGTACCATGGCTTACAATCGCTATTGTGTTTGGAGCACTTTCTGGATACATCGGGGGATTCTTTACAGCTGTTAAGGATTCCAAAATTTTTGCTCATTCTACTATTGTGGGTGCTGTCACTAACATTATCCTGAATTTGATCTTTACTCCAATCATGGGGCCGTTGGGAGCTGCCATAGCCACTGCGATTTGCTATGTTGAAGTATGGGCTTTCCGTTTGTATCATTCAAAGAAATATATTAAACTCAAGATTAATTTGGTCAGAGATATCTTTTCATATCTTATCTTGGCTGCACAGTCTGTAGTACTTCTGATTGCTACAACTGATGTGCTTTTATATGGCTTTTTAATTGCTGGATTTTTAGCAATATTAGTTTCGTATTTTTCTGATATTCAGTTGCTGGCTAGGAAAGTGTTGAAAAGAGGATGACTATGAAAATTGGAGTTATCACATGGTTTCACTATGAGAATTATGGCACTATTTTGCAGGCAGCAGCATTGCAGGAATATTTGAAATCTATAAAAACTGAGCCTGCATTGATAGAGATTCCATTTTATCAGATAGATAGCCGTCAAATAAGAGTGAACTTTTCTGAGCGGGTTAAGAGTCATATCTCCAATAAAATTGTTAGTAAGAGGTTTGGAAAATATTTTGCCGCTAAGTCAAAAAAATTCCATGATGCTATTTATGCCAAATATAATGTGATGCCGATTGAAGATACATTTTCAAAAACATGCAATATGTTTGACTTACTAATCTGCGGAAGTGATCAGATTTGGAGCCCGTACTGGTATAATGATTTCTATTTTGCTAATTTCCCGGACATTACAGTACCAAAGATTTCTTATGCTCCCAGTATTGGTGTAAAAGAAATTCCACCGTATTTACAAGGAACTTATTACAGTACGTTAAAGCACTTCAATAAGCTGTCTGTGAGAGAAGAGAGTGCAAGAAAAGAAATTGAACGCATTACAAGTCTTTCCTGTCAGACAGTCTTGGATCCTGTGTTTTTACTAGATCGAAATAAGTGGTTGGAGGTCATAGAAAACGTACAGGATTTGAAGCCGGATTATATCTTTTGCTATATGCTGGGCGATAATGAGAATCACTGGAAGGCAATTCATGAATTCGCATCTAAGTATAATATGAAGCTTGTCATTATTCCGATGAAGAGCGTTTCTTATCTTGAAAAGGGAGAGCACTGTTATGATGCGGGGCCTTATGAATTTTTGAACCTGATAGCAAATGCTAGATATGTATTAACTGACTCATTTCATGCGAGTGCTTTTTCTATTATTTTGCAGAAACAGTTTTATGTGTTTGAACGAACAGCAAAAACAGATGCACATTCGCAGAATTCGAGAATATATAATTTACTGGAAATCAGCGGCTTGAATGACAGAATACAGGAATTTAACCATAAGAGAATTCAAGAAACTGAGGATATTGATTACCAGAAAGTAAACCTCAGAATGGGCCCTTTCATTCAGAAGTCTAAAAAATATCTGAAAGATGCAATTAAAGATGTTTCAGTAAGGAAGTAGTATTTATGGATAAAGTTTCGATTATTGTAGCTATCTACAATTCAGAAAAATTTCTTAGAAAAAATATAGAATCTATCATCAATCAAACTTATAAAAATCTTGAGATCATTCTAGTGGATGATGGTTCACCAGATGGATGCCCAGCAATTTGTGATGAGTATGCTGCAAAAGATGACCGCATTGTAGTTATTCACAAGAAGAATGGTGGTACTTGCGAAGCAAGAAACTATGGACTTGCCCGTATGACCGGAGAGTATGCCTCTATAATAGACGGAGATGATTGGCTTGAGCCAGACTATGTAGAATACTTGATGAATCTAATCAAAAAGACAGATTCAGATATGGCTATCACAGATCATATTTTCACTACCAGAGATAGAGAACAGGTAAAGAATGATAGTTTTGAAACCTGGACAAATGAGGATACAGCTACGGCAATTATTTATCCTCGATTTGCTATTGGACCTTGGAACAAGATGTATAAGGTCAGTATGCTGAAAGAACATAATCTTACATTTTCAGTACCATGGTCTGGCGAGGGCTTGTACTTTTCTTGTATGGCAGCACAATATTCAAATCATGTTGGAGTAGGCCATAAGAAAATCTATAATTATCGGTTAAACAATGCTGGAAGTGGACTTACACATTACCGTGTAATTATGGGTACAAATGCGCTTGCTAATATAAAGAATATTGGGAAGGTATCAGTCATTCGCACCCCTAAGTTCATGCATGCTGTTCAATGGCATATTTGGAAAAACTACAATTATATATTATTCCTTATAATAGCAACAAATTCACAGCAAGAAAATAAAGAACTCTATGATGATTGTTTAAAAAACATACGAAAGAGATTGCCGAGAGTATTAATTGATTCCAGCTATTTTAGCTTTAAAGGGAAAATGAGAATATTAATTCAAGGGCTGATGCCTGTTGCATACGCAAAAAGAGAACTTCAAAAGCAAAGAGAAGCCCTCGTCAAGGATACAATGGAGTGATAAATTATGGGAATTGGTATAAAAACAAGAATAAAAAAGGCTATTACTGAGATAAAAAAACCGCGCATGATTCCTATTATTGAAAAACCGATCTCTGGTCATGCATTTGATGGTAAAGTTGCCTGGATTGGCGGAGGGTCTGGTGGCATAGGACTCGCAATTGCAAAAAGTTTGTTGAATGATGGCTGCAAGATCATTATTTCCGGCACAAATGAAAATAAACTGAACAAAATTCAATCAGAGTTGAGATCAAAAAATGTCGGAACATTAGTGCTCAATTATAAGGACACAAAGACATTTCATGATAAGGTTCAGGATGCAGCTATCATTTTTGGGAAAATAGATATTTTTATTAGCGCCACGGGGATTCATGCCGACCGAGACGGATTAGATTTTTTGAATGTCACTGAGGACGAATATGATTCCATCATGGGGGTAAACCTTAAAGGAACATATTTTATATGCCAGAATGTTGCTCAGTACATGGTTGACAATTCTATTCATGGTCATATTTTAATTATTTCTTCACAGTCAGCTCTAGAACCATCATGGTCTCCATATCGTCTTTCCAAATTAGGAATAGAGGGGATTACTAAAGGTATGGCGCAGCGGCTATTGGAGCACGGTATCGTTGTAAATGGGATTGGACCGGGCCCTACAGCAACAAGCATGCAGAAGAATTACGACGGATCAGATATTTATACTCCACTCAATCCTATTCAAAGGTTTACTATGCCTGAAGAAGTTGCTGAATTTGCAAAAATGATGGTCAGTCCATTAGGTGATACAATTGTAGGAGATACGTTATATATGTCTGGAGGCAGAGGAATCACAGAAATAAGGTAATAAACATGCTGATGGTGGAGGATATCGGTGGCTAGGCACCGTAGGAAAGAAGGGGGTGACATTGGATAAGGCGCAGGAGACAATCTTGACAGACAGACAGACATGTGTTTTGTCAATAAGAAACCCCCAAGAGGGTACTTTTATTTTACGCTACACAGTAGTGGATATGGTGGACATAATGGTTTCCGGATTCCGCAACTGAATATTATGGGCCATTTTGCAGCAGCAAACCGGAGCTAGAGCAGCACCATTCCGGGTAAGATGACAGCGCCATTCCGGGAGTATAGCCGCACCGAACGACCTTTCTTATAATGAATTCATACATCGGATTCGATGTAAATTTATTATAAGGAGGTCATTTATGACCAAGTATCGTGAAATCCTAAGGTTGTCAGCCTTGGGGTTATCCTTACGAAACATTGAGAAAAGTCTCCATGTTTCGCAGCACACTATCATGAAGGTGCAACGGCGCGCAAAGGAGTTGTCCATTGTCTGGCCGCTGGATGAAACCTTCACAGACGAAGTACTGGAACAGCAGATGTTTCCGAAAAGCACTGCGTCGAAAAGCACAAAACGCATGCCGGACTATGACTACGTCCGAAAGGAACTGTTACGGAATGGTGTCAACAAAAAGCTCCTCTGGACAGAATACCTCGAGGAGTGTCAACGAAATGGAGACGACGCTTTGATGTATTCTCAGTTCTGCTATTACATTCAGCAGAACGAGCAAAAACGCCGTGCAACGATGCACATCCCAAGGAAACCTGGACAGCAGATAGAGGTTGATTGGGCTGGAGATCCGGCCGAAATTATCGATCCGTATACTGGAGAAATCACCAGTGCCTGGATATTTGTGGGTGTCATGACCTATAGCCAATACGCATTTGTAGAGGCGTTTATCAACGAACAGCAAAAGGCCTGGATCACAGCTCACGTTCACATGTACGACTTTTTCGGTGGCGTCACTCCTATACTGGTTCCAGACAACGCTCCGACCGCAACCAATCGGAAGCAAAGCGATAAGTACGAGCCGGTCCTGATCAAATCCTATGAGGAACTGGCACAGCATTACAACACTGCCATCATTCCTGCACGTGTTCGCACGCCGAAGGATAAGCCGAATGCTGAAGGAAACGTTGGGCATGTCTCCACCTGGATCACAGCAGCACTGCGTAACGAGCAGTTTTTCTCGCTAGCGGAGCTGAATGCTGCAATTCGTAAGAAACTAAAAAAATAAAATGATGCACCTTTCCAAAAGAAAAACGGTAGCCGACAGCAGCTGTTCCTCGAAGATGAGAAACCCTTACTTATGCCTCTGCCAGCTACCCGTTTCGAACTTTCAGTGAGTATTCCGGGCGATTCTGAACCGCCGTTCCGGTGCCACAGTACCGCTGTTCCGTTTTAGATGATACCACGATTCCGAGAATCGGATACCGAGGTTCCGGTCAGATGGTACCGTTTCCTTTATAATGAATTCATACGCTTTGCAGCGTAAATTCATTACGAAGGAGGTCACCATTATGACCAAGTATCGTGAGATCATCCGGCTTGCCGGATTGAATCTCAGCCAAACTAACATTGCCCTTAGCTGCAATGCATCCAAGACAACTGTCAACAAGGTGCTGAAGGCGGCCAGAGAGCAAAATCTTGTCTGGCCTCTGGATCCTAAACTCAGCGATCCAGTCTTAGGCAAGTTGCTTTTTCCTGAAGTGAAAGCAAAGCCAGCCACCTCAAAGCGGATGCCCGATTACGAGCACATCCGCAAAGAGCTTCTTCGGAACGGAGTGAATAAGAAACTCCTTTGGACAGAGTATCTTGAAGAATGCCGTCTCTCCAAAGAAGAGCCACTTATGTACTCCCAGTTCTGCTACTACATCCAGCAGGATGAGCAGAAACGTCGCGCCACTATGCATATAAACCGCAAGCCTGCGGAGCAGGTCGAGGTCGACTGGGCAGGCGATCCGGCGCACATCATCGACCCAGATACCGGCGAAATCATGGATGCCCAGATTTTCGTGGGTGTCATGACCTACAGTCAGTATCCATACGTAGAAGGTAAGCGCTCAGTGTTAGCTGAGCGCGCTAACTTACTACCGTGAGATCTTTGGGTTTCCATCCTTGTCTTCGATAGTTGCCTTCGTGTCTATTGTTGTTGACTGCCTAGATTGACTTCGGGCTGATCTGCTTGCGTGTCACGAGATTGATCGTAAGCGCTCAGTGTCAGTGCGGCTAGTTTGATACTTTTGAAAATGCCATAATCATGGAAAACGAGAGTATTTTAGTCTCAGTCTTCCCACTGGCATTCACAGTGGTGGATCATTTCACTACACTGCCGCTTCCACTATGGGACTATTTTACTCTACTTAAGAAGAGAGGAAGTCCCATGATGAATAAACGTGCACCTCGCCGCTCTGATGAAGAGTGGCATCAGATCATACTCGCTGCCAGAGCATCCGGCTTAAGCGACTTTGAATACTGTAGAGATAACAGCATCCCGACCAGTACATTTTACCGGGCACTCGCTCGATTGAGACAGCAGGCCTGTGAGCTTCCGGCCAGATCTGAAAGGCTCGAGTGCAAGCAGGAGGTTGTTCCGTGAATATTCTTGTGCGATGAAATCGCACTTCCGGAAATCTGGATGTTGTTGACTGCCTAGATTGACTTCGGGCTGATCTGCTTGCGTGTCACGAGATTGATTTATATACTGTCATGAGATTAAAAAGAAAGAAGGTCCGGGGTACCCTCTTTGTACGTCGTGTCCCCCGAACCTCTGGTATCAAAACCATGTTCAGTGTATCAAACTTCGAGCTCAGACACAATGAGGTAAACGGTTTTTTATGTTGAGAGCAATGATGCCATCCCTCCGTGCCCGTCCTGTCGTGGCAAGCTGGTCTACCGTGATCGCAAGCGCCGTAT
>NZ_JBQKLS010000017.1:0-50255 GCF_052116105.1 Oribacterium sp. Sow4_G1_1
GAAGACGACCTCCGGCGGCGATAACCCATACGACATTCATGACGCAAAGTTGAGCAGTTCAGCGACAGCTCATGAGAGCAGCTCCGTGACAGCTCATGAAATCAGCAACAGTATATCATGTAGTTCGTTGAATCAAGACAAAAGAGGCTTCTTATGGAATATTTCAACTACATCGAACACTACTTCGACATGGCGTCTGCCGTGCCGTTTTTCCTCGTTTCGCTCGCCGGACTCATCTTCGTGATGGGCGTGATTCTCGTCCTCGCGCGCATCCGGCAGGAGATCGATCGTCACGGCGCGTCTTCAGTCGCCACAGCGGACGAGGCCAATGCAGTCGACCTCGACGCAGGGACCCGCCCGCAGAGTCGTACCCGGCACCAGTACGCCGACCGGATCGACGACCGTCTGAACGGTCGGGAACATTGGCCGGATACGGATCCGGCGACAGAGACCCGCCCACACAGTCGTGCCCGCCGGCCGCTGCTCGATCCGGTGGATACGCGGCCGCACGAGTTCATCGAATCCTTCTACGAGATGGCGTTCGCGAGCACCTCGATTCTGCTCCTGCTGTCGCTCTACTACATCATCGGCGATCGCATCAATCTCCACACCGTAAGTAAAGTCTGGAACCAGTACAAGGACTGGGTGCTCATCGGCTTTCTGCTCGTGTCGATGCTCGTGGATCGCATCTTCGACCGCGTCCTCGTGCCGCTGCGCTACATCTCTGCGCAGAAGCGCGGCTCGGTGCGGCTGATGGCGTCGATCTACGTCATGCTGATCCTCATGTACATCCGCTTCATCTATGAGGACTACAATTACGAAAACCTGATTCTCTACTTCGTGATGCTCGTCATCGGTCGTCTCGTCTACTTCGACGTCACCTGGGATGGCTTCCGAAACGACTGTCTCGGCCTGTTCAGGAATCTCCCGGTGCTCCTCCTCATGAGCGCCTACTCTGCCACGGTCGTCTGGTACGGTTTCACATCCGGCTTCCTCATGAAGGCCAACGGTGTCATCGTCAGTACCCTGATCGCGCACCTCTTCATGGACATCTGTATCTTCCTCTTCGACCGCTCGCACTTCTTCGGCCTCTTCCTGCGCTGAGGCCTGCGCCGCCCGCAGCACGCGACCTTAAGAATTTCGTAAGGGGGTCTGACCCCATAAACTTTTGTTTAGATTCAGTTTAGAAAAATTTAATGGGGTCAGACCCCGCGGTGGCGCTTACTGCCGGCACGCGGTATAATGGGTGAAACTGCTGTGTTACAGCGCAGATCGTCGGGGAAACATCTGCTTAAATACGTCTGCTGCTCATCACCGGAAGGTGGTGAGTGTTGCATACGAAAAACGAAAGGATTTTATCTATGAACGAGAATCAGTATTTCAGCTATCTGGATGTCGGGCTGCCGGAGGCGGTAGAGAAGATGAAGCTCTGCGGAGAGCTCGAAGCTGCGGTTGACTGTATCGACCAGCGCCTCGCGTGCACGAATCTGCCGGAGAACCTCCGCTACTGCCTGCTGGCGGAGCGCGAGATGATCCGCCGTATGCCGGCTGACTTCCCGTACACCCGCGCGGAGGCGATGGACATCATCCGTGCGGAGATTCCGTCGTACACGGAGGAGGAGTTCGACGCGGCAGTCGCGTGCGGCCAGATCCGTTTCATCTATCTCCATGGCGAGATGCGGATTTTCAACCGTTTCTTCTCGAGCATGTGCAAATCCGTGCCGGAATTCCGTGATCGAACGAAGGTGGCACTGAACGGCGGCGAGAGCTCGGGCCGTGGCAGCAAGGGCGACCTGCGCCTGAACCGCTCGATGCGCATCATGAAGGAGCAGGGAGCGCTCGCGAACCGCATCACCATCCGCGCTACCGTGAAGGTAGAGGATGCGGCATTCAAGCCGGGCATGCTGGTGCGCGTGCACGTTCCGATCGCCGCTGCCTGCGAGCAGCAGAGCGACATCCGCATCGAGTCGATGTTCCCGGAAAACGGCCAGATCGCGCCGGAGGACGCCGAGCAGCGCACGGTTTACTGGGAAGAAAACATGCAGGAAAACCACGAGTTCAGCGTGACCTACTCCTATGTGCACACCGCGAAGTGGCATGACGTGGAGACGGTACTGCACGGGATGCCAATGTCTCAGGGCACGATGCAGGATGCGGGCAGCGCGTGCTGTGAAGCAGCACAGCAGCCGAGTGGTGTGCCGGAGCTGCCTTGCCTGAAGCCGGAAGCGCTTGCAGAGTACCTGAAGGATACTGCAGAGCTGGCACCGCACATCGAATTTACACCGTATATCCGGGCGCTCACCGAAGCCTGCGCACAGGGCTGCACGACCCCGCTTGAGAAGGCGAAGAGCTTCTACGACTTCATCACGAAGAACTTCAGATACACCTACATGCCGGCGTACTTCACGCTGGACAGCATCGCGGAGAACTGCGCGCGCAGCTTCACCGGCGACTGTGGTGTCTTCGCCCTGCTCTTCATCACGATGTGCCGCTGCGCCGGTATCCCGGCTGAGTGGCAGAGCGGCTTTGCAGCCGAGCCGGAATTCGTCGGCGGACACGACTGGGCACGCTTCTACGCCGAGCCATTCGGATGGCTCTTCGCAGACCCGTCCTTCGGCATTGGTGCCCGTCGGAATGAAAATGAAGAGCGCCGCCAGTTCTACTTCGGTAATCTCGACCCGTACCGCATGGTTGCAAACCGCGCCTTCCAGGCACCATTTACCGTGGACAAGCGTTATTTCCGTACCGACCCGTACGATAACCAGTACGGTGAGATCGAGACGGAAGATCGCGGCCTGCGATATGATGAGTATACGCGGAAGGCTGAGATCGTAAGTTTCGAAGAACTCGCATAAAACATATGGTACGAAGAAATCGGCCAGGGAGGGGACATTTGAATGAGACCAGACATTTCGACCTGAGTGCGGCGGCACTTCACATCATAGCCATGACTTTCATGCTTATGGATCACCTCTGGGCGACGCTTCTGCCGGCGCAGGAGTGGCTGACCTGTGTGGGACGCCTCGCCTTCCCGATCTTCGCCTTCATGACCGTCGAGGGCTACTTCCACACGCACGATTTACGGAAGTACCTGCGCCGCATGCTTGTGTTTGCACTGCTTTCCGAGATTCCGTTTGATCTCATGTACGGCGGTACCTGGTTCTACCCGGTCCACCAGAACGTCATCTGGACACTTCTGCTCGGTCTTCTCGGTATACATCTGATGGAGAAGGCGCGGAAGAAACAGAAGCTGGCGCTTTATGTGCTGACCGTGGTTCTGGTCGTGACGTTCGGTGCCGTGCTCGGCACCCTCGGCATGGTGGATTACTACGGTGCCGGCGTGCTCACGATGTTCGTTTTCTATCTCTTCCGTGGCCGTAAGTGGTGGTGCTTCCTTGGCCAGCTCCTCGCCCTGTACTGGGTCAATGTCGAGCTCCTCAGTGGTTTGATGTATTCCGTGCACATCTTCGGCACCGAAATCGAGCTGTGTCAGCAGGGCCTCGCCCTCCTTGCGCTGATCCCGATCGGACTCTACCGTGGCCGCCAGGGCTACCACAGCAGACCCTTCCAGTACGCCTGCTATGCCTTCTATCCGGTGCACATGCTCGGGCTCGTGATGGCGCTGAATTTCGTGAACCGATAAGATAAGTTATTACGGTTTCTTATCGTTTTGAACACTGATTTTGGCAATGAAATTATAAATAGTTCAATGTAGAATGAAATTCGGCTGTCTGATGTACAGCTGATGAAATTTCAGGTCAGGAGGAAAAACGATGAGAAATAAAAAAGGATTTACACTTTCGGAGCTCTTAATCGTCGTTGCAATCATCGGTGTACTCGTTGCGATATCGATTCCTATTTTCACCTCACAGCTTCATAAAGCAGAGGTGGCGACAGATTGGGCGAATCTGCGTGGTTTCTATGCGAAGCTTCAGGCGGATTACATGGAAACCGGAAAAGAGAGAACAGATATTACAAAGAAATATCCTGTTTCCAAGGACAAGCATACGTCCTTTACAGACTTACAAGGCAATACTACAAAGCTTAAAGCTGGTTTTTTTTCAGTGAGTTTTGATGAAAAAAATGGTTATAGTATTGCGTATTATTGTAATAACTTCCATCCAGAGTGTGTAATTACAATTGGAGCATAATTCAGGCTGCCGCGAGGCGGCCTTTTTCTATATATTCCTGCTGTTTTCACAAACCATGAGGATATCCGTCTCGCGCCATTATATTTTTTTGAAATTTTCGCAGAATCCTTGTTTTCGGATGTCGTGACATTAGGTCATTTTCGCAGAGTGCATGATTCGCTGGAGCATGCCATTATATTTTTCAAAATATATCACAGAAGTGTCGTTATCAGATGTTGTGCCATTAGGTCGGTTTCGCAGAGTGATGTATTTGAGCGGGGGTGACATTAACCTTTTTCGCAGAGCGTGCGCTATATCGAGTAGTGACATTATATATGAGCCTTCAGGGAGGCTGAAGTGGTGCTTCAGAGAGGGGGAGAGCGGAGTTGCCTTAAAGTCATAGCTCTGAAACAGGGCGGTTTTGCGTCAAAATCCGGAAAATCACTTGATACGCAAGCTCTCGGAATAGCCGGAGATAATGTCACAGGCGACGCAGTGACACATTTTGCGAAAATGGGTAATGGCCCAGTCTGCGCAGGGACATCTTTTACGCAATGGATAATGGCAGAAGCTTCCGGAGAGCGCGGATTGTGACAATGCGGACGTGCATCTTCCTGCGAAGAGATATAAGAAACGGCCGCCAGCATTGGCGACCGTGGAACTTACTTCTCAGTGAAGATGTGGCGGTAGATCCAGCGTACGAACGGACCGCAGTAGAACATCTGGTAGAAGATGGCCATCGGGAAGTTCATGCCCCAGGTCTGGACGAAGGTACCGAAGGTTTTGTCTTCCTTGAAGAGGATGGTGGCGATGAGGCTCATGATCGGGCACATCATGGTGCAGATGCAGAGGGAGATGGCGTAGGTGATGAAGGCCGGGCGGTCATCCGGGCGCATGACCTGGAAGGCCAGGATGTGGGCGATGCGACCGACCATGAAGAGCTCGAGGACGAAGGCGATCGGGACCATGATCGGCACCTCATGGAAAGCGGCGAGGAAACACATCGTGGACACACCGCCGGTATTGAGGGAGATGTTATAGACGATCATCCCATAAACCATGACGAAGGCCATGATGGCGGTGAATACGACATTCTGAAACTGGGTTTTCGGCATAAAAAATCCTCCTGTGATGAAACCAGTGTTGTTCGTTATCATCAGGGAGGAGTGTGCGTTTCCAATATAAACCTGTGAAATTGTCTGTCGCGTCACTTTAGCATATATCTGTGCCGCGTGTATTTCCTGTTTGGCACATCGGATACGACAGGAAAGAATGTGGTATATATCGGCCAGGCGGGTGCTAGAAAAAATGGAGAGGGGATACTGAATCGTCTCCAGGAACACAGGCTGAATCCGAATAAGGACTACTGGACGGAGGCGGTCGCATTTACCACGTCGAATAACACATTTGGGCCGACGGAGATCAGCTATCTGGAAAATCGTTTCTGTAATATGGCACTTCAGGCGCAACGTTATGAGGTAAAAAATGCAAATGAACCTACGATGGGCAATATTACGGAAGAAAAAGAATGCGAGATGGAGGAATTCATCGACAATGCGAAGCTGATCATGGGTGCGTTGGGGCATAAGGTGTTTGAAACGCTCGAGCAGCCAGTGCCAGCGGAGGACTGCGCGTCTTCGGAACAGGCAGAAAAGGGCGTTCTTCTTCATCTGGAACGAATGGTTAAGGATGTCGGAACGGTTACGGCGGATGGAAAGCAGACGGCAGATGGATTTGTGGTCTACAAGGGAAGCCATATTTCACCTACGGATGATCATACCGTCTCTGCTACGATTAAAGAGAAAAGAAAGACAGCCCGGGTCGACGAGAATGGCGTTCTTCTGGAAAACGTGTTTTTTACGAGTCCATCCTCTGCGGCCGTGTTTGTGATCGGAAAGAGCGCAAATGGGCTTACAAGCTGGAAAACGAAAGATGGAAAGACCTTGAAGTCGCTGGAAGAGGATGACGGAAAAGGAATATGATTATGAGTATGTGGGAGCAGGTGACCGGAATGGTGCCTGCTCTTTTGAGCCTTCGAAATCAGCTTCCAGCTAGATCGGGAAGGTGAATAAAGGCTGCTCGGAGGTGTTATTGACTACCTGGATTGTTGGCATCATAAAAATTATTTTAACGAGGCAAAAAGCTGCTTTCTCGGCTGGAACTCGTGCTTTTTTATAGTCTGTTTCGGGACTATGGTCTGTTTTCGGACATTTTCAAAATCGACAAGGCACGTTACACTCATAGATACTCGAGACAACACTGGGAGATTCTGAACAATTCAACTTGGAAAACAATCAATTCAGACTCTTTTCGGTGGATAAATGTCACATGAAATTGTAAATGGAACTCAACTTGGACGGTGTACGAGATTCATAGCTGTCTAAAAAATGGGGCAACAAAAATTTCTGGTGTCCTTGACAATGGGTACAATTCATTCAGAGTTCACGGAGATCATTTCAAAGAAAGGAACATGGACTATGGCTATAACAACGAGAGAACTTGCCAGGAGAGATTTTGAGTATCTGGATAAGGAAATTAAAAGGCTGGAGAATAAAATCAAACTGCTTCCAGAAGGAAAACTTGTAGTGTACAACGTGAATGGGCATCGTCGCTGCTATCAGGCATATAAGGATCCGATGACGAATAAGAAGGTTCGAAGATATATTTCAAGTCGGGACAGGACGAAGATTCAGCGGATGATTGAAAAAACGCTATGTGTAGAAGCGCTCATCGATAAAAAGGAAGAGTATAGAGGCCTGAAAATGTATCTGAATGTCTGTAAGAACGTGGAGTCGCGAAAAGACAGGAGAATTGCAGAAGTACCTGAAATTCGGGAGTACACAGACAGGCTTACAGCATTGCCGACGAAATATCAAGATTGGGAGAGGGCAGAGTTTCCGACCAATCCATTTCCAAATGAGGTGGGAATCAAGAGCGTGCTCGGCGTCGAGGTTCGGTCAAAATCAGAAGCATATATTGCATCGAGATTAAAAGCGCGAGGTCTGGCGGTGCGCTATGAGTGTGAACTGCAGCTCAATAATCGTAAGATATATCCGGATTTCACTATTATGGATCCCAGAACGGGGAAGATTTATTACTGGGAGCATCTAGGATTGATGGATGATGAGCGCTATGAAGAGCATGCGATAAAGAAGCTTCATGAGTATGCAGTCTCTGGGTACTATCCGATGATGGACCTGATCATCACGAGCGAGACGAAAGAGCGCCCACTGGATCTTGGACTCGTGGATCATATGATCGATTATTTCTTTGCGTAGATAAAATTTGCGAGTCCTGGATATAAAGAATCGTCTCACAGAATAATTCTTTGATGCATCGTGGAAAGGTCACTGCGCGCATTGCTGTGTTAACCAGGATTCGGATCGCTACGGGGCAGTGTGATGACAGCGTGGATTTTCGCAAATGTCGCAAAATCACGCTCGTGGGCATTAGGCGTTGTGGGAGTTGACGCAATAAGTGGGATGCATAGAAAAAGGCATTATCGAGATTTGCTATAGAGAGCTTTCGAAAAAATGAGCATTATCGAGATTTGCTATAGAGGGTTCTTGAAAAATAAGGCATTATGATATTTCGCAGTAGATGGGTATGAAAAAATAAGGCATTATCTTTTTCGGAAAAGTGACGCAATACAGCTTCCATAGATAAAAGGACATTATTTTCGGTAATGCCCTTTTTATTCGAAGCGGACTATTGTGTCATAAACGCAAAAATGAGGTGTCTTAGCCGGGCAAAAGCTGGAAAAAATAATGCCTTTTTGAATATGAGAGTGATATAGCAAAAAAGAGTAATGTCCTTTTAATCCCAAGCATGCTATAGCGTCACTGGAGTCGAATCATGGAAGTGTGAGTGGGGCAAGAGCGAGGAAAGGTAATGCCTTTTTAGTCCGAGACACGATGCTGTATCACAGGTTCGAGACATGGAGGTGCTGGCGGTGTGAAAGTGAGGAAGAGTAATGCTCTTTTATTCATAACTGGCTATGGTGCCATGCATCTGTGACCGGGGCGAGCAACCGGGGGTGATAATAAATCGCGAAAACAAGTCTGGACCTCCGCAGTAGGATTTTCTCTCCGAAAATGCTACTATATAGAAAGTAGACTTTGGCATGCCTGTGATATCTCCCGTCGGCGCACGGGGGACTATGTGCCGGGAAAGCCGGTGGTTTCGTCGCCGGCACACACCCTGTCCTTGCGAGTAAGGATAGAGGTAGACAGGCCATCCACTGGCAGTCATGTTGCACCGACTGTCTGATCAAGCTGAGCGAGGTCCAGCACGGTCATCCACAGGCAGTCCTGTTTTAAAAGAACGTACGAAGAGAAGAGGTAACAGATATGCGAAATTTTGATTATGTAACGCCGACGAGGCTGATTTTCGGTGAGGGTGTGATTTCGGAGCTTCCTGCGGTGATGAAGCCGTTCGGCAAGCGGGTGCTGCTCACCTATGGTGGCGGCAGTATCAAGCGGATGGGACTCTATGATAAGGTGAAGGAGCTGCTCGCGGATTTCGAGATCTATGAGCTTTCGGGCATTCAGCCGAATCCGAAGTATGATCCGAGCGTGCTGGAGGGTGTGAAGATCTGTAAGGAGCAGAAGATCGACGTGATCCTCGCGGTGGGCGGCGGCAGCGTCCTCGACTGCTCGAAGGCGATCGCTGCGGGTGCGAAGTACGAGGGTGAGCCGTGGGATCTGATCAGTGGTCAGGTACTCGCACAGGACGCGCTGCCGATGGTGGATATCCTGACCCTTGCAGCGACCGGCAGTGAGTATGATTGTGGGGGTGTTATCTCGAGAACCGAGACCAACGATAAGATCGGTTACATGGATCCGCATCTTTTCCCGCAGGCCTCCATCCTCGATCCGACCTATACCTTTACGGTGCCGAAGAAGCAGACCGCAGCTGGATGCGCAGACGCCATCAACCACATCATGGAGCAGTATTTCTGCGAGGAGTCCTCACAGCTCAATGACGGCATGATGGAGGCAGCGTTCAAGAGCCTCATGGTGAACGGTCGCAAGTGCATCGAAAATCCGGAGGATTATACCGCCCGCGCGGAGATGATGCTGGACTGCACCCTCGCCTGCAACGGTATTTTCTCCCTCGGCAACAGCCGCTCCCTGTGGCCGTGCCATGGCCTCGAGCATGCCCTGTCCGCGTACTATGACATCACGCACGGCGAGGGCCTCGCGATCATCACGCCGAGATGGATGAAGCACATCCTGAACGATCACACCGTCGACCGTCTCGCGAAGTACGGCGTCAATGTCTTCGGCCTCGACGCAGCACAGGACCGCTACGACATTGCAAACCAGGCGATCCAGGCGACCTATGATTTCTTCGCTTCCCTCGGCATCCCGATGCACCTCCGCGAGGTCGGCATCGACGACAGCCGCATCGACGAGATGGCGCACCACGTCGCCGAACTCGAGGGCCTCGACGAAGCCTGGGCTCCGCTCCAGGAAGCCGACATCGCCGCGATCTTCCGCGCATCACTGTGAGTTTAGAAAAATTTAATGGGGTCAGACCCCATTAAATTTTTATTAAGATCAAAAATCGACCCCTAAGAACCAGTAGGCCCTCCGCAAACGACTGAGTTTTCTTCATGAAAACTCAGTGTTGCGGAGGGTGCTAAGGAAAAATACTCCAACTGGTTCTAAGGAGTCGATTTTGATTTGTTTACGGCTTCTACGTATGGCTTCGGGCACTTGCCCTCTGCTCATCCCGCCGGAAATTATGCCTTATTCTTTTCGTAGATCACGAGGAGTCCCTTCAGGAGCAGGTCCTCGTCGAGGATGATGTCCTTTTTACAGTGGGAGACGATTTTCTTTGCGAGGCCGCCGGTGGCGATGACCGTGGTTTTCTCGCCGAGCTCTTCCTCGACGCGGTCGATGATGCCGTCGAGGGCAGCTGCGCTGCTGTAGAGGACACCGCTCTTCATGCACTCGACGGTGTTCTTACCGATGACGTGCTTCGGTGCGTCGATGCTGATGCCGCTGAGCTGGGAGGCACGGGCGGTGAGGGCATCGAGGGAAACACGGACACCCGGCAGGATCATGCCGCCGATGTACTGCTTCTTACTGTTAACGACAGAAACTGTAGTCGCGGTGCCCATGTCAATCACGATGAACGGCACCGGGTACTCATTGAGGCCGGCGACGGCGTCAGCGACGAGATCGGCACCGAGCTGACCAGGGTGATCCATGAGGATATTGAGCCCGGTCTTCACGCCTGGACCCAGCACCATGACTTCCTTCTTCAGAATCTTCTCCGCCGCGAGCTTCGCGGTGTTCGTGATCTGCGGCACAACCGAGGAGATGATACATCCCTCGATGTCGCTCCCCTTTATGTGGTAGATGTCGAGGACGGTCTTCAGGTCGACGGCGTACTCAAGCTCCGTTTTCGTCCGAACCGTCGAGAGGCGCTCGATGAAATAGGTCTTCTGATCATCGATGCAGCCGACCACAATATTTGTATTTCCGATATCAATCGCTAAAATCATAATATTCTCTCAATGTTATTTTAGATGTAAATGGAAGAGAAGTCCCGGAGGGCCGATAAATGAGGCCATACGGAGAGATCGAGTGAAATCAAGTCGGGTCCCCTTAGCGGCACTTGGTGTTATCTCTCCCTGGAACCCTCTGCAACGCTGAGTTTTCATAAAGAAAACTCAGTGATTGCAGAGGGCCTAGTGCCGCTTAGGGTCCCCGGCTTAGATTGAACCGATCTCGGAGTACTGTGCCTCATTTGACGACCCTCCGGGACTCTTATCGCAGCACAGCTGAAAACTTACGCAGCTTCTGTACGGATCTGTGCGGCGGTGATGAGGTGCGCTCTGGAGAGAGCCGCGCCGATCGCGCCGGTGATGATGGTGGAAGATACCATCTCGCAGACCGCGTTGATGCCGACCATGAGGCAGCAGCCGATGATGACGTTATGGCCGCCCATCAGGTTCTGAACATACTCTGTGTTTCCGAACAGTCCGACGAGTGCAGACATGAAGAAGAGGGTGTTCAGGAAGGCTGAGAAGAAGCCGGTGACAGCGCACGCCACATAGGTGTTGCTGACCTTCCGTACGCCACGGAAGATGTAGCCGAGGCAGATGCCGTCGAGAAGACGCGGGATGAAGCGCTGCACGAAGGCAAGGAACGGGTTAATGCTGAAGAGCATGACGCCCATCGCGCTGGTTCCGCCGACGCCGATGCACTGCAGGAAGCTGGTGAGACCGAATACACCACCGGCCACCGCGCCGCCGACGGGTCCGAGTACGATCGCACTGATCGCTACCGGGATCACGTTAAACGAAATCGCGAGTGGGCCAATGTTTAAGTACCCGAGCGGTGTGTAGGACATCACCAGCAGGATGGCGATCATCAGGCCGAGTAAGGTGAGCTGTGCAGTAGTGAACTTGTTGTTTTTCATTTTGTTTCCTCCTTGTTACCGTTCCGTTTCAGATGCGATGAAGATCGATCGTACACGGATACAATACGGTGATGGAAAGCGGAGCGTTTTCTGGTCCGCTTCACATGGTTGTGCCGGAAATCCGGCGATTTGCGTTGCCTTCAGTTACATGAAAGAGAGAGCTCTGATGAGGTACCGGCACGGTGATGATGTGTCCGGTCGTCAGCATTGCCCGCAGCTTAGTGTGTAAGCTGAAGAATTTTATCCAGGATCGCTATGGCTGCATCCTCCTTGCTCATAAGCGGGAGTGATACGTCCGAATCCTGTGTAATCAGAGTCAGGACATTGGTGTCACGCTGGAAGCCGGCGCCGCTTACCTTCAGGTTGTTGGCGGCGATCATGTCCAGGTGCTTCTTCTCAAGCTTGGCTCTGGAATTACTGATCATATTTTCTGTTTCCATCGAGAAGCCGCAGAGGAACTGCCCCGGGTGCTTATGCTCGCCGAGGTACTTCAGGATGTCGTCGGTTCGCTCGAGCGGTATGGAAAGCTGATCATCTTTTTTCTTTAATTTGTTGTCGGCGACGGTCGTCGGTCGGTAATCCGCGACGGCGGCAGCCTTGATGATGATGTCCTGCTGATCGCTCACGGAGGTCACGGCCTCAAACATGTCGCGTGCGGTCGTGATCGGAACGAAGTGCACGAAGTGTGGCGGCTCGATCGCGGTCGGTCCACTGACGAGTGTGACCTCCGCTCCTCGAAGCATGGCCATCTTCGCGATGGCATAGCCCATCTTGCCGGAGGAGTGATTCGTGAGATAACGCACCGGATCCAGGGCTTCCTGGGTCGGGCCGGCGGTGACGAGCACCTTCTTTCCGGCGAGGTCCTTCGTACAGGCGACTTCCCGAAGGATGTACTCGAGAAGCTCGGCTGGCTCCGGCATCTTACCGGCACCGGTGTCGCCACAGGCGAGGTAGCCGCAGGCCGGGGTGATCACTTCATAGCCGAAGGACTGCAACTTCCGGAGATTATCCTGCACGATCGGATTTTCGTACATGGCGGTGTTCATCGCCGGCGAGATGATCTTGTGGCAGCGACAGGCCATGATTGTGGTGGTGAGCATATCATCCGCGAGGCCATTTGCGATCTTTCCTATTACATTGGCACTCGCCGGGGCGATCATCACGACGTCTGCCTTCTTCGCGATGGAGACGTGCTCGACCTCAAACTGGAAATTCCGGTCGAAGGTGTCGATCAGGCACTTGTTTCCGGTCAGGGTCTCGAAGGTGATCGGGTTGATGAAGTTCGTGGCGTTCTTCGTCATCAGCACATGCACGTCGGCATGGAGCTTGTGAAGCGCGCTCGCGAGATATGCGATTTTATAGGCAGCGATACTTCCCGTTACGCCGAGAAGCACGGTCTTTCCCTGCAGCATGATGTTCCTCCTGTCCGGTCGTGATGGACTGTTTTGCGGTACAATTATAACATAGATTTTACAGAGTCACTGATTTTTTTCAGATACGTAGAAGTATACTCGAAAGCTGAAGGTCTGCATGATGATGGCTGAGCTGTTATTGACAGCTTCCAGGAATAAGAAATATTTTCAAAAGTTAGTTGACACTAACGAACACATATAGTAATATACAGTCATAGTTAGTAAAGCCTAACCAAGACAACGACAAGAATCTGTTTGAAGCGATGCCGGATGTTTTGATTCAAGCACCAGACATCCGGCGCCGCTCATCAGGCAGGAGACCTCGAGCATCTGATACTGATTTCAGCTGTGAGAGGACAGGCACCAGACGCAGTAGACCGAAGACAGGAGAGCGATATGCCGGAACAGCTTTTAATCGAGAACTGCTCGCCGACGCTGGCGGGGATGAAACCGTCGGATCCACGCCCGGAAATCGTCGGACGAGTTTCCGCATGAGATCGGCATCTTCCTCGGCTATCCGCTCGAGGATGTCGAGGGCTTCATCAACCATAAGGAAGAGGGCTGCAAGACGGTCGGCACCTGGAAGGTGTACGGCGATGTCGAGCAGGCGGAGGCGTCCTTCCGCAGATTCCGGCGCTGCACCACGATCTACCAGCGTGCATGGGCGCAGGGACGGACCCTCGAGGAGCTCACCGTCGCGAGCTGATGCTCTGTGACGCGGCCAATGCAGGCGGTCGGAGCGCACATACCTGCGCGGGCAGCACCACCTCACGGTGCCGATGTGAACGGCGGAGCGATGATCGCACGTCGGAAGCATTGAGCGAACATGACCAAATCGGTCGCTGACCATAAGCAGTGGCTGTTTGGATATATATGAAGGATGAATTTCGACCGGGCTTCGGATTTCTGCCGGAGCGACCGACTCGCCCTCGGGCGTCGAGGCATGAAATGAGCGTGTGTCTGAAATTTTTCTAAAGATGAGAGGAGGAATAATGAGCAAAGTTGCGGTTGTTTTCTGGTCCGGGACCGGTAATACCCAGCAGATGGCGAAGGCTGTTGCGGAAGGCGCACAGGAAGCCGGTGCGGAGGTGACGGTACTGGGACCATCCGAATTCTCTGCAGGAGACGTAGCGTCCTATGATGCGATCGCCTTCGGCTGCCCGGCGATGGGTGCAGAGGTTCTGGAGGAGCTAGAGTTCGAGCCGATGTTTACAGCGGTGGAGGGCTCACTGTCCGGAAAGAAGATCGGTCTCTTCGGCTCCTGGGGCTGGGGAGATGGTGCATGGATGGAGGAGTGGAAGAGCCGTTGCGACACAGACGGCGCGGATGTGATCTCCACCGTGATCTGTCAGGATGCCCCGGATGAGGAGGCACTGGCGGAGTGCAAGGCGCTGGGGACGGCACTTGCGTAAGAAACACTTTTGCGGGAATGCGACGCGCACGCGTGCGATCGAACAGCGCCTGCAATAAGAAGCACTTTTGGTATACGTACAAGATTCAAACTCTGATTTACATATGGTGACGGGGACTCCTGAACCGCGTGCACCATACTTCCTGAAAAGGAATTCTATTACCTAAGATAAAATTCATACTCCATGTAAAACCGTCGTATGTGATGATGCATACGGCGGTTTTCTGTTGTGCCCGTCTGCGTGGCACCGGCCTGCGGGCTGCACCCGCCGCAGGGGGGGAGAAGACAGGTGGGGACCGGGACGGCGATGACCCGGCGTTCAGTTATAGCACATATCCGGAAATAGAATAAAAGACATGATTGACATGTCTTTTACATCGTCGTATCATATAGCCCATGAGAGAAAAAGACGCAGACAATAAAGTCTTTTAGCTACGGCCTCAAATATGCGACACGAGGATATGTGATTTTTTGAGGGTCTTTCATAAAGTGAAGGAATAACAAGAAGAATCAAATGTCCGGCGATGTAAATGCTTGACTTTTACACGTTGCAGTGCTGACATACGAGCCAAGACAAAGAGGTCTGCGTCCGAAAGGATTCAGACCTCTTTGTCTTTTTACTTTACGGGAGGCACATGTCGGTAACGAAGACAGGGAGCGGAGGCGAGAAGATATGAAGAAAATAATCGGGTTGATCCCGCTGTATGATGACGAGAAGGAAAGCTACTGGATGCTTCCGGGCTACATGAAAGCCCTCGAGGCCTGCGGCGCACTTCCGATCATGCTTCCGCTGACAATCGATCGGGCAGAGATGGATGCCTGCTTTTCTCTCTGTGATGGCATCCTGATGACGGGCGGCCATGACGTGGACCCCGGCGTCTACCACGAGGAAGCGAAAGCGAGCTGTGGCGTCCGTTGCAGTCGCCGCGATCAGATGGAGAGCTACCTCTTCGATCGCTGCTACCGGGAGGACAAGCCGGTGCTCGGTATCTGTCGCGGTATCCAGCTGATGAATGCCCTCCTCGGCGGTACGCTCTATCAGGACCTGCCGACGGAGCATCCGTCCAGCGTGGAGCACCACATGAGCCCGCCGTATGATCGACCGATTCACACGGTCGACGTGAAGAAGGGCACCCTGCTCGCCGACATCGTCGGCCCGGGCCCCTATGCGGTGAACAGCTATCACCATCAGGCAGTGAAGCAGCTCGCCCCGAAGGCCGTCGCGATGGCGTACTCGGAGGACGGACTGGTGGAGGCCCTGGGCGTGCCGGATCGACGCTTCATCGTCGGCGTGCAGTGGCACCCGGAATTCGCCTACATGACGGATCCGAAATCGCGAAAGCTCGTACAGGCCTTCGTCGATGCGTGTCGGAAGCCTTAACAAACATGTTTCTAATCGGCGAACGCCGTTAGGATAAATCTCGTGAAGCGAGGCTTCACAGCAGAAAGATGAGAGGAGAAAATTATGAAAAAGAGTGCACTTGTAATGGCAGTAACGATGGCAGTCCTGGGTCTCACCGCGTGCGGAGGCTCCGATACCGCAGCGACGACCGCAGCCGCAACCACAGCAGCTGCTGACACCACGGCAGCCGCAGATACGACCGCAGCCGCAGCAGAGACCACGGCAGCCGCTTCAGACAGCGATAAGATATGGCAGATCGTAACCGATACCGCATTTAAGCCATTTGAGTACACCGATGACAGCGGAAAGCTTGTCGGTATCGATGTGGATATCGTCGCAGCCATCGCCGAGGATCAGGGCTTCAAGTATGAGATCAAGTCCATCGGCTGGGATGCTTCCATCGCCGCATGTCAGGCAGGTCAGGCAGATGGTATGATCGCCGGTGCGTCCATCACCGATGAGCGTAAGTCTTCTGGATGGATTTTCTCGGATGGATATTATGATGCAAACCAGAGCATGGCCGTTGCGGAGAACTCCGACATCACCGGCTTCGATGGCTTAAAGGGGAAGAGCGTCGCTGTCAAGACCGCATCCATGAGTGCAGATTACGCAGAGAGTCTCAAGGATCAGTATGGCTTCGAGATCACCTACTTCGAGGATTCACCGACCATGTACCAGGCTGTCGTCGGCGGTCAGGTTGCAGCCTGCTTCGATGATACGCCGATCATGGCGTCCAACATCAAGGATACCGGCCTCGGCATGAAGATCGTCGATGGTACCGGCAACGATCCTGCAGAGTATGGCTTCGCGATCTTCGATTCCAGCAAGCAGGAGCTCGTCGATATGTTTAACGCAGGTCTCAAGGACATCAAGGCAAATGGCAAGTACGATGAGATCATCGCGACATATCTCGGCTGATTCGGGCATGTCGTCTGATCGATGATGCGATGGGATCCGAGCAGGATCCCGCCGGATGATGCGATCACTTGACTTCATAGAGCAGAATACAGAATATCGTCGCAGTACATCAGCCTGACCCCTACAGACTGGTGCGCTGCGGCGTATTTCCATGAAGATGGAAATGGAACGGTTGGTGACATCCGAAGATCTACATCGGTTTGAACGGTGCGGATAAGCGGATGCAGATTATAGAAGGGTGAGACACTATGGCAAAAATTATTTCGGCCTACGGAAGACTGCTGGTGCTGGCGATGGGCCGCACGCTCCTGCTGGCATTTCTGGGACTGCTGTTCGCATGTATACTCGGTATGATCTTCGGACTTATGAGCGTCGTGAAGAATAAGGTATGCAATATCATCGCGCAGATCTTCGTCTTCATCATCCGAGGCGTACCGATGATCGTCCTCGCGTTTTTCGTGTACTTCGGTGTACCGTATCTGCTGAATAATATACTGAAGATCGGTCAGGGCTTCACGATGTCGGCACTGCAGGCTGGTACCATCTGTCTCGCACTGAACTGTGGTGCGTACATGGCGGAGATCATCCGTGCCGGTATCCAGTCGGTCGACGTCGGGCAGATGGAGGCTGGACGGTCCCTCGGTCTTCCATACTGGACCACGATGCGGAAGATCATCATGCCGCAGGCGATCCGTACGATGATCCCGAGCATCATCAACCAGTTCATCATCACCGTGAAGGATACCTCCATCCTGTCGGTCATCGGCTTTCCGGAGCTCGTCAATACCGCGAAGAACGTACAGGCGAAGACCTTCATGTCTTTCCAGACATGGGCCATCGTCGGCGTCATGTACCTCGTCGTCATCACGATCCTGTCCTATATCGCGAAGATCGTGGAGGGGAGAATGAATCGCGGCGTAAAGCGCTGAGACAGTGGAAGTGAAGACATGAACGAGTACGGGCTTTGCCGGCGGTAGATCGGCAGTGCGTCTCGTTGCGGAACAGCGTGTGCGGGCAGAGATGCCGCAGTGCGATGTTCGAAGAAGGGAGGAAAAACCGTGATTTCAAGCGATAAAAATGTTAAAATAAAGGTAGAAAACCTTCGGAAGTGCTTCGGTGATCTCGAGGTCTTACGGGACATCTCGACCGAGATCCACGAGGGCGAGGTCGTCGTCATCCTCGGCCCGTCCGGCTCCGGTAAGTCGACCTTTCTTCGCTGTCTGAACAGGCTCGAGGAGGTGACGGCCGGAAAGATCCATGTGGATGGGGTCGACATCACCGATAAAAAGGTGGATATGAATAAGGTCCGCGAGAACATCGGTATGGTGTTCCAGCATTTCAATCTCTTCAATAATATGGATGTCCTGCATAATCTGATGCTGGCGCCGGTGGAACTGAAGAAGTGCAGTAAGGCAGAGGCCAGGGAGCGCGCGATGGAGATGCTTCAGCGCGTGGATCTCGCCGAGAAGGCCGAGGCATATCCGTCCCAGCTCTCGGGTGGACAGAAGCAGCGTGTCGCGATCGCGCGTGCGCTCTGCATGAAGCCGGACATCATGCTCTTCGATGAGCCGACCTCGGCCCTCGACCCGGAAATGGTCGGCGAGGTACTGGCCGTCATGAAGCAGCTGGCGGCGGACGGCATGACGATGGTCATCGTCACCCATGAGATCGGCTTCGCCCGTGAGGTCGCAGACCGCGTCATCTTCATGGACGGTGGCTACGTCGTCGAGGAGGGCACACCGCAGGAGGTGATCGTACATCCGAAGGAGGCAAGAACGATCAGCTTCATCCAGAAGGTGCTGTAGACGGGAGTGAAAGGGGTCAGACCACCTTGTGAAATCCTTAAGGTGGTCGTCGGCGGTACGCGGGGGTCGGACCCCGGTGGCTCCTGGCAGCAGGATGCGGCGGGCGCAGGAGAGCTGCGTTACTAAAATTTAAGAGCGGAGGGACAGCATGGAAAAATATGTGATCACGATCTCGAGACAGTTTGGTTCATTCGGCAGCCTGGTGGCACGTGCGCTTTCGAAGCAGCTCGGCATCGAGTTCATGGACCGTGACATCGTGGAGGAAACCGCGAAGCGTATGAACACCTCCGTGAAGGAAATCAGCCGGAAGGAAGAGGACATCCGTTCGAAATTCTCCTATCATCTGTATCCGTTCGGTGTCGGCACGACCGAAATGGAGGATGAAATCTTCCTCGTGCAGGAGAACATCATCCAGGACTTCGCGAAGAAAGATTCGTGCATCATCGTGGGCCGCTGCGGTGCGTACTACCTTAGAAACGAGCCACGGCTGCTGCGTGTGTACGTGTATGCGCCGTATGAGGTCCGCGTGAAGAACTGCATCGACTACTTCGGCATGAACGAGAAGGAAGCGGTGAAGGCGGTACATGACGCGGATAAGGCGCGGGAGAGCTACCACCGGAAGTACATCCCGAATTTCCCTGGAAACACGGAGTACAGTGACCTCTGCATCAACAGCGCCTGCTACAGCATCGAGGAGGCCGCAGAGCTGATCCAGCACGCCGCGAAGCTGAAGTTCGGGGATATCTGAAGTGAAACATGAAAGCGAATAAGCAAAACAGCCGGGTGATTTCTTCACCCGGCTGTTCTGCTATTCGTATGTAATTTATTTACGGCTGGTCAGCTTGTTAAGAAGCATGACGACCAGTACGATGACACCCATGACGAGGATGATGCCGAGCATGCCGGAAGCCATCATCGGAAGGGTCTGTGTCCATGAAGAAAGATGTAACATATAAGGACTCCTTTCTGTATTTACGCAGCTCCGAAAACCTGAAAAGAAGGAATGGAGCTGCTCGTTGTTCGTGAGTCATCGTCACGAAACGAAATTCTCTTTACGCCATCAGGGTCAGAATCAGTCCACCCGCGAGGACGGATGCGATCTGGCCGGAAACATTGACACTGATCGAGTACATCAGAAGGAAGTTCTGATTGTCCTCCTCGAGGCCGAGCTTGTTCACGACACGGCCGCTCATCGGGAAGGCGCTGATGCCGGCGGCACCGATCATCGGGTTCAGCTTCTTGCCTTCCGGAAGGAAGAGATTCAGGAGCTTCGCGAAGAGCACGCCACCGGCGGTATCGAAGACGAAGGCCACGAGGCCGAGGGCGAGAATCAGCAGGGTGTCCGGACGAACGAACTGGTCGGCGGTCATCTGGCCTGCGACGGTGAGACCGAGCACGATGGTGATGAGGTTTGCGAGCACACTCTGCGCTGTTTCGCTGAGGGAATTCAGTACACCACACTCACGAAGCAGGTTACCGAACATGAGGAAGCCGACGAGGGCGACACTGGTCGGTGCGACGATGCCGGCGATGATGGTTACGACGATCGGGAAGAGGATCTTCGTCAGCTGGCTGACGCTGCCCTGCTGATATGGCATACGGATCTGACGTTCCTTCTTCGTGGTGAGTGCCTTGATGACCGGCGGCTGCACGATCGGTACGAGGGCCATGTAGCTGTAGGCCGCGACCATGATGGCACCGAGATACTTCGACTTCAGGACGTTTGCGACGTAGATCGCGGTCGGGCCATCCGCCGCACCGATGATGGCGATGGATGCTGCATCCTTCAGATCGAAGAAGAAGCCGGCAGCGAAAAGTGTGAAGAAAATACCGAACTGAGCTGCGGCACCGAAGAGCATGAGCCACGGCTTCTCAAGCAGTGGTCCGAAGTCGATCATCGCACCGATGCCGATGAAGAGGAGCAGCGGGAAGAGCTCGTTCGACATACCTGCGTCGAAGAGTGCCGTGATCGGGCCGACGGTGTCGCCCTGTGTGATCGCGCCGGACAGCGGCAGGTTTACGAGGATCGCACCGAAGCCCATCGGGAGCAGCAGGCTCGGCTCCATCTTCTTCACGATGGCGAGATAAATCAGCAGGCCGCCGATGGCCCACATGACCACCATCTGCCAGTGCAGGTTGCCTGCATTGGCAAACAGTGCAGCGAATGTGTTCAAAAAGTTCATGTTCTACCTCCTGAAAAACATCGTGGCAGAAAAAAAGAGACCCTGCCACAGACCTAAACTGTGACAAAAGTCTCAAGCGAACACATGACATCGGGCGTTTCCGCCGTGCTGACGCTGCCATGCAGCAGTCGCGCCCCAAACCGATCCGAGATGACTGCCCTTTACTCCCCTTTGCTGGAATCAAATATATCAGTGAGTTCAATTTCTGTAAAGCAGAAATTAGAAAAGCAACGCCCTGTTATGACTCCGATATCGAAATTGAATTGTGCACGCATGGAATTATCAGTATCTGCGTGCTATAATTCAGAAATGCTTGATGATGTATCAGGCATAAAATGAAGATGATAAAGTGATTTTAAGCAAGGGCGCTTCAGGTTTTTCCTGGAGCGCCTTTTTGTGATGCTGGATGGAGGAGAGCGTTATGCGTACAGCGGCGAAACTGATGGTGGAGTGTCTGGTGACGGAGGGTGTGAAGTACATCTTCGGTATCCCGGGGGAGGAAAATCTGGAGCTTGTGCAGGCGATCGCGGACGAGCCGCGGCTCCATTTCGTCGTGGTGCGGCATGAGCAGGGCGCAGCGTTCATGGCGGATGTGTACGGGCGACTCACTGGGAAGGCGGGCGTGTGCCTCGCGACGCTGGGACCGGGCGCGACGAATCTCGTGACGGGCGTGGCGGATGCGAATCTCGATGGTGCGCCGCTCGTGGCGATCACCGGTCAGGTCAGCTCGGATCAGATGCATCTCACGAGTCATCAGAATCTCGACCTTGCGAAGATCTTCGAGCCGATCACGAAGCGTACGAAGCTGGTCATGCGTCCGGATACGGTCAATGAAATCGTCCGTCTCGCCTTCAAGTACGCGGAGGGTGGTGCCGGTCGCATGGGGGCCGCCCACATTGACCTCCCGGTGGATATCGCGAAGATGCAGGTGAGTGGGCTCGAGATGCCGCTGATGAAGGATGCGGTCTGCCAGCAGGAGGCCGAGGAGTCGCAGATCCAGATGGCGGCGGAGTCGATCCGTACGGCGCGGAAGCCACTGATTTTCGTCGGCAACAATGCAGTTCACTATGCGTCGTCCCAGGTGATCACGAAGTTTGCGGAGAAGCTGCACATTCCGGTGGTGAACACGATGATGGCGAAGGGCATCGTCTCGGCGGACAACCGCTACTCCATGATGACCATCGGTATCCCGCAGCGGGACTATGTAAATCGGCTGTTCGAGGAGGCGGATCTCGTCATCTGTATCGGCTATGATCTGATGGAGCTGAAGCCGTCGAAGTGGAACGCGGAGCGGAATCATCGGATCGTGCATATCTCGAACTGGCAGGCGGATATCAGTAAGTACTACCAGTGCGAGGTCCAGGTGAATGGTGAGATCGATTCCTCGCTCGCGCGTCTCGGGAAGCTGCTGGAGGCGAAGGAGGAGCCGACCTGGGCCTTCGCTATCAAGGAGCGCTTCGAGGAGTCCATCGAGGAGGCGGTGCAGTCAGATGCCTTCCCGATGAAGCCGCAGCGCATCGTGGCGGATATCCGAAAGGCACTTTCCGATCCGGAGGACATCCTGATCTCGGATGTCGGTGCGCATAAGATGTGGATCGGTCGTCTGTATGGCTGCTACAAGCCGGAGACCTGTATCATCTCGAACGGCTTCGCAAGCATGGGCATCGGCGTGCCGGGTGCCGTCGCGGCGAAGCTGGTTTATCCGGAGCGTCGTGTGCTGGTGGCGACGGGCGATGGTGGCTTCATGATGAACTCGCAGGAGCTGGAGACCGCGGTACGGCTCGGTGTGAACTTCGTCGTCGTGATCTTCCATGACAGCGAGTACGGTCTCATCAAGTGGAAGGAAGAGGAGCAGTATGGTCGTGCGGCCTTCGTTGATTTCACGAATCCGGATTTCGTGGCGCTCGCGGAGGCGATGCACTGTAAGGGTGTGCGTGTGAACTCTGCAGCGGAGCTCAGCGAAGCGATTCGGAAGGGCTTCGAGGAGAAGGTACCGGTGATCATCGACACGCCGGTGGATTACTCCGCGAATGAAGAGCTCAGCGCAGAGCTGAAGAGCCTGTAAGTTACAGAAAAGACAGGAGTCTGGAGGGCAGGCACCGAATACACAGTGTATTCGATGGCTGCCCTCCGGGTCCCTACCTTTTACATCATAGCGTATAGTACTTCTGGTGCTTCGCTTCATCCTCGATGAGCACATAGAAGAGGCGTCCGTAGCTGCTGTGCTCGACGATGCGTCCATGGCCGAGGACCTCTACGAGCGAGCCGTTGTGGCGGACGAGAGAGAACCAGTGGGAGACCGGATCCACGAGCGCCTTCTCAGAGCGATAGAACTCGACGTAGGTCGGATCCCATGGGGAAGCGGACTTCAGCAGACGATATTGATACCCGAAAAAGTCGAGGGAGCGCATGGAATCGGAGAAGATATCCGGCACGCGGATGATGACGATGGCGAAGCCCCAGAAGATCCTGCGACCATGCTTCTCGAGGAAGATCGGGTTCCGCGCCACGATGCCCTGGCTGCCGTCCTTTAGATCATACGGTCCCTGAAGGCTCGTAACGTCGTTTTTCTTCGCATAGCGGGCATACTCGCCCTGGGCTTCCTCGTCCAGCTGATCGATCCGGGAGAGGTCGCTGCTCGCCTCCGGATAGATGTAGCTGACGAAGCCCGCGGGTGCGAGCTGTATGCTCTCGATGGAGGGATTCGTGAGATTTTTCGCGACCTGGTAGAATTTGTCGCAGCTTCCATCCTCACTGATGACGATCTGCTCGAGACTGTCGGTGATGGCCATGCCGGACTTGAGGTCCGCCATGATGCGATCCGTATAGGTCATGCAGCTGACGTCGGTGCAGTGACGCTGCTCCTCGAGGTCGCTCTGCTGGATATGTGATACCAGCATCCCGAGAAAGAAGGCACCGAGGATCAGCTCGAACAGCGGCAGCAGATAGAGGAACATGCCGCTGGCGTGAGGCCGTCTGTTTGATTGTGAAATGGAAGCGTCGTCTGTGTCCATGGTTCTGTTCCATGCGAAAAAGTTAAGATGAAAAAATTATAAACCGGTTCGGCTAATATTATAAATAAAATGTGAAAATTGTATCAGTATTTGTGCAGAATCGATGATGTGCAGGCGTGGCTCGGATTCCGGCTGCTGTCCGCCGATCCACGAGCGAACAGTAACACAAGAGGGTAAATGATGCAGTGGTGTGTCTGAAAACACGTGGACATGGAGGGGATGGTCGCGCTAGAATATGTGCAGCAGAAGAAAGAAGGCATCATGGTATGAAAAAACAGAGGGGTAGAAATCGGATGAAGCGGATGGGTGCAGTGCTCCTGTCCGTTTTTTGTGTGCTCGCAGCGGTGCTGGTCCTGCAGACGTCGGGACAGCCGGAGAGTGGAGAGCATGTGGCGCAGGCGGCGACATCGCCGGCTTCGGAGGAAGCCGCCACGCAGGCGGGCAATGCAGGCGGCGGGCAGGATAGTGGCCGTGCCGGGGCAGCGCAGGCGACCGGGAACACAGGGATCGCGCAGGCGGGGACGCTGACGGTGACCTGGCTTGATGTCGGGCAGGGCGACGCGGCGGTGATTCAGTGCGGCGGTCAGTCGATGCTGATCGATGGCGGCAAGCCGGAGAAATCTTCCTATATATATGCGTGGCTGCAGCAGCATGGCCTCAGCTACCTCGATGTGATCGTGGCGACGCATGTAGATGCTGACCACATCGGCGGGCTCTCGGGTGCGCTGAACTATGCGTCGGTCGGGACAGCTTACTGCCCGGAGACGACAGGCACGACGGAGACATTCCAGAGCTTCGTGAAGTATCTGGCGCAGCGGGGTAAGCAGATCACGGTGCCGACGGCGGACGAGACCTTCGCACTCGGCGGTGCGCAGATTCAGATCCTCGGGCCGCTACACCGTGCGGAGGACAGCAATGATAACTCGATCGTTCTGAAAGTGAGCTTCGGTGCGACCTCCTTCCTCTTTACGGGCGATGCGGAGCGCGCGGAGGAGCAGGATCTTCTGAATAGCGGTGTGAACCTTCAGAGTACCGTGCTGAAGGTCGGCCATCACGGCTCGGATACCTCGACCTCCTATCCGTTCCTGCGGGCAGTCGCTCCGCAGTATGCCGTGATTTCCGTCGGTGCCGGCAACAGCTACGGTCATCCTACGGAGGCGGTGCTGTCGCGGCTGCGGGATGCAGGTGTCACGACCTTCCGCACCGATATGCAGGGTGAAATCACTGCCGTCAGTGACGGCCAGACGATCAACTTCAGCACTGCGAAGAACGCCGTGGCCATCGCGTCGGCCAATGCAGGCGGCGGGAACGCAGATGGCGCAGCGGGTGCGGGCACGACGGCGGGGAGCTATGTGCTGAACACGAACAGCCACAAGTTCCACCTACCGAGCTGCTCGAGTGTGGAAACGATCAGCCCGAAAAATCGGAAAGATGTGAACGAGTCACGGGAGCAGATCATCAGCGAGGGCTATGCGCCGTGCAAACGGTGTAATCCGTGAGCACGCTTATGCGCCTGCCGCATCAATAATAGAGATATAAATCATTTTACGCATGAATGGGCGTGCGCTATAATCGGCTTAATATTCTGAAGGAGATGAAGCTATGAATAAGGATCTGAAGATCGTGGTGGTATATGGCGGGATTTCGACGGAGCGGGAGATCTCGCTTCGGAGTGGACAGGCGGTGTTTGAGGCGCTGAAGAAGTATGGCTTCACGGATGTGACGCTGTTTGATCTGCACCATGACAACATCGGCGAGCTCCTCGCGATGAAACCGGAGATCGCGTACCTCGCGCTGCATGGCAAGGGCGGCGAGGACGGCTGCATCCAGGGTGTGCTGGAGCTTGCGGGGATTCCGTATACCGGTCCGGGTGTCGGCGCGAGTGCGGTCGGCATGGATAAGATCTATACGAAGAATATGCTGAAGGCGGCGGGACTTCCGACGTCGGAGTATATCGCGGTGCATAAGAGCGAGATGACGGTGGACGAGATCGCGGCGCGGATCGTCGAGAAGATCGGACTGCCGGCGGTGCTGAAGGCACCATGCCAGGGCTCCAGCATCGGCGTCGAGATCGTGAAGGAGGCGTCGGCGCTGCCGCAGGCCATCGAGGACATCTTCTCGTATGAGGACCAGCTGCTCGCGGAGAAGTTCGTGGCGGGCACGGAGATCACGGTGCCGATCATCGGCAACGAGGAGCTTCAAGTGCTGCCGGAGATCGAGATAACTTCAGAACGTGAGTTCTACGACTATAAGGCGAAGTATACGCAGGGGCTCTGCCACCACATCATTCCGGCGCGGATCCGTGAGGCGGATCGCACGGCGGCCATCGAGATCGCGAAGAAGGTCTACCGTAAGCTGAACCTCTGCGGCGTATCCCGCATCGACTTCATCGTCGGCGCGAGCGGCCCGATCGTCCTCGAGGTCAACACCCTCCCGGGCATGACCGCGATGAGCCTCGTCCCGGACGCGGCCCGCGTCGCCGGCATCAGCTTTCCGGAGCTCGTCGCGAAGATCATCGACTTCGGCCTCCACGCGAAGCGCGGCTGAGGGATTTCGTAAGGGGGGTCTGACCCCATAACAAATAAAGAAGCAAAAGAGAAACGTCCCTGGCATATTTTGGTGCCGGGGACGTTTGAAGTTGTATCTTAAGAATTTCGTAAGGGGGTCTGACCCCATAAACTTCAGTTTATTTTTAGTTTAGAAAAATTTAATGGGGTCAGACCCCATTAAATAGAGGCTTATCCGGATATCAAGGTAGAGTGCGAGTACGGTGCATGGAACGGCTGGACTGAGAAGATTTCGACGAGCCTCGTGGCGGGTGCATCCGCAGATGTCATGCAGACGAACTGGAACTGGCTGTATCAGTTCTCTTCGGATGGAAGCAAGTATGCGGATTTAAATGATTACGCCGATATCTTTAATGATTTTGCAGATTATGATAAGGCTACGCTTGATACCTGCGTCGTCGCCGGAAAGCAGCAGGCGATTCCGATCTCGACCACAGGTAAGGTTTTCTACTGGAACAAGACGACCTTTGATAAGGCTGGTATCGCGATTCCGACGACCTTCGATGAGCTTATGGCTGCAAGAGAGACCTTTAAGGAGAAGCTGGGCGACGACTACTATCCGCTCGCACTGTTCGAGTATGAGCGCTACCTGCTGATGGTATACTATCTGGAGTCCAAGTATGAGAAGCCATGGGCGGTCGATAATCAGTGCAACTATACGGTTGAGGAGATTACAGAGGGTCTCGAGTGGATCAATTCTCTGGAAGAGCATCATGTGCTGCCGTCCATCGAGTACCTGAAGGGTCAGGGCGTCGATACCATCGAAAAGAATCCAGACTGGGCATGTGGTAAGTATGCAGGATTCTTCGAGTGGGATTCTGCACAGCAGAAGTTTGCAGATGGCCTTCAGGATGGTCAGGAATTCGTTCTGGGCGATTACATCACCGGATTCGGAAAGAAGGTTGCCGGTATGTATAAGATTTCGCAGGCATGGACGATTGCAGAATCCTCTCAGCATAAGAAGGAAGCAGCTCTTCTGATCAACTTCCTTGTGTCCGATCCGGAAGCGGTTAAGATTCTGGGCGTTGAGCGAGGCGTGGTCGTAAACAAGACGGCTGAAAAGATTCTCGAGGAAGATGGACAGTTAAAGGGTCTGACCTATGAGGGTAACAAGCTGGCGATGGCCAATGCCAACTATCCGTTGGATCCGAACTTTGAGAACTCTTCTCTGAAGGATACAACGGGTCCTACTACACGACCATGGAGTCTCTGAGCTACGGAGACGATCCGGCAGAGCTTGCACAGAATCTGCTTGATGATATCAACAGCGTATACGCAGAGAATGCGTACTAAGTTCATATGAGAAGGTGAGAAGATGAAAGGGACAGACTGGAAGGATAAAGAATTCACGATGAAGGAACTCTGCGCTGAAATGCCGGAGATTGCGGCATATGAGACGCAGGAGAATGCGAAAGAAGGTTATCAGGATATTCAGAAGATTTTCGCGCAGGCATATGAAAAATTGTGTGCACCCCATTCGGGAATTTCTCAGGAAGAGCTGTCCTTTTATCTTCTTGCCCTGGCCAGAACAGCAGCTGAGATCGATGAAGAGGTGTTCGATCATAAGATGAATCTGGTTATGCAGTACAGAAAGGTTCTGAAAAAGAACCTTTCTGTCTTTGAGAGCTGGGATCCGGATTCCGTGAAACGCGTAAAAGAGAGCATAAGAATCGCCTGCGAAAACAGGATGCTGCTTCGCGAAAAGTATGAAGACTATATCGGGGAGATGTGAGATGAAGTTTAAGATTATATGGAAATCTTCAAGAGCGGTATGTATCGAGCTCGTAGAGGAAGGCATCGTCTACACGGATAGCTATACGGTTTTCATCGATGGGGAGCCAATGCTGACATCTGATCGCGTGGTGCAGTCCATCTATGGGCTGAAGCCGGACACGGAGTATCGGCTGACACTGTCCAGAGGAGATCAGACATCGGAGGAGACGACATTTCAGACGGAACCGGAGTTTGTCACGTTAAACGTTCGCGATTTCGGTGCGAGGGGTGACGATGTACATAATGATACATTGGCCATACAGGCAGCGATCCTGAGCTGCCCTCCGCACAGCCGTGTGTATGTTCCGGAGGGCATCTATAAAGTCAGCAGCCTCTTCATGAAGAGCGGTATCATCTTCGAGCTTGGAAAAGGAGCCGTGCTGTCGGCTTATACGGATCGTTCTTACTTCCCGATTCTTCCGGGACTGATTCAGAGCTATGACGAAGCGTCGGAATACAACCTGGCGAGCTGGGAAGGAAATCCGCTCGATTCCTTCGCATCCATCATCACGGGTATCGGTGTTTCGGATGTGACGATCTGTGGAGAAGGCAGTATCGAAGGCAATGCGACCTATGAAAACTGGTGGGAAGGTGAAGGCCGTAAGAAAACAGGCGGAGCGTTCCGTCCGAGGTCGATTTTCCTGAACAGATGTAAGGACGTGACCATCCAGGGAATCAGCATAAAGAACAGTCCGGCGTGGACGGTTCATCCGTACTTCTCTGAAAATATTCGAATTCTGGATATCGCACTCAACAATCCGAAGGTATCTCCAAATACCGATGGTATCGATCCTGAATCTGTGAAAAATCTGGAAATTGTCGGCGTACACTTCTCACTGGGAGATGACTGTATCGCCATCAAGTCTGGAAAGCGCTACATGGGACATACCTATGTGACACCGTCGGAGAACATCGAGATCAGACAGTGCCATATGAAGTATGGACATGGACATATGGATTTCAAGGAAATATTTGAAACGCTGGATGAAATCTCCTATACAGGCGCAGTGGCGGTCGAAGCACTGTCAAAGCCGGATGCACGGACAGCCGGAAGTGAGAGCGTTCGCTTTCTGGAGAAATATGTGCATTGAAACAGGAGGGCAGAGAGCTGCGCAGCGCGTGAAATATGCGTAAACGGCAAGCAACTTGCGTACGATGGACAGTGAGGCGTCCCTTCCATTCTTAGATGAATGGAAGGGATGCCTCATTATTTTTTTATAAACAGGATTGGAAGTC
The DNA here is from genome assembly GCF_052116105.1 of Oribacterium sp. Sow4_G1_1. Taxonomy (NCBI): domain Bacteria; kingdom Bacillati; phylum Bacillota; class Clostridia; order Lachnospirales; family Lachnospiraceae; genus Oribacterium; species Oribacterium sp. Sow4_G1_1. Next base: position 29,286 of record NZ_JBQKLS010000017.1, read on the forward strand.
CTCCATTTCTGCTATGATATAGGAAGCACAAACAAAAGGAGGCTATCATCATGGAATTATATAAGGCACTGAATATTCGAAAGTCCATCCGCTCTTATACGGGTGAAGGTATCACCGACGCGCAGCTCGAGCGCATTCTCACCGCGGCCTACGAGGCGCCGATCGGCATGAAACGCTACGACAGCATCCATCTCACCGTGATTACGAATCCGGAGCTTCTTCATGAGATCGATGCCAATGCAGCTGCCGCGAGTGGAGACCCGTCCCGCCACCCGCTCTATGGCGCACCGATGATGATCCTCGTGTCCTCGAGCCAGACCAGTAACGTGGCAAGCGCCAATGTAGGCATTGCCATCCAGAATATGTCCCTCGCTGCCGTCGAGGAGGGCGTCGGTCACTGCGACATCTATGGTGCCATCCGTGCGCTCGTGAAGAACGAGGAACTCGTGGCGAAGCTGCATATCCCGGAGGGCTTCGTGCCGACCGGCTCCATCATCCTCGGACAGACTGACGAGGTGTATGCAGAACGCGAGATTCCGGAGAGCCATAAGTACAGCATGAATGTGCTGAAATGATTTCGATGTTCTGTATGGAGGATGAAATAAGATGACTGAAATGATGAAGCGAAGCCACGCGCTTCGCGATGATACGACGACACACTACAATTGCGCGCAGGCGGTGTTCATCCCGTTTGCCGAGAAGAAGGGCATAAGTGCAGCGCAGGCCACCGCCATCACCGCCAACTTCGGAAGCGGCATGCGTGCAGGCCTCACCTGCGGTGCCATCACCGGCGGACTCATGGCCCTCGGCCTCTATGGCGCCGGCGACGCAGAAGCATCCGCAGAATTCATGCGCCGCATGAAGGCCCTCCACGGTGACCTTTCTAACTGTCGCGATCTTCTCCGCGAGGAGGTACACAGCCCGGCGGAGAAAAAGCCACACTGCGACGGCATGGTGTACGAAGCCGTGGAAATCGTCGAGGAAATGCTGATGGCGAGAGGACTGCTGTAAAACGCTTGGGGCGGCCCCATGCATTTGACTATTCCTATCCGTCCGGAAAAGTAGTATCATCAACGAAGTTTTAAAATTTCGGGGGTGTGCCGGTGGAAACAAATCCAAACAAGATCGATATGCTGCATGGCGGGCTTTTCTGGAAGCTCGTACTGTTCGCACTGCCGCTGGCAGCGAGCAGTATCCTGCAGCATTTTTTTAATTCGGCGGATGTGGCAGTGGTCGGCCGTTTCGCGGGTGGCGATGCCCTCGCGGCGGTCGGTGCCAATGTTGCAAACGTGGGTGTCTTCGTGAACTTCCTGGTCGGTGCGTCGATCGGTCCGAATGTCGTCGTGGCGACGCTGATCGGTAGCGGGCGCATGGACGAGGTGTCGGATGCCATCCACACGGTCATCGCGATGGCCATTACGGGCGGTCTCCTGCTGATGACCATCGGCCTCGTCATCGCACGCCCGCTCATCGAAGCCATCGGCACGCCGGTGGAGGTTCTCGACATGGCGGTGCTGTACTTCCGCATCTACATGCTCGGGCTCCCGTTCATCACACTCTACAATTTCGGCGCGGCGATCCTCCGCTCGATCGGAGATACGAAGCGCCCGCTGATGTACATGATCTTCGCCGGTATCCTGAACGTCATCCTGAATCTTCTGTTTGTCGTCGTCTTCAGGATGAGCGTGGCGGGTGTCGCGCTCGCGACCACCCTCGCGAACTTCACCTCGGCGGCGCTGGTGTTCCGCACGCTGCTCCATGAAGAAGGGCCACTTCGGCTCCGGATCGACTGCATTCGCCTGCACCCGAGGTACATGAAGCGCGTACTGCAGGTCGGCCTCCCGGCGGGCGTGCAGGAGTCGGTGTTCTCCGTCTCGAACATCTTCGTTCAGGCCGGCGTCAACAGCTTCGGCGCGCAGGCCATCGCAGGTGCGGCCGCGGGCCTCAATTTCGAGTACTTCACCTATGACATCTGCGCCGCGTTCGCGCAGGCCGCGGTAACCTTTTACAGTCAGAACCTCGGTGCGGGCGAGCATGGCCGCTGCCGTCGCGTTTTCCGCCTCACGATGCTCCAGTCCATCCTGTTCACGCAGCTGCTGGCGCTGCCGTTCACGATCTGGGCGCGCGAATTCGCGGGACTCTACACGACGGATCCGGTCGCCATCGACTACGCTGTGAGTCGCATGTACCACGTCATGGCGGTTGAGGGGCTCTGCACCCTCTTCGACACCCCGTCCGGCGTTCTCCGCAGCATGGGCTACGCGATCAGCCCGTCCGTCATCACGATCCTCGGCACCGTCGTCTTCCGCATCATCTGGCTTCTGACCGCCTTCCGCGTCGTGCCGACCTACGAGGTGCTGATGAGCGTTTACCCGGTTTCCTGGGTGCTCACCGGCGGCACGCTGATCGCCATGTACTACCGGGCGCTCCGAAAGCAGCGCCGCCTGGCGTAACGCAGCCGGGAGTTAATGGGGTCTGACCCCATTAAATTTTTCTAAACTAAATCTAAACTGAAGTTTATGGGGTCAGACCCCATAAAGAGACGCAGGAAAGGAATGTAAATGAATCAGGAACGTTTCGAGAAGCAGCGGGAGTTCATCCTGGAGATCGATAAGGAGAAGGAAATCTACCGGCAGACGCATCTGACAAATCACGGGCGTCGCGAGGGGGATGCGGAGCATGCGTGGCACATGGCCATCATGGCGTACCTGCTTCGCGAGTACAGCAACACCGAGGTCGACATCGCGCATGTCATGATGATGTGCCTGATCCATGATATCGTGGAGATCGACGCGGGCGACACCTACGCATACGACGAGGAGGGGCTGAAGACGCAGAGGGAGCGTGAGGAGAAGGCGGCGGACCGTATCTTCGCACTGCTGCCGGCGGATCAGCGCGATGAGCTCCGGGCACTCTTCGAGGAGTTCGAGGCCTACGAGACGCCGGAGGCGAAGTACGCGCATGCGATGGACAACCTCCAGCCGCTCCTGCTCAATGCCTCGAACGAGGGCGACGACTGGAAGACGCACGGTGTGTCGTTCAACACTGTGTGGGGCCGGCAGCAGAAGACCGCCCGCGGCTCCGAGGCACTCGCAGCGTTTTCAAGAGCTGTCATGGAGGATTTCGCTGACCGCGGGATCCTGAAGGATGATCGCGACGAAAAGCACGAGCGCTAAACAGCTTCTGAGTTTATGGGGTCTGACCCCATTATATTTTTCTAAACAGATTCTAAACTCAAGTTTATGGGGTCAGACCCCGGGGAAGCGAGGAGAGGAGACAGCATGGGAGAACGGACATTTCGTGTGGCGCGTCCGGAGGATGCGGAGGCGCTGCTGGCGATTTATGCGCCGTATGTCGAGGAGACGGCGATCACCTTCGAGTACGAGGTGCCGAGCGTCGAGGCGTTCCGTGCGCGGATCGCGCACACGCTGGCGACCTATCCGTACATCGTCGCGGTAGAGGAGCAGGAGGCCAATGCAGGCACCGGGCATGTCGATGGCGCTTCGGTTTCGTGTATAGACCGCGCAGAGGCCAATGCAGACACTGCGCACGTCGATGGCGCTTCGGTTTCGTCTGCGCCGGCTTCCGGTGCTGGTGCCGGTGATGTTACCGGGACACACAGGACTTCCGAGCGCATCATTGGCTATGCCTATGTCGGACGTCTGCATGAGCGCGCGGCCTACGACTGGAGCGTGGAGACCTCGATCTACGTCGACCGGCGTGCACGGAAGCACGGGCTCGGGCGGCAGCTGTACGAGCGGCTGGAGGCGATTCTCCGCGCGATGAACATCATCAGCGTGAATGCCTGCATCGCGTACCCGGGGACGATGAACACAGTAGCAGCTGCCGATCGGTTGCAGGATGCACATATAGGCATCGGCGACCCGAACACGGCTGACCGGACACGAAAAGACCTCCGGGAGGGCTCTGCAGACAGCGGCGTCGACATTGGCGAAGATCCGTACCTGAACACGAACAGTCCGGACTTCCATGCGCACCTCGGCTATCAGCTCGTCGGGCACTTCCATGCCTGCGCCTATAAGTTCGACCGCTGGTACGACATGATCTGGATGGAAAAGTGGATCGCGCCGCACCCGGCGAAACCGGAGGCGATGATTTCCTTCCCGGAGCTGCCGGAGGAAGTGGTGGAACGCTGTTTGCGGTAAACGAAGCGCTTAACTCTGCTGGAATTTCGTTTCGAGCGAAATGAATTGCGATACATTTCGCTAAGAACAGTAACATTTCGTTTCAAACGAAATCAGTCTAGAGACATTTCGGTTCAACCGAAATATTCCGTTGTTGTATGTCTCTTCGGACGGTATACTTAGAAAGTAAAAAGGTAAAAAGGAAAGAGGCTTAGATGATTCAGACAGAATTCCGCGCGCGGCTTCGTGACCGCCGGGGCCTGGCGGCGGTGCACTATATCCTGATGGTGCTGATCGCGCTGGTGCTTCTGATGTTTGTGGTGGAGGGCTATATGCGGCATCTGCAGGATATCGCGATGACCTACGACTGCGAGGAAGTCGATGAGGCAGTGGCCTGCGCGAAGACGCAGTACTTGATGGACGGGGCACCGGGGGCCGTAGTGTACTACTATGATGCCGAGACGAAGCAGGTGTATACACGGGATCACTTCCCGGCGAAGGATCGTGTAGACCTGAAGGGCTATGGGCGTTCACTGGCGTTTCAGAACCGGCAGGCGCAGACGGGGGCCAGCGGCGTGCCGAACCGGGGCGACGAGCGCTACCGGAAGGCGATCGGCCGCCTCGATGACGGTACGACGACCACGAGCAACGATGTCACGCACAACCGTAGCTTCTTCGACAACATCCGTCAGAACGTGACGGGCCTCGGTGATCCGGATGGCGCGCAGTTCCTCGCCATCAGCTTCTCGCAGGACGGGCAGCTCGCGATGGTACGCTGGCGCGGCCCGGTGCTCTACTACTATGACTATACGATGATGTCCGCGGAAGAGAAGGCGGCCCTCACCGGCGAGGAGCGCGAGCACATCGCCGAGGACGCCCCGGAAGGTGAAACGCTCTTCTGGAACTCGCAGTACTGAGCGGGATGTGAAACAACCAGGGTCCCGGAGGGCCGGTTACAGAAGCCATACGAAGAGGTCGTGAAGAATCAAAATTCTGCCCCTTAGAAGTACTTAGTGTTATCTCTCCATGGAACCCTCTGCAATCGCTGAGTTTTCATAAAGAAAACTCAGCGATTGCAGAGGGCTTAGTACTTCTTAGGGGCAGAATTTTAGAGTCTTCCGAGCACGTAGTACTGTGCCTCTGTAACCGGCCCTCCGGGACCCCGGTTGTTTCTGCCCCTTATGCAAGGTAGGCGCGGCCGTGCGCCCGGTAGCAGTATGCGGAGATGAAGATGGTGACGGCTTCGGCGCATGGCATGGTAAGCCAGATGCCGTTCACGCCGATGAGCTTCGGGAGGAGCAGGATGAAGAGCACCACGAGGATCAGCGAGCGGAGGGTCGAGATGAGGGCGGAGAGGAAGCCGTTTCCGAGGGCGGTGAAGTAGCCGGAGAGGAAGACGTTCCATCCGATGAAGAGGAAGACCGGGCTGAAAAGCCGGAGCCCCTCCCAGGTGAGGTCAAACACGTGACCGGGTCCGGCGAAGAGGTGGATGAGCGGCTGCCCGAGGCCGAGCGAGATCGCCATGACGGCCACGGAGGTGAGGGCGATGGTCCGGAAGCTGTAGCGCAGCGTCTCCCGGATCTTCGCGGGATTTCCGGCGCCGACATTAAAGCTCACGATCGGTGCGGCCGCCACGGCGATGCCCATGTAAAACGCGATGAAGAAGTAGTACAGATACATGATGATCGTGACCGCCGCGACCCCGTCCTCACCATAATGCCGGAGGATGATGATATTAAACAGAAAGGTCGTGATGCCGGTCGACATCTCGGTGAGCATCTCACTGCTGCCGTTCGTGCAGGATTTCACAAGCACGTCGGCGTGCATCCGGGTGCGGCAGAAGCGGATATGGCTGAAGCGGAGGAAGTAGATGAGGCCGATCAGCGCGCTGACGGTGATCGACAGGGTGGTGCCCCAGGCCGCGCCGTACGTACCCAGACGGAACACGCCGACGAGGATGTAATCGAAGATGACGTTCAGCACGAGGCCGGTCATCGACATCCAGAGCCCGACCTTCGGACTGCCGTCGGTCCGCACGAGGTACTCGAAAAACAGCTTGAAGGACATCGGGATGCTGCCGAGGAAGATGACCTTCGCGTACGGCAGGACATGCGCGAGCAGACGCTCACTGCTGCCGAGGAAGCGGCAGACCGGCTTCAGGAAGACGAGACCGAAAATCGTAAAGAAAGTCGCGAGGACGAGCAGGACCAGGGTGATGAAGGTGAAAATCTGATTCGCCTCGTGGTCCTTTTTCTGTCCCATTTTTTCGCCAATGATGGCGCCCGCACCGGTGGCGAGCATCACAGAGGTTCCGAAGATGACGCAGGTCACCGGAATCACGATATTGATGCCCGCGAGTGCGTCGGAGCCTGCGTATTTCGAGACGAAGTAGCCGTCGATCGTTGTGTAGAAGGACAGAAAGATCATGGTCAGCACCGACGGGATCAGATACTTCAGGAATTGCGGGTAGGTCATCTTATTTTCAAAACAGTTCATCATTCTTCTGCTTATCGTGTTCTTCGTGGGCTCTCCGCGGCGTCTGTCTGGACCGCATCGAATCTGGTCCAGTGGTACAGTGCCGTGCCCTCGATAAGCACTCCTTATCTTTTTTATGCTGACTCTAGTTTAAACCATATAGCTACTATACAGTCAAGGGCGCGATGGTATCGGAAAACAGAGTGACGCTATTCAGAACATAGCTACTATACAGTCAAGGGCGCGATGCGGTATCAAAACAGCGAAAAATCAGAAATCCATGTCGCGATCCATCAAAAAAACTGTTATATATCCGCCGGTGCATGCTATAATCACTTCGGTTTTAATGTATACAGAATGTTTTCAGAAACGGGGCCTCATGTACCAGACTACGCCGCTTATTATGCTTTACATCCTCATCCTCGCGTTCCTGTTCGGGGCGGTATTCGGGAGCTATATCGACTGTGTGGCGTGGCGGCTCGTGCATCATGAACGGGTCGCGCGTGGCCGCTCGCACTGTGATGTCTGCGGGCATGCGCTCGGGGCCGGCGATCTGATCCCGATCATCTCGTATCTTCGTTCGGGCGGCCGCTGCCGTTACTGCGGGGCGAAGTTCAGCGCGGAGTCGACCTGGGTGGAGCTCGTGCTCGGGCTTGGTTTCACAGCGATCGTCTATAAATTCGATCTCTCCTTCGTGGCACTTCGCTATCTCGGGCTTCTCGTGATCCTGATGGGGCTCAGTCTCGTGGACCAGAAGACCCTCCTCATCCCGGATCGCTTCCACGTCGCGGGCATCCTCTGGTGGCTCCTCACCCTGCCGCCCATCGCGTGCACGCAGGGCCGGGGTCTCACCGAGGCGCTCAGTATCACAGGCGCACGTTTACCGCTGGCCAATGCTCCCGGCCTCCAGGATGGGCTCGGCCGGATCATGCTGGCTGCGGCAGAGCTTTCGCCCGGCAGCGCTTCACTCGCCGCCGGTGCCGGCTCTGTCTTCACCACCCACATCCCGATCACCCAGTGGATCCTTACGGATCTCAAGTGGGGGCTCGTCAGCGCCTTCGGTGTCGACTTCCTGATGCTGCTGATCTCGCTCGTTTTCGATAAGCTCACGGGAAAAGAGAGCCTCGGCGGCGGAGACATTAAACTGCTGTTCATGACTGGGCTCTATATGCGACCGGGTGTGACACTTTTTAACCTGATGCTGAGCTGCTTCGTGGGGCTGTTTATCGCGCTCGGACTCAAAAAGGATAAGATTCCATTCGGCCCGTCCATTTCCATCGCCGTTTTCCTCTCTATTCTATTTGGAAGTGAATTCGTGGCGTGGTATACTGGACTCATATTGTGAAAAAATTTGCCTATAACAGATGAGGAATATATGAAAATCACGAAAGTCGTCGGTATCGACATCGGAAACTACCGAATCAAGATTTCATACATCGTAAAGGGAGAGCTGAAGGACGTCTTCGTCGAGACGCTCCCGGATAATATCGTGAAGGACGGCATGGTCCAGTACTGGGATGCGATGGCGGATTTTCTGAAGGAAACGTTTCGGAGCCACGGCATCCACTGTCGGAATGTCATCTTCACCCTGCCGTCGAGCGGCGTCTACATGCGTGTCGTCGATCTGCCGCGCATGACCGTGAAGCAGCTCCAGCTGAACCTTCCGTTCGAGTTCCATGATTACATCAGTGAGCCGACCGAGAAGTATTTCTACGACTATGCCGTGATCGAGGAGGGTGGGAAGACGATGAAGCTCCTCGCGGTGGCATGCAGCCGTGAACTGATCGACCGCTACCGGACGCTCGCGAAGCATGCGAAGCTGAACGCCGTCGGCCTCGTGCCGGATGTGCTTGGCTTCCAGCGTGTACTCCGCCGCTATAACGCCCTGTTCCGTGTGCCGGATACGAAGGACTATGCGATTCTCGACATGGGCGATCGCAGCTTCAAGCTCCACTTCTTCCGAAACAGTGTCTACGAGGTCACTCGACCGCTCGAGCCGGGCGCACGACGCATCGCGGAGATCGCTGCAGAGATCCGCGGTACCGATGTCCACATCGGCCAGCTCGCCGCCGAGTCGAATCAGGACGACGTTCTCGCGCACGAGAACATGGAGGCTCTCTACGAGAGCAGTGCCGTACAGATCATGCGTGCGATGAACTTCTACAGCTACAGTAACACGAACAACACGATCGACACCCTGTACTACTGCGGTGGTGCCGCGAACTATCCTGCGCTTCTCACGACCATCGAGGAGACGATGAACCTCCCGATGCGCCCACTCACCGACCTGATGCCGTATACCGAGCCGGGCCTCGAGGCCGCGCTTCTCCTGAGCCCGCAGAGCTACGGCGTCGCGCTCGATCCGGAGGCGAAGGTGCGCGCGCTCAGTGACGATGAAATCAAGGAGACATTGGCGAGACAGGAGGTACCGGTTTGACGAACTTAAAAGAACTAGGCAAAGTGCAGATCGGCCGGAGCGGAAAGTACCCGTCGAAGAAAACCATCAACCTCATGTACCGCGAGCACGACACGCAGGACCGCGTCTTCACGCTCGTTCTCTTCGCACTGTTCATGATCTTCCTGTACTTCTTCTCCCGCTACGGCGTGGCAGCGCAGCTCGCGCGTGCCGATGCCGCGGAGGCGAACTACAGCCGGATGGAGCAGAACCTCGAGAAGATGAAGGAGGCGAACAGCCAGTACGCGAGTGTGCGTGCCGACTACTCCCACTACGGCAACGGCTATCTCAACGACGAGGAGCTTTCCCGTCAGGACCGCGTCACTATGCTGAACGTCATCGACGAGCGTGTGCATGCGGCGGGTGGCATCCAGACCATCCAGATCCAGGACAACATCGCCGTGATCACCGTCGGTGTGACCGACGCGCAGCGTCTCCCGGATATCATCCTCTCGCTCGAGGGCTCCGAGTACGTGAGCTACGTGACGGCCCAGACCGCTGCGACCGACGAGGACAAGGATAAGCTGTCGCTCTCTGCGGATGGCACCCCGGATCAGCCGCTCTTCGTGACCGGTCAGCTGACGATCTACTTCCGTACCCCGGAGGAGGTCCGTGCAGCCCTCGACTCCGGTGAGGTATCCGCGACCGGCGATCAGGCCCTCGATGCCGGCGAGAACGGCTCCGCAACCGGCCAGAACGCTTATATCCCGAGCATTCAGAACGCACGCCCGGACCAGATCGGTGAGACCGAGGCGGCGTTGAGCACGACCACGTCTTCGGCCAATGCAGGCACCGGGAGCACGAGTGCCGAGGCCGCTCAGGCGAAGGCAGAGCGTGCAGCAGCGCAGCGCGCCGCAGAGGAAGCGGCGAAGCGCCAGGCGACACAGGCAGCGCAGGCCGCCGCACCGCAGCCGACCGCAGCCGTGCCGCAGACCGTCGCCGTACAGCAGCAGTCCGCCAACATTGACACACCGACGGATAACCCGTTTACCGGCGGCAGCATCACGATCCAGGGCGGAAGCCCGTTAGGCTGAGGGAGGACAGAATGTTAAACAGAGCTTTTACGAAACGTGAGAAAGTCCTTCTTCTCGTACTGGTGATGATCCTGCTGGGGCTCGTGTACTACCGCTTCGTGCGGCTTCCGGTGCAGGAACGCATCGCGGCGGCGGACACGAGGATGCTCGAGCAGCAGATGGAGATGGAGCAGCAGAAATCCGCCATCATCAAGCAGATGCAGGAGGATATCGAAAACGGACAGAAGGAAGTGAACGGCATCGTCGCTTCCTATGATAATCTGAAGGCGGAGTCGGCCGCACTCAATACGATCTTCGCGCAGGCGACGAGCTTCAATTTCAGCTTCGAGCAGCCGGTGGCGACGGATGACGCTGTGCGTCGGACGATCAATATCAGCTTCACTGCGACGAACTATCAGATCGCGCGCCGGATCATCCAGCAGGTGCATGACTGTGCCTACCGCTGCCTCATCACGGACATCAGCGTCAGTGCGGATTCTGATAAGATGCAGCAGTATGCGAACCTCGAGAACTCGACGATCAGCGGCAGCATGAGCGTCACCTTCTACGAGACCCTGAACGGTGCGACCACCACGAACGGCCTCACCACGAGTGACGGCAGCGCGGTGCAGAGCAGCTCTGTCGGCCTCGGTAATTCCTCGCTCGACCTCGCACAGAGCAGCCTCGAGACCATGGCCGAGTCCCTCGCCGGGGATGCGGCGGATAAGATCGCCGCAGGCGCAGGATTCTAAGTGCTTTTCAGCGCTCTGCCCGGGTGTGCGATGACTATCGGTGGACAGAAGACGCCGGGCGGGAGAAGAGAAGGTATGCGTGCGCATCGAAGAAGTGAACAGAAGAACTTTACAGAAAGGAGAGCAGCGATGAATGCAGTGCAGCGGAAATTACAGGATCGAAGTGGCGCAACCCTCACCGTTGCGCTCCTTTTCTTTATCATGTGCGCAGCCGCCGGCTCCGTCATCCTCGCCGCGGCCACGACCAGCACCGGACGTTTAAGTGAGCTACAGGCCAGCGACCAGAACTACTACGCAGTGGTGTCCGCAGCGAAGCTGCTCAGGGATGAAATCGATGGACAGACGATCGGGGTGGAGCAGACGGAGAAGAAGACCGTTACGACAACCCGAACCGAAAAAAAGGAGACGGATGCGAGTGGTGCAGAGGTTACGGTCGTGGAGGAAACGACGAAGACCGAGTACAGCTATTCGGCACCGGAGTTTGAGCATTTGGAGGATACGACAGCCGGGGCGGGGATTACGTCGGCAGCGACGGCTGGAACGGCGATCACTTCGGAAACGAAATTTGAGAGTTTTCCGAATACAACAGGGGTGAATGGCTTCTATTTACTGGATGCCTTGAAGAATACAAAAACGAATGATACGAAGGGGCAGAAACGAACGGGCGCGCTGACGACGGTGGATTACATGAAGGATGCGTCCGCTCCCCAAAATAAAAAGGATTTAAATACAAAGGGGATCATCAGCGAAGCGGACTACAGCGCCGCTAATGATGTATTCACCAGCGCACTGATGAACGGTACAGACAATATTTATACCGATACCTTTACCATGACGGCAGACTTGAAAAACTTTACCGTCTCTGGCAATGCCGCGAGTTCCCTCCCGGTCGATGTCCGTATCGTCATGAACGGGCAGGGAAATATTAAGGCTTATTTCAAGAACCACGTGGATGCAAGTGCGAAGAAGCAGGGCAATGAATATCGCCTGATGCTGACACTGGATGCGAAGGAAGGCTTTGTACAGTCTGACAGCTCGAACGGAACAGCCGAGGATGGAAGTGAAAGCACGAGCACAAAAACAGAAGGAGACACAACCACCGAAACCACTTCTGTAACACGGCACAGCTATGTCACCTGGGGAAACCCGCAGATCACGAAGGATACGAGTAAAGATGTCTGGTAAGTTGAAGAACAAACTGAAAAGTAAAAAGGGTGAAACCATCACCGAGACCCTGGTATCTGTTCTGATCGCCGCGGCTGCGATGATCCTCTTCGCCAGCATGATCACCTCGTCTCAGCGCATACTGCAGAAGAGTGAGTGCATCATGGATGCGTACTATGATGGCGAAACGAAGATGGAAGAGGCGATGGCTGACGGTGGTACTGCAGGCAGCAGTAAAACCGGGACGGCTGCGGACACAGGAGGGGCAGGCGAAGCTAAAACTGGCGGTGCAGCAGAAGCTGGCGGAGCCAAAAACAGTGGCACAACAGATGGTGGAATCAAGATCGGAACCGGCACGGTGACGATCCAACAGGCAAATGATACCCTACCTCGTTATAATATCAGGTACAGACATACGAACGGAGAGATCGACGTGACCTATGCCACAAACCAGCCGAACGGTACCAGCACGAGTGGCATCGAGCGTTTCGCGGTCGCAGAGTATAAATCAAAGAACTGATGGAGGCGGATGGAGCAGAACAGATGAAGCAGAAACTCCTTCATAAACTGAATAAGCGGCAGGGCTTTTCGCTCACGGAGATGCTCGCCACGGTGCTCATCATGGGCTTCGTCGGTATCATCATCACGACCGGTGCCGCGACTGTACAGCGGGTGTATCGTAAAGTCGTCGCACATGCCAACGCGCAGACAGCATTGACCACCACCATCACCCTGATGAAGGATCAGCTCGCATTCGCGGATCCGGAGAGCGTAGGAAATGGTTCTGAGACAGGAACAGGTTTCGGAAACAGCCAGACGATCGTTTTTAAGAATCTGAACAGCGGCGAGCAGACGATTACGCTGAATCCGGGCACTGCGTCGGGCACAGCGAACCGGGGCTTTATATTGACCTATACCACAGGTGATGGGACCGGGACCAGCAGTACGACCCTGCCTCTCCTCAGCGACAGCGCCATCACCAGCGACCTCTGCGTATGCTTCGATGGCACAGACAGCGGATTTTCATGGGATCCGGCAACGCAGGTTATCACCGTAACAAATCTCGTCGCGAAGGACACACGCACCGATACCGTGCAGGCACGCGCCAGCTTCAAGGTGCTGCTCGTGAACGACAAATGATTATAAACAATCGATACAGGATGTCTGAATGAAATCAGGCATCCTTTTCTAATGGCGACAAACGACCGATGCAGGATGGAGGAAAGAAATCGGGCATCCTTTTTCTATGGAAGTAAAGCATCAGTGAAATTCTGGTAAAATCTTGCATTTCGGCTTCTTTTGATTGTAATTAGAAGAAAATAACTTAAAATAAAGTGGAAAACGTATGCGACCGCATCACTGCGATGCGTTCAATATAGAACACGGAATGGAACAGACTTCAATGACAAATGCAATAAAGAAAAGACTCGACAGAAAAGGTTTCACGTTGGCGGAGGTGCTGGTCACCGTCGCGATCATCCTCATCCTCGCAGGTGTCACCTTCGTTTCGGTGGTGCAGTACCAGAAGAACCTCCGCCTGATGGAGATGGACGGCACCGCGAAGGAAATCTTCATCGCCGCACAGAATCACCTGAGCGTCGCACAGGCCTCCGGTGACCTCGACCGCCTCGCGGAAGAAGCGAAGAAGCCGGGGAGCGCGTCGACGTCGGCCATCGGCACGAAGCTGTCACCGGCTCCGTCCTATGCGGGCAAGGACGACGGTGAATACTATTATGTGATTCATGATGTAAACAGCGGCATCGAGAGCTGCACGCCCGTGGGCAGTGATGCGATCCTCCAGATGATGCTGCCCTTCGGCGCGCTCGATGAAACCGTCTCTGCCAGCGGAAACTATGCCATCGTTTATGAGCTGGACTCCGCCTCTGTCGTCGCTGTCCTCTATTCTGGCGCGGGCAATGCCTCCTTCGGCAATGCCGCGGTGATTACGCTCGATGACGAAGATGTAAAGAATATTGAAGCGAAAAATCTTTACCAGGATAAATCAGCACGAAAGAGCTATGAAAAGAATGGTGTTACTGCCATCGTCGGCTGTTACACCGGCACAGCAGGCAGCGCAGCCATCCCGACCGAAACACTCGAAGCACCGAAGCTGGAAGTGAAGAATGAGAATAAGTTGCATGTTATCGTGAGTGATACAGATAAAACGGCAGGTACAGATAATGTTACTTTAATCATTCGTGGTGTGCAGAGTGGTACAGTCGCACAGCGCATACTCGAACGTAGCACCAGTGATGGATATACCGGTACTGGCACCTTTGATGTCACCCTTGACGATATCACAGGGGATGATGGCTCATATCGCTTTGCAAATATCATTTCGTCTGGGCGCTTTACGGCAACTACGGGAATCGCATTTATCCCGGGTGAAAACATCGAAATCAGTGCACGTGTCAGCTCCACAACGGGCCTCGCGACACCGAAGGAATCCGCGAAATACACCGTCAGCAGTCTGTTCGGCGATGTGAACGAAACGAAGGATGCTGGAAATACGACGGTCTATATCAAAAATCTGCGTCATCTCGAGAACCTCGGTGCCAATGTCTCGGGCTTTACAGCTGCGCTCGGAAACGGAACGACGAGTGGCAGCTCCAAGGTAGTGAACATCACCGCGGAACAGAAAAACGATATCACGATGTTCTCGATGAGTACGAGCGGCTCCACGAGCGGAAATCAATTCGAAAATCTTCATGGTTCAACAATCTATGGAATGGAACAGGATGCTACCTTCGCAGCCATCGATGTCAACTACCCGCTCGTTTATCACGGCAATCAGCATGAGATCCATGATGTAAACATTGGCGCTCAGATAGATCATACAGCTGCCGGTATCTTCGGGCGGGTTGCAGATCCGACGAGCGGTGCGGCGAATGCATCACTGTCCGTCAGTGATCTGATTCTGCGGAATAATCGTGTATCGGGGACGAATGTCAAGAACGCGGGCATGCTGGTCGGCGAGACGGCGAAGAACCTGACCGTGGGTGGCGTCCTCGCGTACTATCACGAGGATACCTATGATGAGACCAAAGATTCGAGCGTAGAAGTAACGGCAAGCGAGAACGCTGGTGGACTCATCGGTCTGGTGAGTGGTGGTAAGCTCGATGTCAAGAACTCAGCCGCCGCCGTTTATGTAAAAGGCGGAAGTGCCGCCGGCGGATTCATCGGAAGTGTGACCGGCGCAGCAGCTGACTCCACCATCGTGCAGAGCTATGCCGGTGGACATACCAGGGATGGCGCGTACAGCACGACGGATGCAACAACAAATAAGCCGGTTCTTGAAGGCCCAGGAAGATATAATGTTCAGGCGAGCGGCTATGCCGGTGGCTTTATTGGCGTAACCACAAATAAGGTCCTTATGAACGCGGTATATTCCACGGCATCGGCGTACTCCGTGGATGCTACAAAGTCCGGTTCGTTCTCAGGCAATACGGAAACAAATTTCGGAACCGCAAAGAATTATTATGCAATCGGACCACACAATGGTACCGATGCATCCGCAGATGATACCGCAAAGTCAGAAATCCCGACGGGACAGATGCGCCGTCAGGCAACGGCGTATGACCGTACACTGATGGGCGCGACTGATTCAGCGGCACACCCGGCGATGGATAAAACATCTTATCCGCTGAACACGATTCGCCATTTCTGCGCGACAAGTGTGGATGATAAGGAACTTCCATGGTTTATCAAAGAACATGTCGGTGACTGGGTAGTATCGAAGAAAACGGAAGAGCCAAATTTTGAAATTGATAATGGTAATCGTTTAATAGTTCGCATTGATACTGGTCTAGAAGGCATTGCTGAAGATATTTACTATGAGCTGAAAGTTCATGGACATAGTTCCCAAAAGGATGCCTACTTTTTGATTCATGTGGATGACACGCCAAACGTAACCGTGGGAAGAGGTGTATATAATGGAGAAATAACGGAAGACTGGAAGATTGATAAATGGATGAACAGTATTTGTGAATTGTTAGATATTAGTCATGGCACTTACAATACAAAAGGACTTGAAATTTGTCTCGATGATATAACTACTAACGAGGGGCGCTTTCTAGATGTATGCTCTGATGTATTATGGCCTGGAGAAGATATAACTGTATATGTTTCTCCGGTAGAAGTAAAAGTAATTAACGAAAAGAATTATTACAGCGCGACTTTTGAAGAAGATAAAGGGATAGATACGAATAGTATATTTGGCTATTTGGAATCTGCGCAGAAGACTTCGGATCTGCATAATGAACAAAAAGTACAGGCTGTAGAAAAACATAATCCTGAAGCTCGTACCACGACAAAAGGCATGGGATTAATCAGCATGGGAAATGGAACTTATTATGCGCAGATTGATAACTCAAGACATTTACAGAATTTATCATCGGATATTTCTTATCAAATCAAACCTTTTCAGATAAATATTACTGGGGCTATTCAGACGGATAATATATATTGGTCGGGTGAAAATCATCCAAATTCATATACTCAAAGTATCACAAAAGAATTGGGGACGGATTTTGAAATCTGGGGACAAAACAAGAAGTATACAATCAACTCGAATTTTAGACCAATAGTAGATAATAATCCAATTTATTTTTATGATGGATCAGGATATAAAATTAGTGGTATAAAAGTCGACATTAACGAGGCGGCAGGTTTGTTTGGCGAATTAAGCCAGATGATAACGGTTGAGAATTTGACGATGGAAAGCACTAGTGTGATTTCAAATACTTCTGAAGCCGGTGGATTGATTGGCTATGCTAAGGGAAATACTACGATTGAGAATGTTATTTTTGCTGGCAAACTTCAGGTTCAAGGAAAGAAGTGCACAGGTGGTTTTATCGGACAAACAGATAATAATGTTGATGTTAGTGAATCTGGAATTGAATGTGACGCAACAATAATATCTAAAAACGATGATGCTGGTGGTTTAATAGGTTATATAAATGGACATGACACTACGGCGGGTAATGTAAAAGTTGTAGGGAAGAATACAGAGATTATTGCGACGGAAAATGCCGGTGGATTGATTGGCCACATAGTAACTTGCCCTAAGTTAAATATTAGTAATGTAGGTGTTTCAGCTTTTATTACATCTTATAATAATGAGGATCAAGCCGGATCAGGAGGTTTGATTGGCCGTATAGGTCAGCTCGGTTCTGATTCAAAGATAGAAAAATCTTATTATGGCGGTCGTACATCGAAAGGCAATTACGATAGTTGTACTGTCAATGAGGGGACTGAGAATGAACGTAGTTATGGTGCGAATATAAATGGTAAAAAATCAACAGGTGGCTTTATTGGATACATTGGCACGGCTAATGGCCTATTAATAGATAGCTGCTTCAGTACAGGATCTGTGAATGCAGAATCTAAGGCTGCTGGCGGATTTATTGGATCACCACTTGACTGGGGAGGATCTATAACCATAAAAAACTGTTATTCATTCGGAAAAGTTTCGGGAACAAATGCTCTGAAGAAAGGCGGATTTATTGGCATATTAAATGGAAATATATCTTTTGAAAACGTGTTTTACTATAGTGCGTTTAATGCTTTTAAAGATGTAGTCGGGAATCAACCTGGATTTCAGGGGATTACAGTCATAGATGATCCGAATGATATTCTTGCGGATGAGAACTTAGAAACAGTGAATACGTATGTATATGACACGCCTACTCTTGAAGTGGAAACATATCCATATAAGAACTGGACAACAGATCATGATGATACAGCACTGACTATGGTGCCTACGTATTATGGTGACTGGCCGAAAGATCCGATTGTACAAAGCTATTTAGCTTACTATGAATGCTATGAGAATGGGATAGGTATTTATGTACCAGATAAGGTTAATACGCTAAGTGTAAAGGCACCAACGGGTTATTTGAATGGTCAACAAAAGACTGGTTATGGAATACTAGTGAATACCAAAAATAAAAATGAAGTGAAGAAACTTTATAGTATTGTAGGAGGTGGAACGTTAAGTAAGATTTCTTCTAAAGTTAATGATACGGAATTCAATACTATTCAAGTAGATAATACAGCGTTCTATCTTTGGAGATTCACTGATAATAGTATGAATGAATTGCAATGGGATAAGAAAGTTGATAGGGCTTGCGTAAGCATTAAAAATAATGACGGAATTATCTATGATGTAAATGGTAATTATGGTGCAGCTATTGCGCCGCAAGGTAAACTTGGAACAGACGATTATCCGTTCAGAATTAGAAACACAAATTATCACTATAATAGATATAGTAATGACCGATCTAATGCATCATACCGTGGCTTAAAGTTCGTAGATGAAAGAGGTTAGATTAGAATTATGGACACAACAAATTTTCCCTTATTTTCCCAGGTGAAGTCGGATCACGATGTGACGACCTACATCGGGGAGCAGAACAAGTCGATGAAGGCGTTGCATTTCACGGAGCACAGCTTCGCGCATGTGGGCGTTGTGTGTGAGCGGACGGCGTATATTCTGGAGAAGCTGGGCTTCGATGAGCACACAGTGGATCTGGCACTGACCGCGGCGTGGATGCATGACCTCGGTAACATTGTCAACCGGGTGGATCACTCGCAGTCTGGTGCGCTGATGGCGTTTAGCATCCTGAACCGCATGAACGTACCGGCCGAAGACATTGCCCCGATCATCTGTGCGATCGGCAACCACGATGAGGGTAACGGACAGCCCGTGAGCGCGATCGCGGCGGCGCTGATCCTGGCGGATAAGTCGGATGTGCGGCGGAGCCGTGTGCAGGAGCCGGACGAGCATAAGTTCGATATCCATGACAGGGTGAACTACTCGGTGACGGACTCGAAGCTGAAGATCAACAAGGAGCAGAGTGCGATCAAGCTGAAGCTGAGCATCGACACGCACTATGGCGAGATCGGCGAGTACTTCGAGATTTTCATGGAGCGGATGCTGCTGTGCAAGAAGGCGGCGAATTTCCTCGGGATGGATTTCCATCTCATCATTAACGAGCAGACGCTGCTGTGAGATATGGCCTGCGCCGGGAGACCGGTGGCAGGCCATGAATTTTTCCGGGGATATTTCTTTCTCTTTATTTTTCAGAAAAAATATGAGGCAATAAAAGAAAACAGAGGTTCTGATGGTGTTGTTGACTGCCTAGATTGACTTCGGGCTGATCTGCTTGCGTGTCACGAGATTGATCTGTATACTGTCATGAGATTAAAAAGAAAGAAGGTCCGGGGTACCCTCTTTGTACGTCGTGTCCCCCGAACCTCTAGTATCAAAACCATGTTCAGTGTATCAAACTTTGAGCTCAGACACAATGAGGTAAACGGTTTTTTATGTTGAGAGCAATGATGCCATCCCTCCGTGCCCGTCCTGTCGTGGCAAGCTGGTCTACCGTGATCGCAAGCGCCGTATCATGAAGGGCGAAGGCGGTACCCGCAAGTGGCTGATGATCCGCCGGTTCCGGTGCAGCAAATGCATGAAGCTTCACAATGAACTGCCTGGTGTGGTGCTGCCGTATAAGCACTACGACAGTGAGGTGATCAGCGGCGTTCTCGAAAAGGTCGTCACACCGGATGACCTGGATTCCGAAGACTACCCATGTGGTGAGACTATGCTGCTCTGGCTCCAGTGGCTGCAGAAGAATCTGGAGCGCATCGAGGGATATCTCCGCGCTGTGGCGTATGAGCTGTCCGACTACAACAGCCGCATTCTTCATGTCGGTGCATCATTGCTCGCCTCTCTCCAAAAATCAAACAGACGGTGGCTGGAACAGGTCATCCGGACGATCTACAACAGTGGTGGGTTTCTGGTCCCGTTCCGGCGATGAATCTATGCACCTACTTTTGTTTTCCGGTCACAGATCATGACGGTATAGTGAGCTTCATGAAGGAGGTTTACTACCATGATGACGAAAAACAAAGACTGGCAGGACGAGGTCGCGCTCCAGCGCTACACTATGATTACACCACTCCTTTCGGAGGACCTCGATAATGCAAAGCGCATAGCGATGCGGGAAAAGATCGCACAGGACAACTTAACGACCGCAAGATCGCTCTACCGATACGAAAAGGCATACCGTGAAAACGGGTTTCAGGGGCTTCGACCGACGGATCGCCAGAAGCGGCGCTCTCAGGCGCTGCCGGAAAACTTCGATGAACTTCTCAACGAAGCCATCCAGCTCCGACGGGAAGTTCCCGAGCGCTCGGTGGAACAGCTGATACTGATCCTCGAGCTGGAAGGGCGGGTCGCTCCGGGTGTGCTGAAACGCTCGACATTGGAGAGGCATCTCTACAATGCCGGCTTCGGTTCAGAGCATCTGCGGACCTACAAGGATGCACGGGAGAGCTCCTCGAAGCGCTTCTGCAAGCCACACCGTATGATGCTGATCCAGGGAGACATCAAGTATGGGCCACTGCTTCCAATCGGAAAACGCGGAGCCAAGGTCAAGACCTACCTGTCGTCGGCGATAGACGATCATTCGAGGTTTGTCATTGCCTCGAAGTTTTACGCCTCTCAGGAGGAAGAGGTTGTAGAAGATACCTTCCGGTCCGTGCTGCTTCGTGCAGGAGCATTTGACCGATGCTACTTTGATAACGGTTCTCAGTACGTCGCAAAGCAACTGAAGCTGTCGCTGGCAAAGCTTGGTATCTCGATCTCGCATGCGCCGGTAAGGAGCGGGAAGTCGAAAGGCAAAATCGAGAAATTCCATCAGGTGGTGGATACATTCGTCCGGGAAAGCAAGCTGAAAAACGTCCGAACACTGGATGAGCTTAACCGTCTGTGGAGTATCTACCTCGAGGACCATTACCATAACGATCCTCATGCGGGCATCGCCGAGTACTATCAGTGCCTCAATGCTGATGTTCCACCGGAAGGGATCACACCACGGCAGGAATGGAACCGGGATACACGTCCGCTGAACTTTATCGATGTCAATACCATCGCAGAAGCCTTTCTGCATCACGAAAATCGG
>NZ_JBQKLS010000018.1:0-47132 GCF_052116105.1 Oribacterium sp. Sow4_G1_1
GAGGTCGGCTGACTCAGCTGTGCCTCAATGGCAGCCTGACGATTCAGACGATCGATCTCCTTCGTGAGATCCGTGATCTCCTTTTCCATGCGGTCATACGTTTCTCCATCTTCGCTAGAAAGAATCCCGTTCTCTCCCCTGTGTGCTTCGAGGAAGGCCTTTGCTGCCTCCCATGCTCTTGCTCTCTTTGCAATCAAATCCTGTACGTTCATTGTGTTCTCCTCCTCACATCATCGTGTGCAGCAGATTCAGGCGATCCATCAGAGCATCCACGCTCCGGCCTTCCTCTACTTTGCTTTCGGCATCAGGACCATCCTGTGCCTTGTTTCTAACCTTGTAGTGTTCCTTCACCTTGTTGGTGAAGGCAGCCGCCATCTGACGACTGGAATAAAGAAAACCCGCAGCAAGCAGATCCTCGTTCTTCTCAGGATCATTTGGTGCTTGCTCGGGCTTGTCTTCAGATTCCTCCGGATTCTCCTTGGCTGGATCGTCCTCTTCCGGTTTCTCTTCCTGCTCACTGCGATAGAGATCCGGTCTCTCCATCACACGGTCTGCAAAATGAAGCTCCACTGCCTTGCTCGCATCCATCCAGGTCTCATCGTCCATGAGCTTACTAAGCTTGTTCTTGGAAAGTCCGGTCTTCTTGACGTAGGCATTCAGGATCGAATCCTTCACGGAATCGAGCATCGAGATGGCCTGCGCAAGATCGTCCTTATCCCCCATTGCCATCGTGGACGGGTTGTGGATCATCAGCATGGAGACCGGGCTTACAAGAACCTCATCTCCTGCCATCGCAATGACCGATGCTGCCGATGCTGCAAGGCCGTCGATCTTCACGGTGACCTTTCCGTCATAGGACAGAAGCATGTTGTAGATCTGTGCCGCCGCCCAGACATCACCGCCCGGAGAGTTGATCCAGACCGTGATCGGTCCTTTCCCGGAATCAAGGTCAGACTTAAAAAGAGCTGGCGTGACGTCATCGTCAAACCAACTCTCCGAAGCAATGGTTCCGTTTAAAAACAGCGTGCGTGCGGCAAGATCCGGATCTTCTCCATCCGGTGCCTTGTTCCGCACCCACTTCCAAAACTTGTTCATGTGTTCCTCCTTCCCCTTCTGTGGGGCTTTTTGTTATCTGTATCTTCCTCAGGTTCTTCATGGGGCTCATCCTGCTCCGGAGGATCACTACCTCCAGAACCGCTCTGATAAGCAGCGCCTGCACTTCGGAGGGGCGTCATCGATCCGTTTACAAGAAACAGGTTTCCTCCCTCCTCCTCGGGCACGAGGTCCATGTTCTCTAAGCGCCGGACATCGTTCACACACAAAAAACCGTTACTGATACCGGTCGCATAGCCCTGCATGCGGGATGCGTAGTTACCGCGAAGAAGCCCGTCCACGTTGAACCGGGCGTAGTAGATCATCTTCTCATCCTTCGAGAGAAGGGACCTGGAGATTGACGACTCGATCCGGGTGAGCCAAGGCTGTAAGCTGTAGGTCACGAATTCCAGACTCTGCTCTTCGATATTGCTGAATGTCGCATGTTCCAGGTCTCCGATCATGTGCGGAGGCACCCGGAAGATCCGCGCAATCTCATCGATCTGAAATTTCCGAGTGTCCAAGAACTGTGCTTCCTGCGGGTTGATGGAGATCGGCGAATATTTCATCCCCTCTTCCAGAACTGCGACCTTCCCGGCGTTCTGGCTGCCACCGAAGGCTGCCTGCCAGCTGTCCCGGACCTTTTCCGGATCCTTCAGAATGCCGGGGTGTTCCAGCACACCGGAAGGTGCTGCGCCGTTTGCAAAGAACTTAGAGCCATACTCCTCGCAGGCCATCGAAAGACCGATCGAGTTCTTCGCCATCGCGATCGGGCTGTATCCGACCAGTCCATCAAAGCCGAGCCCCGGGATCTGCATCACCTCATGGGGTGACAGCTTTACGATCGTCTCCTTCATGGTCGGTGCATCGTCACCCTTGGACCACAGGTACTGGTAGTAGATGTGGCCGTTCTCGTCTCGGTCTACCGTCATGCGATTCGGCATCAATGGATACAGTGCTGTGACTTCACCCTTGCCGTTCCGGATCACTTGGACGTATGCGTTCCCCCACAGTAATAGATGAGTCATGAGCGTCTCCCAGAACGAGTAGGCTGTCATCTCTTCATTCGGTTCACTATGGAGCAAGAAGTACAGTGGGTGGTCTGTCGCCTTCACCTTGCTGCCGTTCTCCTCCCGGTACAAATGCAGCGGCAGGCTTGCCACCGCTTCTGCCAGCACTCGGACGCAGGCATACACAGCGGTCACCTGCATGGAGCTCCGTTCTGTTACGGTCTTTCCGGATGAGGTGTGGCCGTAATAGGCACGGTACACACTGCCGGATGTCGAATCCTGCGGATCTGCTCTTGCCTTCCTTCTGTGAAATAAATCCCGAAATCCCATGTGTCATACTCCTATCTCTGCCGCTGTCCGCAGCAGTTCTTCCACGGAAAAAGGCACCCACCGTCTTGGTGAATGCCCTGTTCGTTCCTGTTTGTTTCTGGTTTATTTTACGATCCCGATTCTCTCGACCTTGCCCTTCCAAAGCTCCTCGAAGGTTGCTCCCGTGAGATCTGTCTGGAATTGAAGTTCAAGTTTCAGCTGTGCTTCGAACCGGTTGTTTCCCTGTGCTGTGGTGTAGGTGTTTCCGTCTTTAATGAATCTGTAGCTTGCTTTCGTCATGGCCTTGTCCTCCGTTTTGTTTGTGTGCCCTTTTCCTTTGGCATGTACATATATCACTCTGCGCCAGAAATACATCAACTTATTTCGACACATATCTTGCACAAATATCGGGAGGAGAAATGAAGCACATTATCAGAACACCACAAGGCCTCGGCTGTCGTAGACACTCTCTGTATTTTCCTGCCGGATACAGCGATCCAGTGCCATGATCGCAGCGACGATACCATCGATCTTCTCTGGGGACTTTGCCTTCGTCGGCTTGATGTTATCCGCAGCGTCGCGGTCCACCACCACGTTTAGTGCCATCCATTTCAGAACCGGATTGCCGCCGTGAATGATCTGGCCCTCCATCATGAGCTTATAGAACTCCTTGGTGGGAGGCGACATATCTTTGTACCCTTGCCCGAACGGCACCATCGTCATGCCGTCATCCTGTAGGTTGATGATGAGCTGAGTGGCGTTCCAGCGGTCGACCGCGATCTCCTTGATGTTGTAAATCTTGTAGAGATCGAGTATGAACTTCTCGATGAAGTTGTAGTCGATCACATTCCCTTCGGTCGCTTTCATGTATCCTTGCTTCACCCAAACGTCGTACGGAACCGATGCACGTCTCACGCGTATCGGAATCGTATCTTCCGGCACCCAGAAGAACGGCAGGCAGATGTATTTCTCCGTCTCATCCCGAGGCGGGAACATCAGAACCAGTGCGGTGATGTCGCCGGTGCTGGAAAGATCGAGTCCACCGTAACATTCCCTTCCCCGGAGACTGTCCAGATCAATCGGCTCATTGCCCTGATCAAAGACCTGCTCCGGAATGAAGGCGGTCGTACTAGATACCCACATGTTGAGTCTCAGCTGCTTGAACACTGCTTCCTCGGCGGGATTTTCCAGCGCCTCATGGTAGTGCTCCCTGACACGCTCGATGTCGATCGTCTGTCCGAGGCTTGGATTTGCTTTATACCAGTTCTTCTCATCGTGCCAGTCCTCATCGTCTTCCAGTCCATAGACAACCGGGTAAAAGGTATGATCCACGCGCTGCCCGGAGAGGATATCCTTTGCCTTCTGATGCAGCTCGTAGCAGATCGAGTTCTTGTCGGTTCCAGCCGTCGTGATCAGAAAGAACAGTGGCTGCTCACGGGCATCACCGGAGCCCTGCGTCAAAACATCATAAAGCTTTCTGGTCGGCTGGGCGTGGACCTCATCGAAGACCAGACCGGAAACGTTCAGGCCGTGCTTGGTTCCCACCTCTGCAGAAAGGACCTGATAAAATCCAGCGTTGCTGTAATTCACAATTCGTTTCGTTGCCGCCATGATCTTTGATCGTTTCAGAAGCGCAGGTGTCATGGAAACCATCTGATGAGCAACATCGAAAACGATACTGGCCTGCTGCCGGTCTGCGGCAGCGCCATAGACCTCGGCAGACGGCTCGTTGTCTGCGTACAAGAGATACAGCGCTACCGCTGCAGCAAGCTCACTCTTTCCGTTCTTCTTCCCGATCTCGATGTAAGCGGTCCGGAACTGACGTTTGCCGTTCTCCTTCACGATGCCGAACAGGTCACGGATAATCTGCTCCTGCCACGGGAGAAGCCAGAACCGCTTCCCAGCCCACTTGCCTTTGGTATGACGGAGCATCTCGATAAACTTCACAGCCCGATCTGCCTTGGTCGGATCGTAATGTGAAGTCGGAAGCATGTACTGGGTCGGATGATAGTCTGTGAGCTTTGGCATATCTGCGGGACGTTCCTCGCTTGCCATTACGAATCACCTCCCAGCAGATTTTCCATCTCATCAGTCGGTGCGGTATTCCCCGCATCCGCTATGAGGCGGGACCGGGAAGCAGGCGTAAGACCGAACTCTGCAGCGAACTTTCCCATCTGCTTCATATAGGTCTGTGCAATGGATACCTGTGGCACCTGTTGCCAGTATCCGGAAGGCGTCCGGACGATGGATCCGTGCTGGCTGATGAATTCCTCGGCTTCCTTCCATCTCGCATAGGACTGGCAGTAAGCAGCGAAGGCAGCCATATCAACCTCGGTGAGGATGCCGAGGGCTTCCATCTTCTTTGCGAGCCTGTGCCACTCCTTTCTTGCATCCTTGTCGAGCCACTTCGGACAGGATGGTGCTTTCCGCTCTGGCCTTGGTTCGTTTTCATTCAATTTCCGTTTTCCGGGATTTCCTTCCAGCTCCTTGATTGCTGTCGGAGTCGGCTTTCGACCTCTCGTCGCCATAGGAACACACCTCCTTCCTGCGTGCAAAACAAAAGGACCGCCGAAGCGATCCCGTTCCATGTGGTCTGTATCTGTACGAGAGAAAGAGGCATGCGGCCCTCTCTCGGAATTTTCATTCTAAAATGTAGTGCTACTTTGTAGTGTTTCCGGCAGTGCCGGTGTTAGTTGAATTCCTTCAGCAGGATGGCGTAGGCCAACTGACTTGCTTCATCCTCGGGCTCGATATCCCAGCCCCTGTCATAGTTCAGTGTCATTTCTCCGTTTACCGTAATCGTCAGCTTGCTGATCCTACCGCCGTCGATCCCGTAAGCCTCGCTTGGCTCATCAAAGTGCTTCACTCTGTATTTGCAGACGGTGTAGGTTCCATCTCCGCTCGGTTCTGCAATGCTTCCCTCACTCCACATGGCTGTCTCCTTCCTTCAGGCAATGCTCATCTTGAAGGCGTGTCCCTTTTCGTAGCCCTTGCCCCAGAGGTCTTTCCGGAGGTTGATCTCGACCATCTCGCCGATGATGCAGCCGGCCTGCTTGAAAAGCCATAAGGTTTCAATGGCGTCGGTTGCCTGGCAGGAGTAGGTGAAGGCCTTGATGCCGTTCTCTCTCATGCAGGTGGTCAGGGCTTCGACATCCCGGTCCCAGATGATGTCGTTGAAGTCGAGGATCTCGTTCTCGTTGTCTCTTGATTTCTCGTAAGCCCTCCAGATCTTGCAGGCGATGTCGCCCTTCGCTGCCATCCGGTCCTTGGCTTCGCCGTAAGCCTTCTCTGCGGCATCCTGCCCCTCGTCGGTTGTGGCCTCCGCGTATGCCTTCCTTGCTGCTTCCATCGCCTCGTAGGTTTCTTCGAAAATGTTCATCATGGTTTTGTCCTCCTTGCTATGTGCTTGTTGCCTTTTCCTTTGGCATGTACATATATCACTCTGAATCCCTTTTATAGCAAGGAAATGTAGATCATAATCTGCACAAGATTCTTGTGCGAAAACTGTGTATCTTAGACCTCGCCCTTCATGATGAAGTTCGCGTATTCCTTCGCATGATCCATGAGGAAGATCACCAGCTCATAGTAGCCAAGGCGGTTAGCAATGCTCTGTACCATCGGCACATCGAACATGTTCGTCTCTCCGGTATCCCGGATTGCAAGGATCTGGTCCCGGACAGTCTTCGTGAACTCCCCGACCAGCAACCGACAACGGTCTGCTCCGTAGGCGACGTTCAAGGAAGACCCGTTGTCCCAGCGGACCATTATCGATCCGGCATCGTCTACCCCGATGACTGTTCCCTTGGTCCCTACAGGCGGTGCCTGTGGATCCTCCATCTGGATCATCTCAACCCTTGCTCCTGCTGGGTAGTGCTCCCGCAGCTCTTTCAGTTCTTTCTCACTTGGAAATCTCATTGTGGTTTCTCCTTTCCGAAGGGATACCCTTCTACCACCTTAAGCCCGCGACTCTCGCGGGTAAGGTAGCCGAAGGCTGTCTCTTCGGTTTATGCAACTCTTCCGTTTCGGAAGGAAGTGTCGCCTGCAAGGTTCCTTGTGAGGATCTCCCTTGCGGTTTCGAACTCGTCCCCGATGAAGCCCATCCGAAGGAGCCAGGTGCGCATCGCGTATTTCGGATTTTCGTGCTGCGGCTCTTTTGGGCTTGCGCTCTTCTGGATCTTCGCCGCTGCGGAAAGGGCGAGGCAAAGCTGGATGTAGCTCTTTAATTCTCCGGCGTGCAGGCCTCCGCGCTTGCCGTTTCCGGCGTCTGCAAACTGGAAGAGGCGGAATTCGATCGTGCCCTTTGTGAAGGTCGCGTGGAGGTTCAGCATGTGATAGCGGCTGGCATTGTAGTGCTCCCTTCTTCCGTAGCTTGCGTGGTTCTCTTCGTACCAGATGTCTGCAAGCTGCTGCATGGTTTCCGGCTTCTTCTTGTTGAGGCGGTTCAGGAATCCCTTGTCTACCGTCTGGCAGTAGCGGTCGATGCGGCTTCTGTCCAGCCGGAGGGCGCTGATCAGGAGGCTCTCGTGGCTTGCCATCAGGTTTGCCAGTGTCCGGAGCGTCTTTGCGTTGTGGCCGTTCGCACCGATGTGAATGTGAACTCCGCACATGTGGCTCGGGTCGCTCTTGGCTCCTGCGTGGCGAAGCTGCCGTACCAGTTCCTGCAGGCTCTCGATATCGTCCCAGGTGAGGATCGGCGTCACCATCTCGCAGGATTCTTCATCCCTTGCTGCCCGGATGCTGGCGTCCCGCTGGAATTTCCATTCCCGGCCCTGTGCGTCC
Organism: Oribacterium sp. Sow4_G1_1; assembly: GCF_052116105.1. NCBI lineage: Bacteria > Bacillati > Bacillota > Clostridia > Lachnospirales > Lachnospiraceae > Oribacterium > Oribacterium sp. Sow4_G1_1. Next base: position 7,191 of record NZ_JBQKLS010000018.1, read on the forward strand.
CAAGCGCTCCATGCTCTGTATCCGTTTCGTCTTGAGGTATCCTCGTGTCTTCCGGTTCCGAAGAAGGTGGCGGCAACCTCAGCTGCCCTGCTTCTTGCGATCCCGTACATCTCGACCTCAACTCCGATCGTCTGCTGCTTCATGGCTTCGATTCTCTTCTCTGTATCCTTCATGGTTTGCCTCCTTGTTGGCTTATGTGTTTTCCCTTTTGCATGTGTATTAATCACTCTGAAGGGCACTTATATCCAGTCAATTCGGAGGTGTATATCTCACAAAATTCCGGAGAAGAAATCGTGTATTTATTCCGGCTTGCTGCCGTTCCGGAAGGCGGAACTGCCGGTAAGATTCTGAAGCAGGATCTTCCTCGCCGGCTTGTATTGCGGTCCGATAAAGGCCATCCGGAGAAGCCATGTGCGGAAGGCGTACTTCTCGTTGTCTGTCTCTATCGGCCTGCTGCTCGCATGCTTCAGTTCCTTTGATAGCTTGCAGAGCTGGCTGATGAAAAGCGTGTAGGCCTTTGCCTCATCGGCGGTGAGCTCCCGGGTAAACCAAGGAAACTCGATCTTGTTTTCTGTCACCTGGATCCTTGTGTCGGTGATTCCGAGCGCCTTCTTGATGAGGCTGTCCTTGGCGCTGATCAGGTTGGTAAGCGTTCCGACGTTCGCAGCTGAAAGCGGCAGGCTGATCGTGAGCCCGGTCGTTTCTCCCTCGGGCTCCTGTGCCGGCTCTATGGCTTCCTGTACGGTTTCCTGCCCGGGCTCCGGGTCTGCCGGCTGCTCCGCATCCGGGTAATAACCCATCTGGCCAAGTCGAACCATCACCCTACCAAGCTTCTCTTCATCCTCGCAGATGACTGCGCCTTCCTTATCAACCGTGATGTTTCCGATCTTGTAAGCGCAGGTCGGTACGAACTGATACTCGGCTGCCTCTCCGGTGATCGCGGCAATGGCATCCACCAGCGCCTTTCTTTCTTTTCCTTTCATGTTGTAGTTTGCTCTCATGGTATGTACCTCCTTTGGTACGTACATAGATCACTCTTTCGGCGGCACATATCAACTCATTTCTGTAATAAGATTGCACAAAATTTAGTCGTCCTTATCGACGCGAATGTATACGTCTTCGAGGCAGTTCAGGATAATCGGAGCATCCTCTCCCATGTAGGGAAGAGCACGGATCGTGTTGTAATTCACCCATTCGGCAGCATCCTCATAGGACCAGCCCTCCGTCTCCATCAGCCACTCAACCATGAGCTCATAGTCATAGACAGCTCTGCCATCATCGGTCACACCGATCAGAGCATCGTCGTAGCTGTAGTTCGTGAGATACTTGACTCCGTCATAGCCATTCTCCAACAGTCGCTCCTCGGCATTCATGCGGATTCCTCCTGCGGCATATCTGCTGCCGCCTCCTCAAACGTGAGCTTCTGGCCATCACGCATCACATACACATCCGATGTCTTGCCACCTTCGTGCTCGATATATCTCTTGACGATCACGTCGACGAATTTCGGATCCAGCTCAATGCCTCTACAGATCCGGTCGGTTTCACAACAAGCGATCAGCGTACTGCCGGAACCAAGAAACGGATCCAGCACGATACCATTTGTCGCGGAACTGTTCCGAATCGGATAACTCATGAGCACCACCGGTTTCATCGTCGGATGGTCCTTGGAGGATCGCGGCTTATCGTATTCCCAGACCGTTGTCTGCTTGCGATCGGAGTACCACTTATGAGTTCCCTTCTGCTTCCAGCCATAAAGGCACGGTTCATGAATCCACTGGTAAGGGCTGCGTCCCAGCACCAGACTGTTCTTTTTCCAGATGCAGCAGCCGGAAAGATAGAATCCGGCGTCCTTGAATGCCTTCCGGAAGTTCAGTCCTTCGGTATCTGCATGCCAGACGTAGATAGACCCATCATCGGCAAGATTCGAGTACATCGCCTGATAGGCAGCCAGCAGGAACTTGTAGAAATCGTCATCTGCCATGTTGTCGTTCATGATCTTACCTGCGGTCTCTTCGACATCAACGTTGTACGGAGGATCGGTCAGTACAAGATTCGCCTTGGCTCCATCCATCAGAGCAACATAGTTCTCCTCATTGGTAGAATCCCCACAGAACACTTTGTGTTTTCCAAGGAACCACATATCACCGAGTTTGCTCATGGTAGGCTTCTTCAGTTCCTCATCGACATCAAAGCTGTCTTCCGTCACTTCTTTATCGCAGACCTTGTTGAACAGCGCCTCCATCTCAGGCGGCTCGAAACCGGTGAGCGCTGTATTGAAGTCGGACGCTTCGAGGTCCTTCAAGAGATCGGCGAGCAGGTCTTCGTCCCATGCGCCGGTGATCTTATTGAGGGCAATGTTCAGTGCCTTCTCGCGGGTCTTATCAGTATTGACGACAGCGCACGGAACCTCAGTATAGCCAAGGTCCATCGCTACGGTCAGTCTCTGATGTCCGCCGATGATCGTCATATCGGAATTCACGACCAGCGGATCAGCAAAGCCGAACTCCTTGATGGAGTTCTTGATCTTCTCATATTCCTTATCACCCGGTTTCAGCTTTTTTCTCGGGTTGTATGCTGCCGGTTTCAGTTCCGTCACCGGTATGTTCTTTAGGATTGGTGTTTCCATTCTCTTCCTCCTTCATTCGTTTTCTGTGCCGCCAGCTGTTGTAAGCCCAGCGACATCTGTCTGAGCAAAACACCCGTGGCCTGCCCATCGGATTCCGTCCCATCGGCTTCCCGCACCACGGGCAGAACTGCTTTGCACAGGACGCGAGGAATTCCGAGAGGTCAGGTGTTTCAAAGTTCTCATCCATCACGCCCTCCCCGGCACCGCCGGATTCTCCGTACTCGAAAGTCAGAACGTACTCGAAAGTCTGCCGAGCGTGGAATGGAAATTTCTGCGCGAAATTCCAAGCTACTGCCGCGTCATTCTGCGCACGAAAAAACCGCAGAGAAGGCGCTTGTTTCCACGCTTTTCTGCGGTTTTGGTATGTAAATTTGTATCTGCCCGGGCGGGCCTTAACCCCCGGGGTATCAATTTCGCGGATTTCAACGGAAGAGGGAGCGCCGGTCTTCTGTGCCTCTGGTTTTCAGGATTATGACCTCCCCCGCCTTTCTCGTTACTCTGCACAACTTTCCCTGCATTTATTTGTCTTGTATGCGAATTGCCGCAGGCAGAAGCAGTCAGTTATAATAATTAGAAATATCTGACTGGTGCATTTTGGCACCGTCTCTGCCGGTTCCGGCAAACTTTCCAACCTTTTCTTTCATTTCATATCTATGGAGGTCTACTTATGCGTATCTATCCCCATCTTCATCTTTTCAACGAGGACTACTTCAAGGTTCTGAATCTCAACCCGGATGAAATTACCATCACCTCAAGGAACACCCATCATACCTGGCGACTTGTCTGCTCCCAGACAGAAGACCTCATTGTTGTCTTTCACAAGCACAAGGACTCCCATCCATTTCACTTCCACACCGCCTGCATCAGCGTAGAAGACGCCGTCCTGGAAATCAAAAACCACGATGCATTCCAGCTGAACGGACGGCGTCCTGTTTTTCCCGTGTACACAAGAACAGGTGTTATCATGCCAAGGCAAAGGCGACGTCAGAAATGATACACCGGATGGCTGTCCTCTCTTCCGGTCTTCTTATCGTGGCATTTCTTACACAGCGCCTGCCAGTTCGATCTGTCCCAGAAGAGCTTCTGATCTCCTCGGTGCGGAACGATGTGATCCACAACCGTCGCCGGTGTAGCGATGCCATGTCCCAGACACTCCTCACAGAGAGGATGAAGTGCTAAGAACTTCTTGCTCTCCCGTCTCCATCGGCTGTTGTATCCTCTTGCCGCAGCTGACCGTATTTCTTCCGGATGCATCCTCTTGTGTTCCTCGCAGTACTTCTGCCCTACCGGCACGAGGTTCGGACAGCCGGGGTGCCTGCAGGGTACTTTTGGTTTCATCGGCATGTCCGGCACCTCCTTTCCTGATTTCTCCCACGTAAAAAGCCCCGGAGGTTTTATCCTTCGAGGCTTCATCCTATCTTTCTTCGCTGACTATACCATATCACATATGGCACCCGGACATTTGCGGACATTTTCGGCGCATTCAGATGATCGTAGGACTTTCCGGCACCTTCACATGAGACAGCGCTCTGCTATGCCATCGGCGGATGGTGCGCTCATCAGCGGCGAGCTCATCGCCAATTCGCATCCAGGTATAATTCTTGAGATACCGATACGTGAGAATCAGTCGCTCATCCATGTTGTCGACCTGATCGATCACGGACTGGATCTCATCTTTCAGCTGTAGGAGAAGACAAAGCTCTTCATTCACTTTCTTTTCCTTCTCCCAGATCCGATCCAGCGTTTTTACGAAGGGCGCATCCGTCGGATGATTCGGATTGTAGTGCTCCTCGAAGCCGGGACTGCCAACAGAGGCAGCCAGCATTCTTAAGTTCTCCAGTTCTTCCTGATGCAGCCGGATCCGCTGTTCCAGACGGTAAGCCTGATTGAGATATGCCTTTGGTGTCATGCCGCCACCTTCTCTCTCAGCTTCCGGATCAGATAATCCGGATCCACATTGGTAAGGATTCCGTACCAGCCGGAATGAAAGAACTTCTCAAGCCGCATGGCTTCATCCATCGCCATCCTGTTTGCCGGATTCTTCTTCAGCCTCTTCAGTGCTGACAGGTAATCTTTTGCTGCCTGTTCTACGATCGCATTGGCAAGGTTCTCATACGGATCGCAGCCGTAATTCTTGTTCATATGCAGCCTCCTTGAAATGCTTAGTTTCTCGCTCCTCGGATTGGCATATGTTTGTCATAGATTGACTCTGATTGTCATTAAGAGAGTCGTGCTCTCACAGCCCGGATCAGGTTCTCCTGTGTGGTGTTCTTCCCATCCAGTGCCTTCAATACATCCTCATCAATCGTGTCCTTCGTCACGATGTTATGAATGGTGACGGGTTCGGTCTGTCCCTGACGGTTCAATCTACAGTCCATCTGAAGTCGCATCTCAAGGCTCCAACAGAGGGATACCCATATCAGGATATGGCCGCCATGCTGCAGGTTCAGTCCATGCCCGGCAGATGCGGGAGAGATCAGGGCTACTGGGATCCTGCCTGCATTCCAGTCAGCAACATCCTCAGAGGACTTTAGGTCCCGGACAGCGATTCCCTGCTCCTTCAGGTATTCTTTGATCCGGCTCCGGTCATGCTGGTACCAGTAGGCAATCAGAACGTTCTGACCAACTGCTTCCTCAATCAGATCGGACAGCATTTCCAGCTTCCGGTCATGAATCCGGATCACCTCGTGGTCCTCGTTGTAAACCGCACCATTTGCCATCTCAAGAAGCCGCCCAGAAAGGACTGCTGCATTGGCGGCATCAATCTCGTCACCATCTACCGTAAGGACCAGATCCTTCCGAAGACTCTCGTACAGCTTCTTCTCCGCCGGGCTCATCTCTACCATATGGTTGACCGTCACGCACTTCGGAAGATCCGGCAGGAAGTCCTTTGCCTTCATGGAAACTGAGATGTCGCTGATCTTCTTGTAAATTGCTTCCTCTGCACCCGGCAGCGGCACGTAGTTGTAAACCACTCCGGTGTACGGATTCATGCCACCGGGCCGGAAGTAGGCTTCGCGGTATCTGCCGATAAATCTTCCGAGGCGCTTACCCTGATCGATAATGGCAACCTCACCCCAGAGGTCCAGAAGTCCGTTACTCGCCGGTGTCCCGGTAAGCCCCCAGATCCGCTTAATGTACGGGCGGGCTTTCCGGAGTGCCTTGTAGCGCTGGCTCTTGTAATTCTTGAAAGAGCTGAGCTCATCCACCACCACACAATCGAACGGCCACGGGGTGTGATGCTGCTCAAAGAAGTCTACCAGCCATTTCACGTTCTCCCGATTGATCACGTAAATATCGGCCTCTGCCTTTAGAGCTATTACACGTTCCTTCACACTGCCAATCATCACCGACATCCGAAGATGCCGTGTGTGGGACCAGAGATCTTTCTCCTGCGACCATACGTCCCTCGCTACACGGAGAGGCGCAATTACCAAAGTTTTATTCACTTCGAAAGAGTCGTACATCAGATCCTCTATGGCAGTGAGGCTGATGACTGTTTTCCCAAGGCCCATCTCCAAGATCAGAAGTGCCTCCGGGTGCTCCTCGATAAACCTCACGCAGTAGTTCTGATATTCATGCATCTGTTCCCGTTTCAACATCGGCATGCCTCCCTGTGAGCCATCACACAAATTGCTCCGGCTGTGTTCGATATTGCTTCCCGGTCCAGGTCCTTTACCGCGATCAGACCATTCAGCTTTTCCGCCTCCGTGCGAATCTGCTCCATGGTCTCTTTGTACCGTTTGTGGTCCTCGCTGATCAGCTCATTCAATTCATGGATGCATTCCTCGTCGTCAGCATGCTCAAGGTCGAGTTCATTCATCCACTCGACGACGGCCTCCTTCATCTCCTGCCCCATGTGTTTATCAATAAGGCGGATCAGATCCTCTCCGGAAAGAACGGTCTCCAAAGATCCATCTTTCAATTTGATAATGGTTCCCATCATCTGTTTCCTTCCTGTGTGACTGCCGCAAGGATGCCGGGGATCTCGTCCGGATCGTCCAGAACGAATACCTGAAAACCAAGATGGCGAAGACGGAGGTGCCTCCGGATCTGCAGCTTTCTTGGTTTCTGGCCCGGTGCCTTCACCTCAACAAAGGCGATGCACCCTCCCGGCATCAGGATGATCCGATCCGGCATGCCATTGGTGCCCGGAGAGATAAACTTCGGACACCAGCCGCCTGCTGCCTTCACTGCTGCAACAAGGCGCTGCTCGACTTCCTTCTCACTCATGCTGCTCATCTTATTCCTCCGGTTCATCCGCGTTCATGGCCTCGGCCATGCGGTAGATGGCATAATCGGCATCGGCCAGATTCTTATAAATGCCAAGCGGCATCCGGACCTGTTCCTTTCCGGCTCCCCGGACTGCATACACGCATGCCCTGCCGCATTTCATTTTGCTGGTGATCACTCCGTCAAACCGGTCAAGATTTACCATTGTTCCCATCGGTGTATAAACAAACATTGCTCTATCCTCCTCCATTACTGTTTTTCGCCAAACAGGCGATCTGACATCTCATGCGCCATCTGCACCACTTTCCGATCGACGTCGTTTCTCGTGTTATTCTTCAGATCGCCATAGAATACGTCGATGTATTCGTTATCGAGATCCGGATGTTCCCGGAACATGCGATCCTCCGTATCGGAACAGACCTGATCAACCTTATACATCGCACGCATAACCTTCTCGTAATCCTGACTCGGCATCACCTCTGACAAAGTGGTGATCACCTCGCTGTATGCTGTCTTGAAAAGCCGCATCGCAGCTCCCGCTCTCATATACTTTTCAACCGTTCTATCTTTACGACTCAGCATCGTTTCAATCTCCTCTCTGGACAAATGGATGGACGACTGGCTCAAATTCCCCTTACGCGCGTATACGCGTATGCGCCCACATGCGCCCATGCTTTTATTACTAAAATTCTTATTATTTTGTGCTATATAGAAAAGAAATAAGGTTGTGCCAGTTCATCCAAGAAAGGCCCATAAACAAAGGCTTTTCTGCTGGACAGCCCATTCGGGACAAGGTGGATCCCGGCTTGTCCCATTTGCCCCGTCCAAGGGGAGCTCGTCCCATGAAAGGTCACTCATCGTCCGACTCCTCTCCTGTCTTGCGGACATAAACCCGCTGACGACCATAAGCAGGATTGGATCTCCTCTCGCCCTTCTTCTCCCAGTTCTCCATTCGCTCCATGATTGCAGCAATGGCATAACTGTCTTTGGATTCGATGTCGGCCTGCTTTTTTCCAAAGCACTCGCACCAGATTTCAATGTTGCTCACGACCTTGCGCTGAACCTTTCCCTGAGCCCGAAGCGGATCATCGCCATAGAGGAAGTAATTCCTTCTCTCGTCGACGGTCATCTCCTCCCAGTTCTCAGGAAGAAGGGCATCCAGATACTCCCGGACCATCCCTTCGCGGTCATCCTGCTCCATGGCTTCCTTCTGCTCGCCCTCGGCATAGCCCTCAAGATCCGGAGAGAGGTACAGCTTTTCTTCCGGCTCCAGCACTTTCACCTCGGCCCAGATCTGGTCGACGGTCTCCTGTTCCAGATCCCACGGATGGTACTTGCCCTTTCCGGTGACTTTCACGTTCCAGTAGCGGCGGTTACCGGTAATATCCCTCAGATACCCCTTCTCTGCATTCGTCGTTCCGAAAAAGACACACTGCCTCGGATGAGGCTCGACCCTGCGACCGAAACTCGCACGGTACTTATCGTCACGTCTGCTGACAAAGGACTTCACCTTATCAAGGTCCGCCTTCCGCATACCAGCGAGCTCTCCGATCTCATGGATCCAATAGCCCTGCAGCTTCTCAGCAGCCGTCTTGTCGTTCATGTCCGACATACTGAGAGAATCCGAGAACCACTCCATCCCGAGCTTCGAGATGAGGGTGCTCTTGCCAATTCCCTGCGGTCCATTCAGGACGATCATATTGTCGAACTTCGCACCAGGGTCCTTGATTCTCCGAAGTGCTGCACAGAGTTCTTTTCTCGTGACAGCTTGAACATATGCGTTATCCTCAGCCCCGAGGTAATCGATCAGGAGGGTTTCCACCCTCGGAATCCCATCCCATGCCGGGAGCTTATAGAAGTAGTCCCGAATCGGGTGATAGCTCCTGTCATCTGCCGCCTTGGTGACTGCAAGATCAAAGTTCCGCTGGGAAAAAGTCCCATAGTGCTCATCGATGTAACAGATAAGCTGCGCATCATCCGCGTCCCGCCAGTAGCGACCTGGATGTTTCCACGGAACATCGCCGGCAATCTCCATGCCGTCTGCCAGCTGGTTGAAGACGATATTCTTCATATATGGGTCGTTCTTCATGATAAGAAGCAAGTTGTGCAGGTTTCCGATAAGCTCACCAGACTTCGGGTTCCGCTGGAGTTTCTTCATCCAGCTGTTGTCGCTTCCAGAATCGGCAGTTGCCTCTTCCGAGAAGTCTGTAACTGCCTCTTTCTGTCGCCAGCGCATTGCCTCATCCTGTGTCGCTTCATCGTTTGCCGCATACTCCGACATTTTCTGAAGGGACTTCTTCGGATCGTCATCGCCAAAGAGATGCACCCGCACAAGGTCAAACGCATTGAGAAGCTGGCTGCAGGCAGGATCCGAAGCGTGGTGGCTGTAGGCAAACTTGTCATCATAGACCACCACACCGGCAGAACTGGAAGCCCCAATGTAGTGCCACCGGTCCTCCCGGTCACCGGGTTCATAGATGTTCGGGAGGATATTCTCCATCACATCCGTAATGGAATGCGCCCGGCAGAAGTTTCCAACAATGCCTGTCTTGGTAAGCGGGTCTTCCTGCTTTTTCTGCTGTCTTGCCAGTTCCTTCTTTTCATCCTGAGATACCGGCAGGGTTGTGACATCCTGCCAGTCCGGGCGTGCGGCAAGGAACGTGTCCGGATCAAGAAGGTCTCCGTCAAATACCTCGCAGCGGTATTCCCCATCCGAGGGACACGTCGGCCAGAACATCAGCTGGTTGATCTCGAACGAGCAGATATCCACCTGATCCATACCGAACGCATCCGCCAGATACCGGGCGATGGCATTCGTCTCATCCGGTGTGATGGGACGCGTGGTTGGAATGACAATCCTGCCTCTCGGCTTTTCCGGTGTATGGCTGTGGGTGGTATAGATCACGGATGCATATTTGTGATTTTCCCGGTACCAGTCAAAAAAGTCCGCATGCATCTTGTCTTCATCCAGTGTGATAGCTGTACGATAAAGAACCTCGTCCTTCTTTCTTCGCTTCCCTTTGAAGACACCTGCGACAAAGCCACCTTTATCCTTAGCCTCATCGCGCTCTTTGCGCGTCATCTTCTTATACTCGGCAACGGTCTCAGCCGTGCGGATCGGCTCCTTCAGCTTTTCGCAGAGATCTCCAAAGCTGATCTCCATCGGATTCCAGATTCCGGCCATCCGGCTGTTTCCCACGGTAATCTTCAGCATGAGGTCCTTTGGATCGGGACTGTCCCGACCGGAATCTGAATCTGTCCGCTGCTTTTCTTCCATCAAAACTTCCATGCTCAATCCTCCTTGTTGTCAACCGACTATTTCCCGTCTCTGCTCGTCGAGTACCTTCACTACAAACTTCAGAGCATTGATGATCGTGGTAAGCTCCGAATCTCCTGCCATCTCCAGTACAAATCCATCCACGTTGCCATCACTGTCATGGGTCTCCTTCACTCTCATGTCGGTATCCATGATGTTCTGCAGGCGAATGTAGGTCCGGGAAGCGTGTCCAAAGTTGTCTCCCTTATATCCATTCGTGCCTGCCTCGACCTCGAGGATGTTTTCGCCAGAGGCAACCTGCCTCTTGAATGTATCAACCGCCACACGATTGACGTCTCTTTCTCCGCTGATTACTTCGTACATATCCATTCCTCCTGCCCTGTGGGCGTTATTCTGCGGACCGGTATTCCGAGATTTTCTGCTTCCTTCATCTCCCGCTTCATTCCTGAGGAGATCGCATCTCCGAAAGCCCAGAGCTCGTCGCACCTCTTTAAGAGGGCGAGATCCATTTCGATTGCGGCATCTCTTTCCGTCTCTTCATCGAGAAAAAGCGGCAGGTAGAGATGCGGTGTTACTGGGATTGCTCCCCTGTCCACAACCATCCGGCTGTAGATCTTTGCCCGTTCCGTATTCAGGGAGATGTTTCCTGAATATGGCGAGCAGACGTAGACAATCTTTTTCTCACGCACATGAGTGCCTCCTTTCCGGAGTAACAAAAAGGCTCTTATCTGTCCCTCCAATACCCACAGGACAGAAGGAGCCTATTTGAACAAAATCTGATGATATTTTTTTTAGAAAAAATCGCTGTCCCGCTGGAACTTGTCCCGGGTCCCTCAGTCTTTCATGTAGAAATCGCAGGTGTAACCATCTGCCCGAAGGAGAAGTCCCGGAATCCAGTCCGGCGTTTGTCCCATGCGGTCACAGATCTCATCGAGAGACACCGACTCTTTGCACTCAATCACCAGCTCGTCATGAATGTGTGCGCAGATGAAAGTCTCCTGCAGATTCTTCATGGCATTGCAGAGAATATCCCGGCAGACCGCCTGTGTGATGTTCTCGACGAGCTTTGGGCCATAGGTCTGGACACGATTCCAGTGCCTTGTGGAATCAAGACCCATGTAGGTGATGCAATCACTGCCAAATTGATTGATCCCGATCCGGGGCTGCACGTAAGACAGCATCCGCCCAGACGGCAACGTAATGAAAAGCATCCCGGACTTGCAGATAAAGCGGAACCCCCGCACCTCTGTGGTGGTGTGCTCTCGGACAGCTTTCATAGCTGCTTTATCAACGTCCCACCAGAAGCGGACAATATGTGGATTTGCCTTTCTCCATGCCGTGACAATCGGCTGCAGTTCTTCTTCCTTAAGTCCCATGTCTAAAGCGCCCATCGCCTTCAGAGCACCCACAGAGCCGCCATAGCCACAGGCCAAAGTCGCAATTTTGCCCTTTTGTCTGAGTTCGCCGTTGATGCCATGCTTCACGACCGGCTTATGGAACATTGCCGATGCGGTCGCGCAGTAGATGTCCTCGCCCCGGGCAAAGGAATCCATGGTATGCTGCTCTCCTGCGAGATACGCAAGCGTCCTTGCTTCGACGCTGCTGTAGTCCGCCACGTAGAATTTGTACCCGGACTTCGGAACAAGTGCAGTTCGGATGAGCTCTGAGAGAACTTCTGGAACAGAGTCATAGAGTATCTCTAGAGCAGCATAGTTTCCCGTCCGGACGAGCTCTCTCGCCTCTGCCAGATCCGGCATGCTGTTCCTTTTGAGGTTTTGGAGCTGGACAAGTCTCCCAGCAAACCGCCCGGTCCTCGGCGCACCCATGAACTGGAACATGCCACGAATTCTTCCGTCCGGGCAGACAGCTCTCTCCATCGTCTGATATTTCTTGGTGGATGACTTGGCTGTCTGCTGGCGGAGTTCCAGAACCTGCTTTACATGGTCTGGCGCTTCATTGATCAGGGCTGCCACCTGCTTCTTCCCAAGTGTATCCGTCTCAACGCCCTGCTCCGCCAGGTATCCTTTCAGCTGCTGCACGGAACCAGGATTCTCAAGACCAGTGAGTTCTGTCATCTCCTCCATGTAGGCATCGTGCGTTTTTGCATCGATGGCAATCGCATTCTTCACAAGCTGCATGTCAATTCTGGTGCCCCGGTCGTTAATCATCTGGTCGATCCGGTATTCATCCCAGACGGAATCCGGCACCGGGTATTTCTTCAGCCGTTCTTGAATGGCGACTTCCACCTCCACATCGCGGATGTTGTAAGACTTGAATACAGCCCACTTATCCGCAGCATCGGAGGACCTGTTTCTTGTTCTGCCGCCATTCGATGCGGTCGGCTTGCAGGGCATGCAAAAGTACCGGATGAGATCCTTGCCCTCGGTCATCTTCTGATCCTCGAGCTTTAATACCGTTCCAACCTGCGCCAAGGACATCGGAAGCCCCAGATAGGCAGACCAGACCATGGAGCAATGCCATGAGGTCGGATCAAGGTAATCTCCAACTGAGTCCTCCGGAGAGCCATAACTCTTAAAGTACTGAGGGTATTTGCGACGCAGGTAAGTGGAAAGACACACGCGTTCAAAGTTGCAGTTGAATGCCCATTTTGTGACAGACGGATCCGTCAGCACCTTCAGAATCTCTTCCGGGATCTTCTCTCCGGATTCAACGTCAATCGTTCTTACAGGACCGTGGTCGATGGAATAGCCAAACAGTAGAATCTCAAAATCCGGGGATGAGCAGTATCGATATACACCGCATTTATTCAGGTCGACGCTGGAAAACGTCTCAATGTCGATAGATAAGTTTTTCATACCTTCCTCCATAGAAAAGAAGCCGGGCAGGATCTCTCCCGCCCAGCCCCGTCGTCATTATTCTCTGACCATCTTTGCCTTGATCCAGTGTCCCAGTTTTCGGAACAACCTGATCAGGTTCTTGATGATGCTCACCCAGCCGACAATGCAGCCTCCCATGCAAACACCAAACACGCATACAATGATCATGTGAATCATAAATTCGTACATTGAAATTTCCTCCTTGGATTGTCAGGATCCTTGGACAGCAGGATCACGCCTGCTGTCCCGGATCGATTTATTTGCTCAGTCGAGAAAGCCATCATCGTCGTCATCGTCCACATCAGCGAAGTCATCCTGTGCGCTGCTGCGGCTGCCGAGCGGTTCTCCATCGCGGATCTTCTGGAGGTTGTTGAGACCACAGGCGATACCGCGATTACCGGAACTGTTGAAGGCATAGAACGAAATGCTCGCCCTACCATATACACCGCTGTAGACCTCGGAATGGTCCAGGATTTCCTGACGGTCCGCATCCACGATGCCGGGAGCGGTCGTAGAGTTTGCATTAACGAAGTAGCATCCCTTGTATGCTTCATCATCCGGACGCTCCGTATCGCCATCCCTCAGCGGAGTCTTAATTGCGGAAAGTGGAGGTACCGAACGGCCATTGCCCTTGAGCTTACCTTCGCCCTCCTCATAAGCGGCCTGAATGGCGGCCTTGATCTTCTTCACGGTCACCGTGTCGCTCTTCGGAATGATCAGGCTCACGCTGTATTTCGGCGTGCCGCCATTGATACTCTTTGCCTGCCACACATTTGCATAGCTCCAGCGGGTATCCTTACCAGTTACAACCTTTGTCGGATTTACGAATTTTGTAGACATAATCTTTTCTCCTTCTGCCCTGTCCGGGCTCTTGTCCTTGTTACTCATCTTTGAAATCATCTGCAGCCGAATTCATCTCCGGTCGCTTGTCACTTTGTGGAACTAAGGTCGGTTTTCCGGAAGGCCGTTCCACAAGACCTCCCAGCAATTCATCGAACTTCTTTCTGCCGAGCAAGGACGTCATTGCCGTGATCCCTTTGAGCTTCTTCTCATAAGGATCAAAGCCTGCTGCCGTAACAGCCTCTGCAACAGCAGCATCATTGATGTATCTACGGTTGGCTCTGCCCTCAACAAGCTTGAAGCCCTGCCACTTTTTCCCAGACAAAGCTTTCTGAAGGGCATAGTCCTTGATGTCATTGCCCCACGCGGTCAACTGATCGACCATTGGCAGAATTGCCTCGATCTCGGCATCTTCCAGCGTCGCCGGCATGGCAAAGTCGTACTTTGCAAGTTCCAGATTCATTTCGGCCCGCTTCCGGCAATTTGCCTTCACCGCACAGAACTGGCAGTGGTCGCCAGCACGGAATTGGCCCTCGCCCACAAAAGCGAGCTTTGCTGCCGGTACCAAAATCTCATCTGCCCACTTCAGGAGATCTTCTTTACTCATCACAGTCTCGCTGATATGGGAGAGACGCGGCTGGAAGATCACCATCCGGACGTTCTTGATGTCGTAGATGCCATCGAACATATCCACGCAGCCAAGGGCATAGCACTTAAGCTGGGAAGAAGTGCTCGGTATCTTGATTCCGGTTCCGTACTTCAGATCGATGATCGTCAAGGTTTCATCGCCGGCAATCAGGCAGTCAGCGGTTCCGAAGGATTCCGGAATCCAGCGGGAAAGGTCCAGCCTCTGCTCTACCAATACGGTAGGATCCCGGCAGGTTTCCTTTTCTTTCTGAATCTGCTCCATCACATAGGTGGCATAGTCATCCGTTGCGGAATCCATCTCCTGATCGAAGCAATCCAGATCCTCAGTAGGATCCCCGGCCTTCATGCCGAGCGCCTTCTTCAGCTTGTACTCGGCAAGGCTGTGTGCGCAGGTGCCCTGAACGGCATACTCGGAAGTTCTCCCTCCGGTACCTGTGTTGAGCTTTGCGGAAGGCGGACAGGCGATCCAGCGGTTACTGGACGATGCCGACAGGAATGCGTGCTGATCAGGCATCGGGGATCACCTCCGCCTCTTTCAGAAATCCTGCGTACTGCTCCGGCTTCAGCTCTGAGAGCTTATGCACACCATACTTGGTGAGAAGCTCCCGGATCGCATCCGTATTGGCCTTGGAGACTCTTGTCTTCTTTGCCATGATGCCCCGTAGCTCCTCGAACGAGATCTGCTTTGGCGGATCCGCCTTAGGCTCCAGCTTCTCCGGTTCCGGTTTCTGCGCCGGCTCTGAAAAGAGCTGTCGCAGGGAATCGGAAACAGCAATCAGCTTCTCCCCGCATTCCTTCAGTTCATTCAGTGTCAGATCCAGCTCGCTCATCTTTGACATGGCTTATACCTCCCTTCTCGATCCAGCAAGCGATCCGATCGGTAAGGATCGAGACCACCCGCAGGAACGCGACTACATCGTCGTGATCAAATGATTTGTTTGTCATATTGCTTGTCTGTCCTTTCTAGAGGGTGATTGGTTTTTGTTCTTAACCCCTCCGTAACTCACAGGACAGTTCCGGACATTTTGAACAAACTCAGCTGAGAAGTTTTTTCAGGTTCTTGAGGGCTGCTCTCCGGCGATAAGAAACGGTGGTCTGTGCCATGCCAAGCATGGCAGCAATCGCATGATCGGATTTTCCATCTGTGGACATCCAGAGAATCTTCTGGTCCTGATCGGAGAGAGTATTCATTGCCGAATACAGCTGCTCATATTCCTCTTTCCGGATCATTGCGTCCTCCGGTGTTTCATAAGAAGCCGGAACCTCAATGCCGTCCTCTGCCATCTGCTCAAGGGAAAGCGGTGCGCCGTCGCGGAGCCGGTCGCACTGGGTGCAGTCTCCCGTGCAGCGATGACCATCAATGTTGCAGCGGGATGCTCTTCTTTCCTGCTGCTTTGCTTTCCAGTACGGCTGCTTGTACGCGCGGTATACTTCTTCCGATACATAAACGGTCTTGGTCTCTTTTTTTCCTTCCTCGTTCTGGGTTGTGATATTGAGATAGAATTTCTTTTCTTCCATGATTGCCTCCTGAGCCGGAGGCACAGAAGGCAGGAAGAAAGGTCTGATCAGAACGATCGGAGGACCATCGGAGCCAGTACGCATAGGCACAAAAAGGCGCACAAAAGTAAGGCTCCCGGCATTCCAGATTCACCTATCCCGTAAGAGATAAGGATCTGTATGTCGACATCCTGCCTTTGTGCGCACGCTGGCTCGATATTCGAATTTGTATGTTTGAGTTGCTGACTACAGAGTTGCAGTCAGAGACGACGGGTTACTACCTGTATTGCTGATTGTCATGGTGGGTCTCTCATCTTTGCCTCCTTTTGCATTCACCTATATGCGGACCATTTGAAGCAATTTCGGAAATGCTTCTTGAGAATTTTCTCCTTCATCACTCACAGGACACTTCTGCGCGAATTGAGCAAGTCAAAGCGAAACTTTTCTTTCGCCTATAAACGGAACTTTCAGAGCAAAATCGGAAACAGCCTCACGATTTCTGTTCAGAATGGACCGGGGTAGAGGAAGAACCCTCCTTCATTTATTAGCCATAGAAATTAACCGGCCCGAGATGCTTTACGGTTGTGCTTCTTCATGTCCCAGTCAATGGAATTCCATCCTTGTTAATACATTGCAAAAATGGACATTAAAAAAGCCAGGGTAGCGGCACCATTGCAGTTATCCTGCGAATGATTCCGTACCCTGGCACAGCGGTGACTTACTTTGAATCCCTATCGGCTCAGTCGATACAACAAGTTATTTATTTATTTTGAATTTGTGGACAACCCCTTTTGCGGCATGTCCCGGATAAGACACCATCTTGTCAAAATCGAAGATGGCGAATTTTCCACATCGTGGACATTTGGAAGAAACCTTCCCGTGGCATGATTCCCACACCATAATCTTTTCCTTTTCACAACAGGGATAAGAAATATACCCTTTCAGTTTTTCGGCGCTGGATGTGTTCTCCATGCATTGCCCTCCCTTATTTCAGATAATCCGTGATAAACTTTCTAACATCAGAACTCATGTCCGCGCTGAATTCCTGATTGCGGATGGTCAGATACAGGCTTTCTGCGTAGGACGCCAATCCACCAAATGGAACGTCGACGGTTCTGAATATTTTCTCGAAGTTATAAGATGCCAGTTCTGGATCCCCGCGATCCGGGATCTCCTCCATGAAAAAGAAATCATAATAAGTGTTCCCGCTCTTTTCCATATGGTATGGCACAATAACAAGTGACATGTCCTCTCGAATGTCCTCGCAGGCCACAACGTCATCAGTTAGTAGTAGCTTTCCCTCAGCTTTCTGGTCATGCGGGTGATAAATCGCGTCTGTATCCACTCCTTCATCTGTTATGAGCCCTGACTCCTCAAGTACTCTGTCTGACTCAAACATAACCCCACCGAGGCATTTCCATGTGATTTTGTGTTCCTCTGTCTGTTGCCGTAGCTTTTGGATAAATCTGCAAAGCAGCTCATTTTCATCACTCGGCATCTCAAGATCCCGGTCAACAAGATCCCGGAGATCCGTCTGGAAAAAGCGTGCTATCTTCCAAACAACATCAATGCTCATTTTCTTGGCAGTGCCTTCCTTAGCGGTTCTGGAAATATATCCCGCACTGATCCCGAGCATCTTCTCCAGATCTCCAATGCGAATGCTGTACTTCTTCGCAAGATAGTTGATGTTTCTGATCAGCAGGCTGTTATCGAAATCCGGGATGGAACTATAGTATTCCTGAATGGCATCTTCTTGTTCCTGAAGGAGCTCTGACCAGCCGCTTGAGTCTTCATCATGCATCAGGCAACTGAGCTCATACTCAATGACGTCTTTCGTTTCAAACGCCTTCATCAGCTCTTCTATGTTAGTTGGCTCGACAATCTCATATTGTTCCCCACGAGATTCGAATTTTCCTTCCATGTATTCATCGTATTGTCTTGACATAATTCCCCTCCATTTATTTGTACCAACATCATATCATTTGAACCATTAAGCGTCAATAGATCAATTTTGTCGTTTTGTTGGTTCGTCATGCGTTAGCTATCATGTTAACATCATCTGCAAAATAATACGGATTTCACCATGGAAATCCGCCAAAATCTCAGATTACGCTATCCCAATCAAGCAGTAAGAGCTCTTCGCTATCCTCTTCAATATTTTCGTTTTTAGGGATGAATCCGAAATCTTTAAGTCTTATGGTCGCTGATTCAAAAGACACGTTGAACAGCTCAGAAATGTTCGATGCCATCATCCACCATCTTATTCTAGAATTCTTTTCGTCAGGAAGCTCGCATTCCATATCTTGGACTGCTTTTATTACCATCGACTTAGGCATAAGCATGGATGATGAGAGTGCGTTCGCCTGCCACTCCATCCAGTCCCGGTCATCCCAGTTCTTTGTTGACTTATTGCTATACTGTTTTGAGTCAATTCGGCATTGAACCATTGGCTCTCGCGGTCTGTCACCCAGTCCGAAATCAAATAAAGTTAACTGATTCGGGTCATAGGCAAAGTACGGCTTATGCAGAAACCCATGTGCCCCTTCGTGCCCCATAGTGAATCGATAACGATGCTCTTGATTGTTAGCGAGTAAGGAATTGTCAATAATCACCGTATCCGCTCTCTCACTGATATACTCTGCCCTTGCTGTTTCAGGATTGTAAACGATCACCTTATCTGTATCGTTAAAGACAGTCATTCCTAAATACAGGCCACAGTGCGACAGATATTGGAAATCCTGCGACAGACCGAAGTAGTCCTGTACTAACAGATCAATATCAACCTCTTGCGGTTTCTGCAACAGGGATGGATCAAAATCGCCTACAATGGCTTCTCCGATTTCGTCAATCTCATTCCTACTGAGGATAGGTGCTCCAGATCTTTTTCTTCGTACATTCGGATAAATCATATGTTAGCAATCACCCCTCACGTTTCTTCAGATCTTCGACGAACTTATTCCATTCCTCCTCACCAGCCCCAAGATCCCTGGCTGTCCGCAATGCTGCGCTAACATAGTCATGGTCCATGATGTAGTCAGGCAGATCCGGCGCAACGGTATCCCGCTTCTTCCCTGCGAGGTCGAACATTAAGTCGCGTTCTTCATCCGAAAGCTGTAATATATCAGCAAGTTTCACCAGCTTTTCATAATCGAAAGGGTTTCTCCTGTCTTTCTCAACATCCGTAAGAAATGGAGCTGACACGCCAAGCATCTCCGCCATCTTCCTGACTGTTATCTTCCGTTCTACCCGCTTTTTCGCTATGAAATCTCCAAAATTTGCATATGTCATCCTACTCACCTTCCCTATTCTTCGTTTTGCAGGTGATAGCACAAATGCTTGTTAGCTATCTTGTTATCATCAATAATATAAGAAAATGAGGTGGATGTCAATAGTCGTTTTGCCACCTCTTTCCTCAGTTGATAATTTCCTTCCACCAGATTCTGAAAATCTTCCTTAACTCGGACACGCAGTATACTTCAGATCTACTATGTTCTAAAATTGCTAAGCTCATCGGACAGTCCATATCCGAAAACTGTTCCCAACATATATTTCTTTAGATCCAAATCAAAACTTTTTGTAAAATCGGTATGTCGTGAATTCCACCGACTCCTGAAAAATCTTCCTGCTCAAGTATATGTCCGTGGTTCTGAACAATACTATCCAATTCAGGAATTCTATTCTTTATGCTCTCATACAGGCCCCCACAAAAGAGCATCGTGGAAATATACTGGTAGATCAGAATAAGCGTACTCGTACAAGTGTATCATTTTATGTAATATTGTGGAGTCGTTATTCAGGTTTTTCTCAGGGATTATTATTGTCAATGTTTCTTGATCAAATATGCCTTCCTTACCTTCTTCCAGATCAGACACTTCATATCTGAAGTGCTCCGCATCACAAATACTGATCTGTTCTGGCTGGTCTGGCGTGCTCTTCTTCCTCTGCCTATCCATATTAATATAGTACTGAGAGGAATTTTGCAGTATCTGTACCTGGCTCAAAATGTATGTCATCAAACAACGGCTCGAATTCGAACACCTTTTGACATATCACGTATTCAAATGACTGCTTCGACATTTGCTCAAAGTACCACTCTGAGAAACAATGAGAGTTTTTCTATCAATTTTTCTTCTTTCATCCGTTACCTTCATCTTGTCACTTGAATCAACTTCATCAGTCGTCCATATAATCACTCAAGACATCCGTGTCAATTGATTTCACTTCAAACGTCTTCTTCACAGATACGCAGAAGTTGTATTCAATCATCAACTTTGCCAGCTTCTGACCGTCAATCAAAATAATATGATGCTGCGCTGCGTAATCCACAGCTTTCTGTGAATAGCGTGCTGTCGTTACAAATAACCCATCTCCATGCTTTCCGGCAATTGCTCCGACGAAGCTCTGGATCTCCGGCTGCCCTACAACTCGATCCAGGGCCCATTCCTTCGCCTGCATATAGATCAGGCTGAAGCCAAGCTTGTCTTCCATGATGACGCCATCAATTCCGTCATCACCGCTGGCAACTGTTGCATGGCTTCCGTATTCCAAAGCCCCATATCCCATCTTGGAAAGAAGGTCTACAACCAGCTTTTCAAATGTGTACGGCTTGATTTTCATTACTTCATCGAGTAAATCGCTCGCGAGACTGTCATTGATTTTCTGGTATGCGTTTTCCAGCATATCGTCCGGCGTGAGATCGTCGTTGCTCGACGCTGTTACTTCAGCTACATCTGAAGCTGCATCTGAAACTGGGCTGGAAACATAGTTATGAAATGTGGGAAACCGATCCAGATACGCAATGTCGATCTTATCCAGCCCTCCTTCAGCGCCTGATCAAAATGTGAAACAATATACTGATCCATATCCTATTTATTCATACACCAATATTCCTTTTCCCATGCATTTCTGCATGTAATCACCGGATGTACCGGATCATCAGCTTTGCTCTGTCACAGTTCTTCCGTATCTTCATTATTGAGAATGAGGCCGGACAAACGTCTCAGATAGGCATTTGGCTCACGGCTGGACGGATCCGTATAGGAAGCCCTGATGACAACGCTGCAATTGCCGCTCCACTGACCTGCCTGCCGCACAGACTCTATGGCTGTCCGGATCTTTCTGGCAACGTTTCTGACTTCTTCCTTGCTGGTAAATCTCATGATCAGGTTAAAATAGCTTTCCTGGGTTCTGCCAATGATACAATTCCTGCCAGCGCAGTCTTTCAGAATACAGCCAACTTTCTGCAGAAGACGATCGCCAGAGCTGTCTCCATAAAGCCTTATTACCTCCCGGTATTCCGGCACATATACCTCGATCATCGCAAAATTCATGCCTGTCCGCCAGCACTCAATAAGGAAGGAATAGACACCATCCGAAACACCACGGGCATTGGCAAGTCCGGTCACTGGATCAACAGATGAAAGCCTCCTGCCTTCTGCAATGGCCTGCTGCTCTTCCGCAGAATCAATCACCGTTCCCAGAATTCCTATGATTCTGCCATCACGATAGACCGGAATCTTACTGACAACAACATGCTGATTAGAGCCATTGATAATATAGTCCCCAGTGCACAGATAAAACTTCCTGCCCTTCCTGAGAACTTCTTCCTCATCCCTTCTGAATGGCCCCGGATGAATATTCCATCCCATATCCTCATCGGTTTTGCCAATGATCTCTTTTTCAGACTGAAGGCCAAAATATTGAAGAAAGCTCTTGCTTGCCCCAACGAACCTGCGCCTGTCATCCTTCCAGAAATACATGCGTTTTGCATTCATGATCATATTCTTCCAGAGAATATCCCCGCTCATCTCCACATGCGTATGATCCTTGTATTCCTGGTGATACAAAGCCGCAATCTCCTGAATATCTGCCTCTGGCAGGACGGCATTTACCGTCACGTGCAATACTTTATTGAAATCTGATCTCTGCACGGGAATCAGGATATGCAGAAACCATTGATATTCTCCCGATGCCGTCATACTCCGGAAAAAATCCATCAGTACATAATTTCTGCTTTTCTCCAGACGTGCTTTCATAGTAGTGACATCCAGAAAATCTGCCAGCCGCTCCTGATCAGGCAGATAGCAGTAATTCATCCTCCAGGCATGAATCACCGCATCAATATGATGCAGCTCTGTGCCAACCCCCATCGGCTGATCCGACAGAGAAGATTTAATGCCCAGAACCGTATCATTTTTAAGATCATAGACTGCAATATCATTGCACAAATAGTACAGATCACTCATCGCGCCAAGCGATGCCTGCTGGAGATCCGCAACATTTACCTTCACATACTGTATATGAACGGTATACAGATAATGACTACCCTGTCTGGCCACCACAGATGCTGTCAATTGCATATAGTGATCACCGGAAGGATAGGCTGCTGTCTGCAGTCCTTCTTTTCTTCTGAGCTGCTGATCCGCATACTGCCGGTGAAAGATATGAACCGGATCACCGGGCGCATTGATCCTGTGCTCCCATTCCTGCAGATTAAGAACATTATCCTTTGCCAGGATCTCTTTGTAAGCCTTATTTGCAAAGAGAATCTTCAGTGTTTCACCATCATCGTCCACAACACACAAAGACGCATCCGTAAGATAGTCAATGCGGCTCAGTCTGGTCAGATATGATCTCCAGAGCGCCTCTTCAGGCTCCAGACCGCGCTGCTGAAAATACGATTTCAGATTTTCTGCCGGCATCGGAGGCGCAAAGAAATACCCCTGTATGTTTTCGCATCCGATTTCCCGCAAAAAGAGAAACTGCTCTTCTGTTTCAACTCCTTCGGCCAGAGTAGAAATATCCAGCTTCTTTGCCATGCGCACAATAGCCGTAATAATCTTCCGGGACTTCTCATCAAAATCCCGCAGGAAAGACATATCAAGCTTCAGCTTGTCAAAAGAATAGTTTTTCAATACCCCCAGCGATGAGTATCCGGATCCAAAATCATCCATCCACACCTTGTAGCCCATCTGATGAAAGCGCTGAATGAACCGGTCCACTTTATCAACATTTTTGATAAAAAAGCTTTCTGTAACTTCCAGATTGGTGAACTCTCTGGGCACCCCATACTTCTTTGAAATCCGGTCAATCACATCCGGAAGGTCATCATGCAGAAAGTCATTTCTGGACAGATTCACAGATGCCGGAATCGGAATGATTCCTTCTTTCATAGCCTCTGCATAGTCTTTGCAAACCTGTTCAAACACATAAAGATCCAGCTGACAGATCTGACCGCTTTCCTCCAGAATCGGAATAAACTGAGCCGGAGAAATCATGCCATAAACAGGATCAATCCACCGTGTCAGTGCCTCACAATTGCATACTGTTCTGGTCATGGTGCGAATGATCGGCTGATAATAGATATGAATCCAGCCATTTTCCAATGCCTTGTCAAAATTCCGCATAATATGGAATTTCATCGCATTGTTTTTCTGAATATCGGCATCAAACCATGCATATGCAGAGACCGTTGTCCGGGAAAGGGATTCACAGGCCAGTCTGGCTTTGTCACAGGCATCTGTCAGTCTGGTATCAGGATTATCATACTTAAAGATGCCGGTCTTCACCGTCAGATTATTGCCATCACCAAGCTCATTCATCCTGGCAAACAAGTCATGCAGCTTTTCTTCAATCCGGTCATTTTCTGCATAGACGGCAAAGTGGTCACTTTCAAACCGAGAAGCCCTCTCCCTGCCAAAATACGTTTTGATCAGTTCACCAAGAGCCCTGATCTGCCGGTCCCCAACCTCAAGGCCATACCTGCTGTTATATTCCTTCAATCCACTCAGATCAAAATACATGATGACAGGTACCTGATTCTTTGCCCGGATCTTCGCAATGCCGGATACGGCATCATCGAAAAAATGCGTCATATTCTGCAGTCCGGTCAGACTGTCATAATGCTTTGCAAATTCTGTACTTTCAAAAGGCGTATACTTGTCAGACAGAGATGTCAGCACTGCCGTAAGCAACTGATCACTGCCCGTATCTGCCGTCTCATCTGCATACGTGATAAAAGCAATATCAGCACCATCTACCGTAATATGTCTGCCTGTCGCATGAATCAGATGATAGTCCTCCTGATCCTGGCGGCGGTTTCTGAACACAACATCATAGTCATGCTTATGCATGGCAAAGTCGTAAGCACACTTCTCCATCCGTGCAATATCATCCGGATGCACATCCCGGTAGAGATCTCTGCCAAGACCATACACCGCTTCCTCACTGCTGCTGTATCCAAAAAGATCTAGATATGCCCTGGAAACAAGAAGAGGCCTGATCTGTTCATCAATGTACTGATACACCGCAATCGGAATCGGTACATTCTCAATAAATGCACGTGTATCATCAGAAAACGCATAGGCTTTCATAACCTCTTCCTCCCTTCTCATTTCCTGCTTTCCGGCAGACTGATAACTGACACACTTCTTTTTCAGAATACAACATCATAAGGAATACAGGGACTCTACCCCCCCCCCGCAAATTTTCAACACCGTACCAGTCACTGTAAAACGCCTCCTTGCGCACATCATTTACACCCTTGTCTGATCCTTTTCATCACAATGTTCTTCCGCACTCTGACTGATCTGGCCATCCACGGCAAAGATCTGATTTCTTCCGTTTTTCTTTGCCGCATACAACGCATCATCCGCACATTTATAGATTGCCCCCGCGCTTTCGCTTTCCCTGATCTGCACACATCCAATCGAACAGGTAATCCCTCTGCCGTCAGGAAGCCTGACCGTACGAATCGCTTCGGCGGCAAGCCTCACTCTCGCCATCGGATCACGGCCTGACAGAAGAATGGCAAACTCATCGCCGCCAATCCGTCCTGTCGCAACCTTAGCTTTATCAAAACCCTTATTTGTCCATTTATAATCGCACTCATAGGAAGCACCGGGATTATCAATAAATGCCTGTTTTCCTGCCGGGAATAAATCATTGACAACATCCGTGCACGATTCCGGAGCACTCTGCAGCAAAGACCACAGCATATTTGTAGCAACCGCACGAATACAATAATCGCCAACCTGATGCCCGAACCGGTCATTGATTTCCTTGAAGTGATCAATGTCGATCACCGCAAAGACATACTCCGCATCAGGCATGCCGGAAAGAATCCGATCCGCTTCGGCAAAGAAATACTGATGATTTAGCAGACCGGTCAGGCTGTCAATATTTGCCATGAAGTGATAGTGATTACTGATGAGATAGTGATGAATCCTCTCCCTGTGAAAGAAATAGGCAATAAAACCGCAAACCAGGAAGAAGGAAAAGGCATTGAGCACATCCCCGGAAGCAATGGCAGGAGCCTTGACAAGATAAGAGCTGATATCAAAAATCAGCATGCAGCCAAGCTCAAAGAGCATCAGATAACCGAGTGAATAATTCAGAAACAGAGCTACCAGGGCCTGCATTACCAGGAAGGATGTTGCTATCTGATGAGGATCCACAATGGACGCAACAATCCCGAAAAACATCAGGCCGGCACAGGCAGAACCAATATCGATACGCGCTGCCCGGACATTGCCAGCCTTCCTGTGATGCGGCATCGCGAACTGTACCTCCACAAGGATTGTATAGACCAGGTAGAGCTCATAGCAAGGCGCAAAAGAACGATTGATCACGCCAGACAAAGACAGAATGGCATAAACAAACATCATGACCATCAGAATATGATTAAGAATCCGCGCCGATTTCCAGTTCTCCGCCGCAATCTGTTCTTTGCAGGAGTCATACTGATCTGACTCAAATCCATAGCAATTGAATCGACGTATACACTTTCCAACCATAGGCCCCCCACTGACACCCTAACGATCAAAATCAATATACCACTGATATTGTATAACTGTGTTCAAAAATAAACATCTACCAGCTGAGCTGATGGTTTTTCACAACACGGGCTCTTAAGCCCTCATAATACTGGCAGCACTCAGAAGCGCATGTGCGATACGCCACTTGCAAACCATCACTTCTTCCCGTCTAACGGATCTCCCAGATCTAACGTCAGTTGGTCCGCAGCTCTGTCTTCATCCAGCTGATGCGCAATATTTTCCTGTATCTTCTTTGTGTTTTTTCCAACTGTATCAACATCATAGCCGCGGCACCAGAATTCTCGATTCCGATACTTGTACTTCATGTTCCCCCACTTCTCATATATCATGAGACTGCTTTTCCCTTTCAGGTATCCCATGAATTGAGAAACGCTTTATTTTGGTGGAATTTCTATCAACATATGCACATGGTCTGGGCACACTTCGGCTTCCAATATATTCACTCCCTTCCGCTTACATAGCGGCCTTATTATTGATCCAATTTCCACTCTCTTTTCCTCATAGAATATCTTTCTTCTATATTTCGGTGCGAAGACAACATGGTACTTACAATTCCATGTTGCCGCGGAGATTGATCCGTCCATCCGTGATCTTAGTCTCCATGGTGATGTTGTCGCCATTCACCCACCCGCTCCGGTTGATGGCAGGCGTGATGTAATTGAGCTTGATATCCTCCTCGGTCATCTGCTTTTTATCAAGAATCATAGCAGCAGTCCCCCGCGTGTAAAAAATGATTGGATAAAATCAGTATACCATGAACGCCGGTCATTGAGCTCTGAAAAATGAACATGTGTAATCAAAACTGATGAGGACGAAAAAGCGATGCAGGAATGATCCCCGCACCGCCGTCTATAAAAATTCAAAAAGCTCTCAACCTTATGTTCCTTTATATATCGTCTTTCCTTCCAATCCACTCGTTTCCTTATTCACTCTTGAACCGTCTTTATTCTTCGGAAGGTATACCTTCTTTCCACCATCCATATAGTACCATTTTCCAGGGATATTGAAGGGATCTTTAATTGTCGCTGTAGGAAGAACAATGGTGTTCAGGCTGGGTAAAGCGTTCCAGTCTTCCAATTTGATTTGTGAAATACTGATGCCGGATAAATCAAGTCTCGTCACATTGGAATATCCATTGAACTGCCCCTCAAAATTCATACCCCTCCCCTCTCCGTTCCGACTGAGGTCATCAGGATATTCATTGTTTGCTTCAAAAGAAATGGTGGTCACCTTACTTTTTTCATCTTCTGATAACTGCTGCAGCGGTGTAACCGAATCCTTAAAAGACAATATTTTCAGGCCCGTTGGTTTAAAGATCAGGCTCTTTCCATCTTCGGACAGATAGGATCTAGCATTGTCTTTAACGTATTCAATATCATTCTTTGTCCAGCGCACCTCTCCTATCCCCGTGGTACCAATGGTAACCATAACAATGCCTGCCATCCCATTGCTTTTACCGGTGCCTTCTACACCTTCTTCCTTCATCGTAGATTTGCCGTAGACAGGTATCTGCTTTGCTGCTGCAAAATCCGACGTAACCTTGCCGCTGGATGCGTCATAATAATACTCTACTTTTCCACTGGCTCCCGTGCTCAAATATTCCGCTGCCGCAGCGGCTTTCGCATTTCTGACATTAGACTGGTCTACTGCAAATCGTGATTTCTCCAGCTGACTGGTAAAGATTGGGATGGATATCGCAACGAGCACAGCAATGATGGCAACAACGATCAAAAGTTCCGCTAGTGTGAAGCCTTTTTTGTTCTTTGTCCACATGAGATCACACCTCCTATGATTACTGAAAAGCCGAAACAAGCGGGCTGGATTGTCCGTTTATTCCGGGTCTCATCGGTGTCATTGATACAGGCAGAGTCTCTACACCGCTCATTCAGTATCGTGATACGACATCCGTTATTTGATGTGTTGGTTAATGTTGTGTTTTATATTATAGCTGACGTTGGTCCTTATGTTGCGCTTTATATTGATACTGATGTTGGCGTTTATGTCGTGCTTTACGTTGTCCTGCTCATCTTCTTAATGGGAGGGCAAGCATTCAAATCATCAGGCGCATCTGAACATGTGGGATTCCTGCCTCGATGAAATCTTCAGAAGTTACCTCAAAGCCTGCCTTCGCATAAAACCCTTCTGCATGTTTCTGCGACTCGACGTATATTTCTCGTGCATCCAGGCATTCCCTTGCCGCCTGAATCCCGGCATTCAGAAGTTTTCTTCCGGCTCCTGTTCCATGGACCCTTGTCAGCACTCGTCCCATCTGAACCGTTCCTGGCTCATCTTCCTTCGGAAACATGCGCAGGTATGCTGTGACCTTGCCCGTGGGATCGGTACAAAACACATGAAGGCTTTTGTAGTCAAGTCCATCCGCATCCGGATAAAGGATCTTCTCCTCTCCCACAAACACATCAGCCCTTGCTCTTAGTATTTCATAAAGCTCATGCGTCGTTAATGCATCGAATGAACGAACATGGAAGCCATTAATTTGAGCAGAAATCGTAAGTTCCCTCCATATGTGTATGCAGTCCGGGTTGAAATCAGGATTATTACTTGATATTGTGCTTGTTCATCTTCTCTTTGAAGATATCCGTGATGATCGTTCGAAGCTCTTCACGCTCTTTTTCCGGCAGTTCTCCCGGGTTCTTTGCGACTGCATACAGCTCAGGATACTGATTGGCGATCCGCTCGATGGTTTTTGTCGTTGCGTGCTTTCTCACGAAGAAGGGGATCTTCTTGATCCACTCCTGTGGGACGAGAGCAAGGATCTTGTCAGCGGTCTCTTTATCACTGATCTCAGCGGTGGAAAGGCCGGCGTTGATTTGTTTCTGTTCTTTATCTGTGAATTCTTCTAAGTTCATGATGTGCTCCTTTTAGTCATATCTTCAAAGGTATCAATTCTGTTGTACTGTATGTTCTGTAACGATTTCATTGAGCAGAAAGATCAAGATTTTTCCAGTTATTATCTGGGATCGTCATCAGTGTAGCCGTACCGCTGAAACCGTCGTCAGAGAAGCCGAAGGTTAAAATATACAATCCGGAAGGAAACTGTGAACCACTAGTATTCACTTTAAATGGAAGTTTAGAATCTTGAAGCATTTTCTTTAGTTCATGTGATGCCTTTGTGTTTTCAATCCGAATCACCACATCAATGAAGTTGATTTTTCCGCCCTTGTAATTCAGCCACAAGTGATAGCCTGATCCGACCCATCCAGAAGGATAAGCATTACCTTCCTTATTCTTGTCAATTGGATCAGGGCTAATGTACTCTGTCATCGCCTCAGTGTATGCCGATCTAATGTTGGCAATAGTAACTGCATCTCTGCTTTTCTCCAGCTGCTTACTGAAGATCGGGATGGATATTGCAACGAGCACTCCGATTATGGCTACTACGATTAAAAGTTCCGCAAGAGTGAATCCTTTGTTGTCTTCTCTCCTCATGTTGTGTTCACCTCCTGTCGCTATTAAGCTCGGTTCTATAATCTTGCTGCTATAATCTTGCTCCCCCTATTTTTTTCTTGCTTTCCTAAACTGATGATTTAAATGCTGGTGACAACAAGCGCTCAATTGATGGCAACCACGATCAGGAGCCTCGCTAATGTAAAGCCCTTCTTATTCTTTTTCATAGAGCATCACCCCCTCTCATAATTATAATAACGCCCCATATAACTGGAAGATCAGATAAATAGCCAAAAGTACGAGCACAATCGCAGCTATCATTCCTATCGCAGAAAATGATCTTTTCCTTTTCCACTCCGTCTTTAGGATAGATGGTGTCAGAACACTCAGTGCGATAATGATGATCATGTTAACGATATTCCATTGACATTTTGCGCCAAGCAAAAGTGAAGCCGCGCCAAGAATGATGCCAGCTATGCTTAAGGAAAATCTGCCCTTTGCATTTCCGCTCACTACGGCAGTTCTATTCTGTGAATAAACATACCCACCCTTCGGAAACTCCTTCCGAAGCTTTGAAATTTGCATCCACTCGCCTGACCCATGTTTCACCAGGCTGCTGTCATCAAGTCTGTGCTCTCGCATCAACCGGCAGATATTGTCTTTATCACACGGACCGAAATCATATCCATTCAATCTGTAGTACCAGTCCTGTGAGTTTTTATATTTTACGCCTGCCGCCTTATATTCTTTTGCG
Organism: Oribacterium sp. Sow4_G1_1; assembly: GCF_052116105.1. Lineage (NCBI taxonomy): Bacteria > Bacillati > Bacillota > Clostridia > Lachnospirales > Lachnospiraceae > Oribacterium > Oribacterium sp. Sow4_G1_1. The sequence continues at coordinate 37,147 of NZ_JBQKLS010000018.1, forward strand.
CGCTGGTCTCTTTGATACCAGTCCCGTTCTTGGATACCCACATTACTCCCCCATCATAATCTCAAAAGAATCAGATAATACTTTCCGTAAATTAAATTACGCCCACAGGTTCTTAAAATTGCGGAAAACGACCTCATTATGCGCAAATGTGCACGTTGAAAATTGCTGGTCAGGTGGTCCATCCCGGTCGTCTCCCTATGGGCCGATGAACCACATTCTTATATTACGCCCGCAGGTTCTGAAATCTGCGGAAAATGGCCTTATTCTGCGCAATAGTCTAGGGTCACTACAAGCGATGGACAGGCGCGCGTAATAGTGCAGAGCAGGTCACGAATACATGCCTCAGGGGTGTTCTGGTATCCATCTCGATTCTGATCTTTACATCGCAGCTCGAGAAGAGCCGTGATGCGGTTTCAATCGCTAACATCAGAGCAGCATATGCCGAAGCTTCATCGACATATCTGTCAGAGTCTGATGGCGGAAATGCAAAAGTTGATCTTACTGCAAAGACTGCTACTGTTTCAGAAGTCGTATTAAAGGGAACGCAGTCTGTGTGGAGCAATCTTGATTCTCAACTTCCTTTCACACACACATCTATGACAGATACAATTGGTGGGACGGCAGGAACTTATGAATTGGTATTCACGTTTTACGATGATGGTGCTTGTACTTTGACAAGTCTTACAAATAAATAATTGCTACTATACCAAGAGTCAAGGAATCCCTCATCCTCGTGATGAGGGATTTTCCATATGATAAAACCCTCCGGATTGCTCCGGAGGGCACTCAAAGATGCAAGTCTAAATACTATAAAATTTAATCACCTGGTTTCTTGTCGTCAGAAGGACTGGATGCTCCAACCGTTAACGTAGGCTGTGCGTTATCAGCAGTATAAGTAAATGTAAGGGTCGTTCCATTATGATCAGTCTGGTTATCAAGTGCAGCAGCGGCACCATTTCCTGCTTTAAAGCTAAATGGCCAAGTTTGGAAAGCCCCGTTTGCCCGTTGGCCCATGATCTTTACACCAGTAACTACAACAGTGCCAGCATCATTCGTTTTGCTTACCGTAACACCGTTAGCTGTATCACTATCACCCGTCAGCCATGCAGCCTGGGCCTCTGCATACGCGGCTCTTACGTTAGATTCGGTGACTGCATCACGGCTCTTCTCGAGCTGTGCTGTAAAGATCGGAATCGAGATCGCCACCAGAACACCCGCCGAATAGGCAATACCAAATATTGATGTCTTTCCTTATTAATATACTATATATTGCATTTCTGTGGCTGGGCAGAATTTCCTTAGTTCACAAATCCTTCTGTAAGCGGGCATAATCCACTTCCGTTCTCATGGCATTCTGTAGCAGGCATAATATTCTTTCGTTCTTATGGTGTTTTGCGACCGGGCATAATTGATATGTTTCCTCATACTTAAAAAGGCCCTGCCATCAACGGCAAGGCCTCCGCATGCTCTCTCATAGCTTTACGTTCTTCACTGTACCGTCGAGGAAGGTGATGGTGAAGGTGGTAGAGTTATGGACCCGCACTTCCTCAAGCACCATCCGGGTGAGTTCCGGAATCTCAAATTCCAATCTGCCCTCGGCGGTGAGTTCAATCATCTGTTTTCCCCGGATTCTCTCCAGTGCATTTTCCGATTTCTGCATGGTCTTCCAGTGGCCCATGAAGGACTCACGATTCTCCACGATGCTGTTCCATGCGATCGTGAAAGCTCTGCGCAGTTCTTTCTCCTTCACATTCCCATTCGTACAGATCTTTCCCTGAGCCTTCTCCGCATTCAGGCACTTCCAATATGGAGTGTTCCCATTGGGATTGAGGCGATGATAGCTGCTGCCGCAAAGTCCACAATAGACCTTCCCGGAGAAACCGCTCCCCGCCTGACTGACGATCTTGCAGATCCCATGACTCTCCATGAAGCCCTCTCTGCGTTTCAGCTCATATTGTGCTGCTTTCCAGACTTCCGGAGTGACCAGTGCCTCATGATCTCCCTGCACATAGTACTGGTCTTTCTCGCCTTTATTCTCGACCATCTTCTTCGTCAGGAAATCGACCGTGTAGGTCTTCTGCATGAGAAGATCTCCTTTGTACTTCTCGTTCTGCAGCATACGCTGAATTGTTTTCGCGTTCCATCTGGCCTTTCCGGTGACACCCGGCACCTGCTCTGCTTTCAGCTGCTGCGCGATGCCTTCGAGCGACCAGCCCTCAAGGAAATCCCGGTAGATGCGCTTCACTACCTCGCCCTGCTCCGGGTTGATGACAAGGTTGCCGTCCTCATCCTTGTCGTATCCCATGAAACGCTCGGTGTTGATCATCGGCTGACCTCTTTTGAATTTCGAGCGGATGCCCCAGGTCGTATTTTCCGAGATGTTCCGGCTCTCCTCCTGTGCAAGGGAGGAGAGGATCGTGAAGAGGAGCTCTCCGGATGCCGCCATCGTATCGATGTTCTCCTTCTGGAAGTAGATCGGAATACCGAGGTCCTTGAGCTCCCGGGAGTAGTGCAGGCAGTCAGCGGTGTTACGAGCGAATCGGGAAATTGACTTCGTAATCACACGATCGACCTTCCCCTCGCGGCATGCCCGCATCATTTTCTGGAAGCCTGCTCTCTTCTTTGTTCCGGTGCCAGAAATCCCCTCATCTGAGAAGATTCCTGCCATCACCCATTCTGGATTGTTGTTGATGAGTTCTGTGTAGTAATTGACCTGATTTTCGAAGGAACCGAGCTGTTCCTCCTGCTCCGTCGAGACTCGGCAGTATGCTGCTACCCGGATCTTTTTCTTGACTCCCTCAGCCGACTTTCTGATCGGGCTTGCGGGAATAACCGTAACATTCTTTGCCATCGATGATCTCCTTTCCAATGTAGACAATGCCGGGATAATCACGCAGGGATTGCAGCATCTCATCTGGCACCCGGACTCCCTTGCAGATCGCCTTACCGTACCGGCTGCTGTTGTTGCAGATCCATTTCACGCTTCCATTGTTAGCGATGATGCGCCGCAGCTTCCCACCGCAGTATTTGCAGAAAATCCGGTCCTTGTATGGGTAGTTCTCTTCAGACAGCGCCGGGGCATTATGGCTATGCCGCTTCTCTGTGTGGTTTCTGTGCCAGCTGATGCTGTCCTCATAGGTGAAACCGGTCACCCTGCCCCGGTCGGTGGTTTCGGTGATGTACCGATCCTCGCTGAATGCTCCCCAGCTTCTTACCACCTCATCGGGGATAGAAACACCGGAGCAGAAGGAACCGGTGAACTTCTCTTTTCCAGAGCATATCCAGCGGTTCTTCCCTCCGGTGTAGGAACGCATCAGCCTGTGGCCACACTTTGCGCAGTAGAGCTGATCCTTATAGGGAAAATTGTCGAGAGGTGCCTTCTCCTCCGGTTCCGGTTTCGATTTCTGCCTGACACCGAGTGCCCTCTGCGCTTTCTCCCAGAGCTCATTCGTCACGATCGGTACATGATTTTCTGCGTAGTAGAGCATCGATATCTCGCCACAATTCTTCCGGAGCTTCCGGTGTTCATCGACGTAATGTTTGAACTGAACAAAGTCCCCTTTGTATTCCTCATTCTTCAGGATCCTCGTCACCGTGGTCCGGTAGAACTTTGCCCCGGTCTGCGTTGTAACGCCCTCGCAGTTCAGGTAGTTTGTGATCTGCCCGACGGTGAATCCATCGGCTGCCATCTCGAAGATTTCCAGCACGCGGTCTGCATTCTCATCAGGAACGATCTCTCCGTCTGCATTCTTCGTGTATCCGAACACCCGCTGGATCTGCTGGATCGGTTCCTGCCGATCTGCCTTCCGCTTGATCGTCATTTTGGAACCGAGCCGGTTGGCTTCACTCTCCGCCTGCCCGAAGGCGGCAAACAGTGTCATGAGCAGCTCCCCGCCTTCGCCGAGCGTATTGATCTGCTGCAGCTCGAAGTACACGCCAATGCCCCTGCGCCGGAGAAGTCTGGTAGCATCGAGCACCGTGCCGGTGTTCCGGGCAAACCTTGTGATGGACTTTGTGATGACCAGCTCGAACTTCCCGTCTTTCGATTCTTCGAGCATCCGCTGGAATCCAGGTCTTGCTTCCTTGAATCCCGAGATGCCGAAGTCATAGTAGATCTCGATAAGCTCATAGCGTGGATCTGCTCCGATCGTCTCGCTGTAGTGCTTGATCTGGTTTTCCAGTGAATATTCCTGATCTTCGTGCTTGCTGGATACCCGGCAGTAGACCGCTGCCCGGATCCGCCGATCCCGTGATCTCTCGATATGCGGGATCAGGATCACGTTACCCGAGGACGATGAAGTCTGACTCTGCTGTGTACTCATGCTGTTCTTCCTCCTTCCTTTTCCTGCGATGACTTCGCGCTTTCTCCTGCTGCGCTTCTGTCCGGAAAGCCGCGTTCCCATTCAGATGCTGCATCAGAATGCGTCTTGTTTCCCGATGCTCGGAACCACCCATGCCAATGCTGTTCATCCAGCCCCGGAAGGTGTACCGTTCATTGATGGTCTGCACCGGATCTGCCTTCACCCATGCGGCAGTCTCGCAGGATGCGGCCATCCCGTTCGCAAGATCCTGAAAGGCGGCAAATTCTGCCTCAGTTCTTCCTTCCGGGAATCCTGTGAACAGCACCTTATCGGAAAGGAACTCAATCCCTCTGGTGGCTCTTGCACCTCCTGAGCGGACCAGTGCTTCGTTAAAGTCCGTCAGGTCCGTAGGGCAGGCATTTTTCAGCCTTTTGACCAGCGCCTTGGAAATGTAGAAAGCATTTGGCTTGTCGATGGCCTTATTGATCAGCTCTCCCTTCGAGGCAAGCATGTTGATGAGGTTTACCCGCGTGGTAACGCGATCGGAAAGCTCCGCCTCGATGGCAGAGCGCTTTGTCTCGTCCACCGCATATCCGGCCCCGATCAGCTTCTGGATGAGCGTTTGATCTGCTTTCTCATCACTCACGCGGATGTTACCGTTCCGAAGAACCGTGTATGGGCCGATCCGATAGTTAAATGTCGGTGCTCCCGCATAATCCATCTTCTCGCCTGTTTCATTTTCAAGGAACCGCACAATGGCCGCCCGGTCCTCAATGATCGTTTTGATCTCCATGCATTTCTCCCCTTTTTCAGGAAACCCTGCTGTACTTGCCATCTCCGAAGTAGTCTGCCACATAGTGCTCATGGCAGCAGTATTTCCGGTTCTTATTGCCGTAGACCTCGAAGGTCTTTCCGCAATAGGCACACACCTTGGTGTAGATCGCCTTCGGATTCCTTTTCTGATCCGGCCGGTGGATCTTCCAATACTTACGTCGACACTCGTCGCAGCAGAACCGCTTCTTCCGCCCTGCGCTATGCTCATTTTGTGTGACGGGCTTACCGCAATAAGCACAGGCCTCCCGGCTCTTGATCTTTGCTGGCAGCTCTTCATCAACCAAGACACTGTCGCAATCCTGCTTCTTGCACTGATACCGGACCTTCTCATAAGGAATGCCGGTATATTCCGCGATCTTTCGATTGCTCATCCCGCTCTTCCGGAGCAAAATCGCCTGCTGTAAGGCATCATCCTTTATTTGCATCTGACCACACCTCCTTTTTCGGTAGTCCATACATCACTCTTGTATGCGATAGTATCAAGCTATTTCTTTGGCATTCTTCCTAATATATGCGTGGCCGGAATGCGCCTCCAGATAATGAGCGCGCGAACAATATTTCCGGTCTTTATCGCCGTAAACCTCGAAGGTTTTACCGCAATACGCGCACACCCTGGTATAGATCGCCTTGGGGCTCTGTTTCTCCTCGGCGCGATGCAGGTGCCAGAATGCCCTGCGGCACTCATCTGAGCAGAACCGGCGCTTCCGTCCCGGCGAGTCATTCTGCGTGATGGGCTTCCCGCAGTAAGCGCAGGCCTCCCGGTTCTGGATTTTGGTGAGCAGGCTCTCGTCTACTGGTGCTTTGTCGTATCCCTGCTTCTTGCACTGATACCGGATCTTCTCGTAAGGAAGACCCGTATACTCCGCGATCTTCCGATTGCTCATTCCGTTCTGTCTCAGCAGGATTGCCTGCTGCATTTCTTCTTCCGTCATGGTTGTTCTCCTTTTGCGCTGAGGTTGTCGATATAGAAATCCCTTCACTACTCACAGGACATTTTCCGCAAGATTGAGCAAAGAAATCTTTGCTTTCACCTATCAGCGGACACTTCCCGGGCGTTTTTGTGACGGGACGTGAAATTTTCCTGCAGGTATATGCGGACCATTCGCACGCGATTTTGAACGGTCCATGAGAATTTCTTCCTCGCAAATGTATGCGGACCATTCGAGGGCAAATCGGAAATGGCCCAAGGGATTTTTTCATCCCGTCACATATAAACGGAACTTTCGGAGACGATTCGGAAATGAAATAAAAAATTTCTTGCCGGAATGGTACAGAAAGTGGTTGAACGACCGGAATTAGTCATGTAAGGTTAAATCAGAGATTCAAATCAGAATTAGTGAAGATTGTGATGATGAGTAAAGCCTCGCGAAAAATACAAATGCTATAAAGGAAGAAGGACATTTCCGATGAATAAACTTAGGGATTGGATGAAGGGCAGATTCATGAAATATCATATTTCGGATAAGGAATATGATATGATTCAAAAAGATATGCAGGAGGAGAACAGAAACAGTTTGTTGCTCTATTCCGTGATCACGATTTTGTTTCTGTTTGTTATGCTTTTCATTTCTTTTTGTTCTCCTTTGTTAGTAAGATTTCGATCAGCTTACATACTACTGATGCTTGTAGATGTGCTCATATTGGCAGGTTTGTATATAAGCAAAAATAAGAATCCGGCAATATTGCTTTTCGATATGTATGCTTTTGAAATCATGCTGTATGTATTTGCCGTCATCATAGGTGCGGTCGCTCAGCCACAGGAACAAGCGGTTTCTATGATTGCTTTTTTGCTTACGGTGCCGTTTCTTTTTACAGACAAGCCTCTTCGAATGATTTGTAGTAGTGGCTTTGGTGTTGTTCTTTTTATCCTCATAGCGATAAAGGTCAAAGACGAGTCCGTGCTTTTTGTTGACATTGTTAATGTTGTAGTGTTTGGTATTTTAGGAGCCTTCCTGGGCAACTATGCAATGAAAGTGAAATGCCAGAGATTACTGTTTGCCCGCAAGGTTGTGATATTAAGCGAAACAGATATGTTAACAGGTCTTAGAAATCGTAAAGCCTATGAGCAAAGGTTACACGATTATGCATCACTGGAAAATTGTGAAATCGCAAGTGTTTATGTAGATGTGAATGGACTTCATGAAATCAATAATACAAAAGGACATGCCGCGGGAGATCAGATGCTCCGCTATGTAGGAAAAACCATACAGAATGAATTCGGTGAAATGAATTCATATCGCATAGGCGGTGATGAGTTTGTCGCTTTGCTTACCGATGAATCGGAGGATAGGATAAGGGTAAAAATTGAGCAAATAAGAAAACAGGTTGAAAAAGAATCTTATCACATTGCTATAGGATGTTCTGTTGGAAACACATCAGATAAAAATATATCATCCGTGATTGCTGAAGCAGAAAAACGAATGTATGAAGCTAAACGATTGTATTATCAGAATAGTGGCATAGATAGAAGAGCAAGAATATAGTTGCGCAAGCCACATTGTCAGCTTTTTTGTGTGTTGTGAGCAAGGAGGACCCTCCCGGCCATCATGGTCGAGAGGTTTTCGTGCGTCTACGGGATTATCCTTCAATTTCAATTTTAAGCCCGGATTTAAGCTCCACAGTGAAGTGGTCCTCCCAGACTTTCTCCTTTAGGGCTCAGCCTTATGCCAATCCTGCATTCAGTCTGTTAGTGGGGAGAAGAACACTACCAGGAAATAGCGCCGGATGACATTCAAAATCAGAATTGTAAGGAGTGATACGAGATGGAACATAGAGTGAAGGTTACTGTTTTGGATAAAAAATTATTTCCGGAATTGCAGGAACAATATTGTGCGGTACCAGATAGTGGAAAATGCCCTTGCTATAATGTTGGCGATGAATTTATGTTTTATCGCAATGATGAACGCGATGACTATTGGCATATGGGAGCAGGCACACTGATAAAAAGCGGAAAACCGGATGAAGGGGTATTAATTTCTCCGGGAACCATGCACTGTGGAACGGATGGAGTTCCATTCTGTTCAGAAGCATGGGATGCCATCAGCAGGTATATTTATTCAGCACTTCAAGGCGGAGCAATTATGCACGGATGGACAAATGACGACCACATCATGATTGCCTGTTGCAATGACGGGACGAGGCCGGTAATATTCAAGATTGAGCGGATTGATGTTCCTGAGAACGCATAAGAGTAAGTTCGTCTGAAGAAGCAGGATTTCAGGAACCTTTTATGAATGTACAAATTCCAACTTATCGAAACAAAAATAACGGCCAGCAGGTCAGCTCACAAGAGTTACCCAGTGGCCGTATTTCTTACTTCACTCTGATCTTCCATCCCACCTGGATCTGATTCACATTCCGGATCAGAGCAAGATTGAGCTTCTGGATTGCGGATACCGTCGTTCCGTACTTCCGGGCGATCGCAGACAGCGTGTCGCCGCTCCGAACAGTATAATAGGCTGCCGCTGATGCACCGAGCAGCTCATTCACCTTTGCCTGCACGGCAGCGTAATCGTAACCAGCAGTCGTGATGCGTTTTTTCCGATCATCACCGTTGCCCCACTTCCCGGAGAGCACCTCCCACGCCAGTTCATCAACCGTCTTGTGCGGTTGAACCGGAGTAGTCTCCTGCGTACTGCCCTGCTTGGCGTATCCGTTGAATCCGCCGTTCTTGATGATGCTCGGATAGTCCTGATACGAGATATCCATATCCACGTTGCCGCTAATTCCGTCCACTCTCCCGGTAGACGAATACTGCCAGATTCCGAAAGCACCGCCATAGGAACATTTCGAAGCATACTGTGCTACCCAATGAGTGAATGGCGTGAGCTTCGAATCGTCCAGTCTGTCCCGAAATCCGGAATAGGTGGAGCTGTAAATGCCTGTGTAGTAGCCTGCGGCTTCCAGTGCCCTGCAGAAAGCGATCGCTGCCTCCGTAGCACCAGCCTTTGCAGATGCAGGTGTTGCCTCGACATCCATGAAGACCGGATACTCGAACTGCTTCCCTTTGAGCTGTGCAAGGAAACGCTGAGCTTCGGCCTTTCCAGCTTCCGCAGAAGTGCAGCCCGGACCAACGAAGTAATAGGCTCCGACCGCGATGCCGTTAGCCTTCGCTCCTTTGTAGTTTTCCTCCCACCGGGGATCCGCATAAAAACCGGCATCGGATCCACCCGATTTAATGATGGCAAACTGAATGCCGGCTGCCTTTACCTTTGCCCAGTCAATGGCTCCCTGCCAGTGACTGACATCAATTCCTTTGTATTCATTCATGATCTTTCCCTCCTATGAATAAAAAAGCCCTCCGGGCTGTGACACCCGAAGAGCCAGTCAAGTCCCATTGACGGAAGGGACGGCCGAGATCTGAGGATCACCTCCTCTCACTCACCTGTCTTTGTGAGCTGCTTGTAGATCTGGTTTACACCAGTCGCTGCAAGACCCGACACGATACCGACAGCCAGTGCGTTGATCGCATCTGTCGCCGGGAAGTCAGGCATCAGATACAACCCGGCGATTCCGAGCACTGCACCGACACCTCCGCAAATCACGGGGATCAGCTCATCCTTCACAGAGCCGGACGCCTTACATCCAATGCCGACGAGGTACGCAATCACGGTGATTGCCGCCACACTTGCAATTCCAAAGTCCATAAGTCATTCCTCCTTCTTTTTATTTCTGTCTGCCGTAAGCGGCAGTTCCAGACACTTCTTGTACAGGGACTCTCCGGTACCATTCCCGCCAAGGGCCTTGTATGGCTTGTACAGGTACTCAAGGTTGCTCCGATCCTCCGGAGAACACCATCCCCGGGCAATAAAAAAGCTGCAGGCCTGATAAATACGGTCATGCAGCAGTGCC
>NZ_JBQKLS010000019.1:0-41016 GCF_052116105.1 Oribacterium sp. Sow4_G1_1
ACCATTGCTGGTCTCTGAAAATTCTTTAGAATCTTCAGGGTCTGTGTATTAATCGATCTTTGATTTTCAAGGTTCGTTGTGCTCTCGTCTCGCGACAGCTTGTATATATTAGCAAACCGTTTCGCTTGTGTCAAGCACTTTTTAAAATTTCTTTTTGTCATTCGCTTGCGATGGAGCTTTGTGTCCGTTTCGCTTGCGGCGACAGTTGCATACTTTAACAGACAAACCAGGGCATGTCAAGCGTCATTTTCACTTTTTTCAAAATATTTTCAGGGTGTCAGAAGGGGCGGCATACCGTTTTATATCTCTCCTGCTACATCCTGAATGATGTCTTTTACGTGTTCCATCTTTGTGAGCCGTTCGACGTTGGCGCCGGAGAAGAAGAGCCCGTGCTCTACGTCGCCGAGTACGGCGTCTGTGAGGGCCTGTGTGATGCAGTATTTCGTTTCTGCCGGATTGCATACGGAGATGCAACGGTAGCAGTGGGTTGGGGCAACGCGGCCCTCCTCTTCCATGCGCTGAAGGAGCGGGGTGTACACGGCGCGTCCAGGCATACCGACCGGGCTCTGAATGATACGGAGATCTTCTGCCTTTGCGTTCAGAAGGACATCCTTATAGGCCTGAGAGGCGTCGCATTCATAGCTTCCGATGAAACGGGTGGCGAGCTGCACACCAGCCGCTCCGGCCGCCTGCATTGCCCGAAAATCGTCATGGTCCCAGATACCGCCCGCGGCGAACACAGGGATCGGATGGCCTGCAGCTTCCTCAAACGGCTTCAGTGCCGAAATGAGCTCCGGGATGATGTCTTCATTTCTGCGGCATCTGCCTTCCTGCAAATCCGCACGATCGAAGCCGAGATGTCCGCCGGCTTTGTATCCTTCCATCACAACGAAATCAGGATAGCGCTTATATTTCCGCTGCCACATGCGTATGATGACCGTCGCCGCCTTCGCGCTCGAGACGATCGGGGCGATCAGCGCGCTTCCCTCCGGTACAAATTCCGGCAGGTTCAGTGGTAGACCCGCACCGCAAATCACGGCATCGATGCCTGCCTTTACCGCTGCGCGGATCGCATCGCCAAACTGGCGTGTCACGACCATCGCATTGATGGCGATGAGGCCATGCCCGCCGGCGATGTCCTTCGCCTTTCGGATTTCCTTCTCCAGCGCACGCAGATTCGCCTCCTCCGGATGCTGCCTGAAATCCGGCTCGCGGAAGCCGACATCGGCTGTGCTGATACAGCCCATGGCCCCTTCCCGGGCCACAGCGCCTGCGAGTCCGCCCAGCGACACACCGACGCCCATTCCGCCCTGTAAAAGCGGCACCATCAGTTCCTTCGTTCCCAGTTTCATCTCTTCTCCTATAAAGCCTCGAATATTTTAGTTAAATTTATTTAACTATATCATCATAATGGAGCTTCATTTGATTGTCAAGACATCGATGGTGATACGCTTCGTTCTGCCTTTCCTGCCGGACCCCCTCAGCGGCACTATTACAAAAAAGGCAGCGGAGTCTCCTCCACTGCCTTCAGAGCATATTCTGTTTTATCTCACATCCGGCTTCAGCCAGAAGATGAAGTCATAGCTTTCGACGATTTCAAAGAATTTCAGCAGACGTTCATAGAGAGGCTCCGCCTTCTCTCCGAAGTGTGCGTGGACCGCCTGTGCGATGCCTGCCACGTTTGTTTTCCCATCCAGCTGCTGCCAGATATAGCTTCCCGTTTCGTCCAGATGGACATAGGAGATGCGTGGTTTTCGGAAGAGCTTCTGCATGATGGTATTCATCGCGCCCTTATTCTCGATACTGAGGGTCACGAGTCCATCCTCGCCCATCTTCCACTCTTTGATTTTCTGAGAGATCACCGGTACATAGCTGTTGTACAGTGCGATGGTCTCGTCTTTACTAAGCTTCGGCTTTTTACCCATAGAGAATTCCTTATGCGTTCTTCCTGCCGCCAAGTGTGAACTTGAACACAAGAAGAATCATCACCGCAAATACGACAGCAGAAGCGATGTTGCCAGCGCCTGCGCTGAGATTCAGTACGCCTGCCATGTTGATCTTATCGGATACACCGATAACAGCAAGAATCGCCAGAACGATGCCGACGAGACCCTCACCGGCGATCATACCAGAGCAGTAAAGTACGCCACGATTGGTCACTCTGGTCTGCTCCTGTTCGGAAGCATACTTCTTACGATCGAAGTACAGACGAACGAGACCACCGATCATGATGCATGCGTTGAGCTGAACCGGAAGATAAACACCGATGGCAAACGGAAGCACCGGGATACCGAGGATCTCAACCACACATGCAAGAACGACACCCACGATGACCAGACTCCATGGAAGCTTACCACCCATAACGCCCTCAACGATCATCTTCATCAGGGTCGCCTGCGGTGCACCGAGCTGCTCCGAGCCGAAGCCCCAGGCTGCATCGAGAAGGTAGAGAACACCACCGATGGCGATCGCCGATACGATGGTACCGATGATCTCACCATACTGCTGCTTGATCGGTGTCGCACCTACGAGGTAACCGGTCTTCAGATCCTGTGAGGTATCACCGGCGATGGCTGCTACGATACAGATCACCGTGCCGATGGCAATCGCTGCCTTCATGCCTGCTGCACCCTCTGCGCCGGTGGCCTTCAGGATGATGGTGGAGAATAGAAGTGTCGCAATCGCCATACCGGATACCGGGTTGTTGGAAGAACCAACGATACCAACCATGCGGGATGAAACGGCCGCAAAGAAGAAACCGAAGATCGCGATCAGGACTGCGCCGCCGATGCCAACCGGGATCTGCGGAAGAACACCGGTCAGAACGATAAGAACTGCAAGACAGATGACAACCACCTTCATGCTGATATTCTTATCTGTACGAAGCTCACTTCCACCCTGGCCACCCGCGAGTGCCTTCATGGAATCACGGAAGGTGGTCACGATCATCGGAAGAGACTTGATGAGGGAAATGATACCACCGGTTGCCAGTGCGCCGGCACCGATGTAGCGGATATAGCTTCCCCAGATGGCGCTCACACCACCCTGTGCAAACATCTCACCGATCGGTGCTGTGCCAGGATACAGTACGGCGTCTGAACCGAACATAACGATCAGCGGAATCAGCATCATCCAGGAGATGACACCACCGCAGAACATATAAGAAGAAATCTTCGGTCCGCAGATATAACCTACAGAGAAGACCGCCGGGTAGATCTGGGTACCTATCTGGCCCTTGAAGCTGCCGAGACCGGTACTCGGTGTGTTGATCTCACTCGGAACGAGGCCGAGACCGTCGATGACGAACTTGAAAGCAGCAGAAATTCCGAGACCCGCAAATACAACGGAAGCGGAATCGCCACCCTCCTCACCAGCGAGCAGTACCTCTGCACAGGCCTGACCTTCCGGATACGGAAGTGTGCCGTGCTCCTTCACGATCAGCGCGTTACGAAGTGGTACCATGAAGAATACACCGAGAAGACCGCCGATGAGACAGATAATCATGATCTCTACGAGATTCGGCTTCTCCATGAGACCATCCTTCGCCCACAGGAACATCGCCGGAAGCGTGAAGATCGCGCCGGCAGCCAGTGATTCACCGGCGGAACCTACGGTCTGAACGAAATTGTTCTCGAGAATAGAATCACGATGAAGAATCACACGAATGACACCCATCGAGATAACGGCTGCCGGGATCGAAGCGGACACGGTCATACCAACTCGTAATCCCAGGTAAGCATTGGCTGCACCAAAGATCACGGCGAGAATGGCACCCATAATGATCGAGAAAGCGGTCATTTCAGGAACGATCTTCTCAGCCGGGATAAATGGCTTGAACTGTTCTTTGTTATCCATTTGATAACCCCCTAATAAAAAATATCACGGCCAATTATAACACATATAACTGTTATTACAATCGATTTAAATTTTTAATGTCGGAAAGTGTTACAATTCAACGTGCTAATACATCTCGGTATCCACGGTGTCCGCAGGCAAAAATCCGGCAGAGCCCCGGAGGGCTATGCATCCGGCGCATTCGGTCCTGCCGACGGTTCAAGAATTAAGCAGGGCCCCGGAGGGATGACTTCTGTTGCCTTCCCTCCGGAGCCCTGCTTGATTTTCATCGCTATGCCGCCCTTAGCGGTGCTGGTCTACGCCTTTCATCGTGAGTGAGATCTTTTTCCGTGTCTTATCCACCGACAGCACCCGGACGCGAACGATGTCGCCGACCTTTACGACGTCGAGCGGATGCTTCACAAATCGATCCGCGAGCTGCGAGATATGCACGAGTCCATCCTGGTGCACACCGATATCGACGAACGCGCCGAAATCCACGATATTTCGAACGGTTCCCTGAAGCTCCATCTCCGGCTTCAGATCATCAAAATCGAGCACATCCGAGCGAAGCACCGGTACCGGTACATCCTCCCGAGGGTCACGTCCCGGCCGGATCAGCTCCTGCACGATATCCTCGAGCGTATAGACACCGACCTGTAGCTGTTCTGCCAGTGCCGGAATCGAGCTCTTCGCAGACTGCAGCTTCGCCGCCAGCTGCGCATTCTTCCCACTCTGAAGATCCTCCTCCGTATATCCCATCGATGTGAGAAGTGCCTTCGCAACAGCATAGCTTTCCGGATGCACCGCTGTGTTATCCAGCGCTTCCTTTCCATTCCGTATCCGCAGGAAGCCGGCACACTGCTCGTATGCCTTCGGGCCGAGCTTCGCCACCTTCAGGAGCTCCTTACGGGAGCGAAAGGCGCCCTTCTCCTCGCGGTAGGCGACGATGTTTCGTGCGATGGTCTTATTGATGCCTGACACATACGACAGGAGCGCGAAGCTTGCGGTGTTCACATCGACACCGACGCTGTTGACGCTGTCCTCGACGACACTCGACAGCTGCTCACTCAGCTTCGTCTGGTTCATATCATGCTGATACTGTCCGACACCGATCGACTTCGGATCGATCTTAACAAGTTCTGCCAGCGGATCCTGCAGCCGTCGCGCCATCGAGGTCGCCGAGCGCTGCCCTACATCGAAATTCGGGAACTCCTCTGTCGCAAGTGCGGACGCAGAATAGACAGACGCCCCCGCCTCGTTCACGATCACATACTGCACTGGCAGATGATCCTTCTTTATATAATCTGCGATGATCTGCTCGGATTCACGGGAGGCTGTACCATTGCCGAGTGAAATCACATCCACATGATACTTTCGGATCAGGTCTTCGATGGTCCGCATCGCCTCCTCCACGCGGTTCTGCGGTGCCGTCGGGAAAACCACCGTCGTATCCAGCACCTTTCCGGTCGGATCCACCACCGCGATCTTACAGCCGGTACGGAAGGCCGGATCCCAGCCCAGTACGGTCTTTCCGCTCAGCGGGGCCTGCATCAGCAGCTGCCGCAGGTTCTCACGGAAGACCTGAATCGCTCCATCCTCTGCCCGATCCGTCAGATCATTCCGGATCTCCGTCTCGATCGACGGCCCGATGAGCCGCTTATAGGCATCAACACAGGCCTCGCGAATATAGGACGCACTCGATGGATGCTGTTCTGCGCCCATCTTCTGCGCCATAAAGTGAAGAATCTCCGCCTCCGGCACCTCCAGCCGGATGCTGAGGATCTTCTCCTTTTCACCACGATTCAGTGCCAGTACACGGTGGCCCGGAATCCTACGAATCGGCTCTGAATATGCATAGTAGTTATCATATACGCTGTGTTCCGCAGCCTGCTGCTTCGTCCGGCCAGCGGATACGATGCAGCCCTCCTCCACACTCTTCCGGCGGATCCAGGCACGCAGCGCTGCACTATCCGACATCGTCTCTGCGATGATATCCTCTGCGCCCTGGATCGCCGCCTTTACATCCGGTACTTCATGCTCCGCATCGACATACTTCTCCGCCTCCACCGGAACCGCCGGCTTCCCCTGCCCCGAGAGAATGTAAAGCGCCAACGGTTCCAAGCCACGCTCACGGGCGATCATCGCACGGGTGCGACGCTTCGGCTTATATGGACGGTAGATATCCTCGAGCTTCACCGCCGTCTCTGCTTCCTCGATTTCCTTCCGCAGGGCAGCCGTCAGCTTTCCCTGCTCCTCGATCGAGGCGAGAATCGTCTCCTTCCGCTCCTCCAGATTCCGAAGATAACGCAGACGCTCATCGAAGGCACGCAGCACGTCATCGTGCATCGCACCCGTCGCCTCCTTGCGGTAACGTGCGATAAACGGGATCGTATTTCCCTCATCGATCAGTCGGATGACCGCCTCCGTCTGCCAGGTCTTCAGTCCGAGCTCCTGCGTGATTTTCTCTACTATTTTCATATATAAAAACCTTTCTCACTTTTTCCGCAGGCAACGCTCGACAGCCTCTCTCGCTACCTGCTGCCATGATCCTGCCCTCGTTTTTTCTGTTATAATGACGTTTTTTCCAGCACGGACATTATAACATGATTTTTATTCGCACTTAAACCATCTTCTCCAGATGGCAACGTCTCGGATACAGACACGGCATCAACATCCTGTAGTTTCTCCATCTCTTCAAAAAACAGAACGCGCCCAGCACTGCACTTTTTCATGCAGCGGTGGGCGCGTATATATCATATGATGCAGCTTCAGCTGGTTTTTCTGACAGAGCCTGCCGATCTTCTCTCAGATCGTATCCGCCAGTCTGGACTCCACGATCCGTCCCATGCGTCTGTAAAACGCCGCGCGATGACGCTGGCGCGCACGCTCCCGGTCGATCTCATACAGCAGATACACACTGCCCGCGCTCAGGACATAACCGATCCAGCGCACCTGGTGGAACTCACACAGGGATGCCATCACGCCCATCCCTAAAATAATCATCGCTACCAGCTCGAAAGTTTTCAGATTAATTCTCATGTGCTCTGCCTCCTTCATCAACTATCCACGTCATAACACGGTACGTTTGTTTTGTAAACAGTCGTTTGCAAATATTTGTTCTAAAAATGTATGTTTGCCTTACAGGTATAAAGATAGCATGCAGCTATGCAAAAAATTGCACATCCGCATGCTTTTACGTAAGATGCTGAAAAACCGGCGGCATCGCCACCGGTTTTTCAGCCTGTTTATATATTTTTATCACAGACAGCAGGAGCACTTCATACCTGCGTGAGACAGGCGACCCTTCCAGGCACAGCTTCCGAGCGCGAATAACGAAGTTCATCATATCGCTTATCTGCCTGCTGCAGGTAGCGGACCATCGCCTCGGTGATGCGTTCCCCCGGTACCAGAAGTGGAATCCCAGGTGGGTAGCTATAGACATACTCTCCGGAAACGCGTCCCTGGAGCGCCGCGACCGGCACCATCTCCACAGCCGCTTCCACCGCCTCGCACGGAGTCTGTACCATTTCCTTCGGTGTCGCCTCCTGCAGGCTCGGGATGTCCACCATCGCGAGGCGTGCCGATTCAGCGCTGTTTCGCACTTCCGCCATCGTATCGGTCGCACATTTTCTCCGTACGGCTTCTCTCAAGGCGGACATATCCACATCCGTCCACGTGCCATCCACCAAAGTGCGTACCGAATCTGCATTTTCATCCTCATCCAGTACCTGGTCGATCATCCGCAGCGCCTCTGCGAAACGCGGAAGCTCCGCAAAATCATCGCCCGGCCCGGTCATCGCGAGCGCATAGCCCGGCTGCGCCATCTCCAGCTCATAGTGAAAGTACATCCGCAGGAGATCCATCAGCGCATAGCCGCTGAGCCGCGTTGCGCTGCAGTCGATCACGAGCTTACTCTGATCAAATGCATAAAACGCATGTGCATTCACCGTATCTTCACCATGGCAGAGCACGCGCAGGTGTCGAAGTGACCGGATCGTTTCATCAAAGGCCCGAAGTGCTGCTGCCCAGTCCATAAAGCACTGCCGTCCCTCCTGCTCCATCCATTCGGTACAGCCCGCCAGCGACAGCATCAGCGGATACGATGGCGAAGAGCTTTCAAAGATCGACAGCTTTTCCTCGATGACGCTTTCCGATACCCGCTCTCCACGCAGATGAAGATACGCCGTCTGCGTCATGCCCAGCAGGGTTTTGTGTGCTGACTGCACACTGATGTCCGCGCCCTGGCGGGTCGCACTGTCCGGGAAGCCCGCCTCCGGCATGAGGCCGAGATGCGCGCCATGTGCTTCATCCACCATCAGCGGGATCCCATGCAGATGACAGAGATCCGCGATGCGCCGGATATCCGAAACCACGCCCTCATAGCTCGGACTCGTCAGTACCACCGCGCGGCTCTCCGGATACTCGTCGAGCAGTGCTTCCACCGCCTCCGGCCGGATGCTGTCGAAAATGCCGGTTGCCGGATCCATGGATGGCCAGAGCCAGTGCGGATGCGCATGGCGAAGCTCGATCGCATGGAACACCGAACGATGGCAGTTTCGCGCGACGATCAGTTCTCCATCATAGGGCACGATAGCAGAAACACCTGCGAGATTCCCGCAGGTGCTTCCATTGACCAGATACCAGCTTCGGTCCGCGCCATGCAGTGCACTCGTTCGTGCCATGGCGTCCTTCAGGATCCCCGACGCATGGTGGAGGTCATCCGTCCCGGAGACCTCCGTCAGATCATAACGCAGAACACACTCCGGTACGACCGCCACGCGGCGCTTATGTCCCGGCATATGCATCGGATAATACTGTTGATTCAGATACTGATCCAGCTGATCTTTCAGATTATGCTTCTTCATCTGCTTCCTGAGCCATCTCGGCCTCCGCTACCTTCATCATGAGCGCACACTCCATCCGCTTACGGAAGAGCTTACAGCCATACTCATAGACACCGTGGATATCACCGGTAGCATGCAGGGCATTGGCTGCGCAGCCGCCGGCACAGTACATACGTGCCCAGCACTCCTTACACTCCGGACGGGAGTAAACATTACACTCCTTAAACTCATCACGGATGTTCTCATGCTGCACACCATCCCAGATGTTACCGAGCTTATACTCCGGATCGTTTACGAACTGATGGCAAGGATAGAGGTCGCCCCAGGCAGTCACGGCCATATACTCCGTTCCTGAACCACAGCCGGACACACGCTTGTACACGCATGGACCGTGCTCGAGATCGATCATGTAATGATAGAAGGTGATCGGCTTACCGTCCTTCTCACGACGCAGCATATCCTTCGCGAGAATCTCATACTGCTCGTACAGAACCGGAAGGTCCTCCTCGGTCAGCGCACTCGGGCTGGACGGATCGGTGACAACCGGCTCCATAGAGAGCTCGGAGAAGCCGAGATCATCCGCCATGTGGAAGATATCGTTTGTAAAATCCGTGTTGTAGTGGGAGAAGGTTCCGCGCATATAGTAGCTCTTATCACCACGGGACTCGACGAACTTCTGGAAGTTCGGCACGATACGGTCATAGGAGCCGCGACCTGCACGATCGACACGGAAGCGGTCATGGACCTCCTTCCGTCCATCCAGTGAAAGAACGACATTGTAGCACTCCTTATTCGCCCACTCGATGACCTCGTCTGTCAGCTTGACACCGTTTGTCGTCAGCGTGAAGCGGAAGTTCTTATTGTGCGCCTTCTCGATGGAACGCGCGTACGCCACGGTTTCCTTACAGAGCTCAAAGTTCAGCAGCGGCTCACCACCGAAGAAATCGACCTCGAGATTCCGACGGTTGCCGGAATTCTCTACCAGGAAGTCGATCGCACGCTTTGCGGTCTCGATGGTCATGATCCCTTCCTTACCATGAAACTTTCCCTGGGATGCGAAGCAGTAGCTGCAGTTCAGATCACAGGTATGTGCCACGAGGAGACAGAGTGCCTTCACCACCGTGGACTGCTGCTTGAGATAGCCGGCGGCCTTCTCATAGACATCCTTCGTAAAGAGCTTTCCCTGCTCCGTCAGCTCATGGATATCCGCGAAGGTATCCGCGAGCTCCTCCGCCGATGCTTCCGGATGCACCGTGCGAAGCTCTTCCGTCGCCGCCTCCTCACTCATGCCGCTGTCGATCAGATGGATCGCGTCATAAGCCAGGTCGTCGGTCACATGAACGCTTGCGCTGTATACATCGAGAACGATGTTATAACCATTGAGTTTATACTGATGAATCATGAAATCTCCTACTCTAATGATCGAAAAACGATCAGAAAATCGATACAAAAAACCAAAATCGATAAGCAATAAAAAACCGGGGCTGTTCATGCCCCGGTCGATACACGAACCTGATATTAAGCGTTCTTGTTCTCACACTGCTGGTTAGCGATACCACAGCTGGTCTTGCAAGCAGACTGGCAGGATGTCTGGCACTCGCCACAGCCGCCCTTCTCCTCGGATCTCTTCATATCTCTTGTGTTTAATGTCATAATATGCTTCATAGAAATACCTCTTTCCTAACAGTAACTGTTATGTAATATGCCCATAATACATTTCCTTACATAAGTAAGTCAAGAATTATTTGCGATGATCTGCTGATATTCCGTCACCAGACGCTCAAAAGATACCGCACAGTTCGCCGGCGACGTCGACGAAAGCTTCACCGCATGGATACCGGTCCGCGGGTACTGATACTTTTCATAGTACTTATACGAGCTCGCACCCGTGCAGAAGATGCGCGTGATCTTCGTCTTCTTCAGGAGTCCCTCGATGTCCGTCGGAACCGGATTTCGGATGCTGGCATCCGATGCGCCCACGATATCGCACTCACTCAGCGCATCCCAGAGGGCGATGTGGTGACGCCGCATCATCGCGGACTTCTCCTCGACACTTTCGGGCAATGTCTCCGCCAGCACTGTCGCCATAACCCTCCAGAAACGATTCTGCGGATGTCCGTAGTAGAACTTCATTTCCCGCGACTTCGGCGAAGGAATCGAGCCCAGCACCAGCACCTCCGAATCCGCATCATACAGCGGTCCGAACGCACGGTGATCCACATGTGTCAACTCCGCCATCCGCCCCTCCTTTCGCCTGATCCGTCATTTTCATGCATTTTCCCCATTCAGAAGGAATCAATGCCTGCTGCTTCCGGCTTACTGCTCGACGATCTTAAACGCTCTCTGATAGAACGGCTGCTGACCCTCGATCGCCTTCGCCGCGATCGGCGCACGTGCCGACAGAAGTGCCACAGAGCGTCCACGGCTGGCACGACGTGCCGCTGCCATCAGTCTCGGGAAGGTCTCATCCATCGAACCGATGTGACGAACGATAACGCAGTAATCCGTGTGTCCATTGCGGACCATGTCACGGATGTACCCCGCCGCCACATTACGATCGCTCCGCATCGCACCGGTCAGTGCATTCAGAAGATCCGCTGTCGTCTGATCCTCCCGGACATTCTTGAAAATGATGTCTTCGTCTGCGCTGGACTTCTCACCCTCGAGTCCGAGCTCAGCGCCCTTGATCTTCGTGCGAAGATCGATGATCATCTCACGGGCGACGATGAAATCATCCGTACCCGGGTTCAGAACGAAGCCGTAGATCTGCCGATCGTTCATCGCGATATCGGCCGCCTCCTCGAAGCTGTGCTTCACGCTCTGTACCGGCTCGCTCTTAAACCATGCCTTCAGATTTGCCCGGCTCGTGAATACCATGTAGAAGTGTGCACCGTCCTTGTTTGCGGTGACACCATACAGAAGCTTACGCTCACGTGCCTTCTCGCCGACGATACGTACCGGCATGATGAACTCAGCACCCGCCATCTCCTCCATCACGATCTGCTCCGCACCTGTGTTTTCACCATTTGATGCCTTCAGTGCATGGATCGCGTCAACCAGCTTCTGGTTGGCTCTTTCAGTATAATCTGCCATATATAAACCTCCTGGTTTTCCTGTCTGCCTTCTCTCATGCAGTGTAGCATATTTTCTACTAAAAGAAAACGAGAGACTGCCGCAGCAGTCTCTCGTGAACGTATCCAGAAAACCAAGATCAGTGATCTGCTACCTTGATATCCTCAACGCCTGTAACGTCCTGGAACTTGGACTCATCGAGCTGGCTAGGATCCTGACCGATGTACGCGAGGATACCACCATCGATGTATATGACCTGACCGTTGATGAAGTCAGATGCCGGAGAAGCGAGGAATACAGCGAGACCCTCGAGGTCCTCTGTCTCGCCCCAGCGCTGTGCAGGTGTCTTCGAACGGATGAAACGATCAAACGGAGCCATGGAACCGTCTGCCTGCTTTGCACGAAGCGGAGCAGTCTGCGGAGTAGCGATGTAGCCAGGTCCGATCGCGTTACACTGAATGTTGTACTGACCATACTCAGAGCAGATGTTCTTTGTGAGCATCTTGAGGCCGCCCTTGGCAGCTGCATAAGCAGATACCGTCTCACGACCAAGCTCAGACATCATGGAGCATGCGTTGATGATCTTGCCGTAGCCCTTCTTGATCATGCCTGGAAGGACAGCCTTTGCGCAGAGGAAAGGACCGGTGAGATCGACATTAATAACCTGATCCCACTGCTGCTTCGTCATCTCAACCATCGGGATTCTCTTGATGATGCCGGCATTATTTACCAGGATATCAACACCACCGAACTTCTCCTCGATATCCTTCACGAGTGCGTTTACCTGCTCCTCGTTCGTAACATCACATACGACACCGTATGCATCGATGCCGAGCTTCTGGTACTCTGCGATACCTCTGTCTACGAGCTCCTGATTGATATCATTGAAAACGACCTTCTTTGCGCCAGCCTCAGCAAATGCCTTCGCATATGCTAGACCCAGTCCATAGGATGCGCCGGTTACCCATGCAACCTTGCCATCAAGTCTGAACTTATCAAGAATTCCAGCCATAACAAATCTCCTTTTTCTTCCATTTTTCTTACTTCTATGTTCTCAGGCACGATGCCTGAATACATCCATACCAGCATCATCATAGTTGATTTGGTACCCCGGTTCAAGCCTTCACAGGCACTCTTCACAAAGTTTGTGAATGTTGCGGTAAACCGGTTCACTTTTCTTGTCAAAATTTGCCAAGATGCAGATTTCTCTACATCCTGGCAAAGCATTTTGTATCTGTTTTCCTGTAGATGCTTTCCGGGCATACGCCATGATGCCTTTCGCTGCATCCTCTCTTTCAGCATCTGAAGGATCAGGCCTTCGCTGCATCCTCTCTCTTCTTCAGAATCGGAAGGATGATACCGAGTGCTGTCAGTACGCACGGTGTGATGATGTTGAGACACATGGTGAACAGGTCTTCATCATAAACACCGAGCAGACAGCTCGCCGCGGTCACGAAGAAGCACCAGCAGCCGAAGAACATAGCCACGTTATGATTCTTCACGAAACGATACTCCGGCTTGAACCTGTCCTCCGCCTTACGAAGTGCGATGTACGCTGCAAATACCCAGAGATAACGCATCGGCATACATACGGAGTTCAGCTTGGTGAGCTGCTTCAGAACGGTCGCTGCACCAGGAACGAAGGACTGTACGAGGATGATAGCACCGGAAAGAACCGCAACCATCTTGATACCGTTGACATAGGCACCCTTATCATTCTGTCTGAGAAGCTTCGACGGGATAAACTCACGCGCATCCTCGTTGTCAAACAGCATACGAAGCGGTGCATCGATACTGATGACAAGCGTGGAAAGCTGACCTACCGCGTTGCAGAGTGCGTAAATGATCATCAGGCTGTCACCCATATGATAGTACTCGCCCAGTCTCTGGAATGCCCAGTAGGAACCGTTCGAGTTATAGGAGTTGAAGCTCTCCTTGGACTCGTTGATGATGGTCGGATCGAACATCATGCCCATCGCGATGGTACCGAGAATCGCACAGATCACAACCATGATCGCCAGGCTAATCATCGCACGCGGGAAGCCCTTGCTCGGGTTCTCTACCTTATTAACATACGGAGAGATCTTCTCACAGCCACCGACAGCGAAAACCAGGATGGACAGGGAGGTGAAGTACTTCCAGTCGAAGGTCGGAATCAGGTTCTTCGCACTGAAATCCAGTGTCACGAAGGAAGAAGCCGGATTGATGGCACGCGCACCGAACATCATGATGATGTAGAGGATGGACATGATGAACATGCTGGTACCTGCCAGTGTCGCCATCTTCTTCAGCGGGTTCAGACCACGGCTTGCGATATAGCAGAACAGAATCAGGATACAGAAGGTGATCAGCTGTACTGCCAGTGTAGGGAAGGTATCGTATGCTTCCGCGTTACGGAACACAGCCCAGCTCAATGCCTTCAGACCACCGGAGGACTTACTTGCGATGTAGGTGATATGGCATGCCCAGTAGGTCCAGCCTGCATAGTACGCAAGCTTCGGTCCTGTCGTCTTCAGAATCCATGAGCTCACACCACCACCGGACTCCTTAAATGCGGAACCCAGCTCACCGACCATCAGTGCGTATGGTACGAAGTAAAGCGCAAACATGAGGATCCAGCTGAAAATAACCTGGATACCGTTGAAGTAGATGAAGCCGTTCAGTACATTTCCGAAGCCCCAGACCGTCGAAAACGCCATGAACGCGAGCGTCGTCCATTTAATGTGTTTTGAATCCATATGTATACTCCTTTTTTGTTGTTTAGCGAAACGAATTCAGATTTCGCTTTGTTTTGAAAGCCCGGTGATCAGCATTCGCCTGTTCCACGGGCTCATCCACACATGATCATGATCAGAAGATCAGTCTGTAATTGCCGTCCCCGTTTCCTTCAAAGCTCGAGCTGAACAGTACCCGCGCCGCCTCGATCAGATACGCGGTATCCCGCGCACCGGCCGTCTCATACGGAGAGTGCATCGCGAGCTGTGGCAGTCCGATATCGACGGTGTTCAGCGCAACCTGCGCCTGCGAAATATTTCCCAGCGTCGAGCCGCCGAGCATATCGGAGCGGTTGGTGAAGGTCTGACATGGCACAGCTGCCTTCTTACAGATCGCGCGCATCACAGCGCCGGAAACACCATCGGTCGTATACTTCTGGTTCGCGCTGTACTTGATGACGATTCCCCGGTTCATATACGGGCGGTTGGTCGGATCTGCCTTCTCGGCATGGTTCGGATGCACGGCATGTGCATTATCTGCAGATACCATGAAGCTCGAAGCGATGCTCATGAGGTACTGCTCCTCGCTGCGTCCCATCGCGCGGCTGATGCGCTGGAGTGTATCTTTCAGGAAGGTGCTGGCGGCACCCTGTTTCGTACCGGAGCCGACCTCCTCGTTATCATAGACACAGTGAACAGCGATGGACTGTTTCAGCTCGGCCGCGAGGAAGCCCTTCAGAGATGCAAATGCACACTGGAGATCATCCAGACGTCCACTTGCGATGAACTCGCCATGGAGGCCGAGCGTCGTTCCCTTCATGCGGTTATACAGGAAGAGATCCGTATCCAGGATGTCCTCCACCTGCACAGCTGCCTCGTCTGCGATCAGCTGCATGAACTGGTTCTTCTCCTCACCCTGCTCACAGAACAGCGGCAGCATATCCACCTGTGCATTAAATGCATAACCGTCATTGACCTGACGATTCATATGGATCGCCACGTTCGGAATGATGAGAAGATCCCGATCAACATTGACCAGCTTCGTCGCGATGCCCTCCTCCGTCTGAACGACTACACGACCGGCAACGGAAAGCGGACGATCCAGCCATGGTGCACAGAGCATACCGCCATACTTCTCGACATTCAGCTTGACATAGCTGTTGTCCACGACGATCTCTGCGTTCGTCTTGATCTTAAAAACCGGTGAATCGCAGTGGCTCGCCATGATCTGGAAGCCCTTATACTCACCCTCCGGTATACGAAAGGCGATGATGGCCGAATCGTTCCGTGTCACATAGTAGCCATGGCCCTCGGACAGTGTCCACGGGCAGCCCTCATAGAGGCGGGTGAAACCGGCGTCCTCGAGTTCCTTCTGCATATTGGCTACTGCATAAAATGCATTCGGGCTATGATCCAGAAAATGGAGCAGTTCCTTATTCACTTCCTGATGATTCATTTTCTATCCTCACAATCTGTGTAAAACATGACGATTATTCGCAAGTGGAATATGTCTTATTCGTGAAAATTATATTATAGCTTCGTTAATTTCGCAACAAAATTATAAAAAAATTATAAACTGGCGCAGAATAAGCGCCAAAAGCAGCATACAAAAACCGCGTTATTGCGCACTTTTCAACACAATAACGCGGTCCTGTACTATTTATATAATTATGAGTAATCCTTCATTTTCTGCATAATTTCACAGCAGATCGTCTCCACATCCTTCCCGTCCGTCGCGACGCATATATCCGCTGCCGCCTCATACGCCGGCCGGCGCTTCTCCTGCAACATACGGATATACGCGACATCCATATGTCCGTTCAGGATCGGACGATCCGCAGAATCCTTCACCCGAAGGAGCGTCGTCTCCGGGGTCGCCGTCAGAAAAACAATGATGCAGGATGTACGCAGATTTTTAACATTTTCCGGATTCATCACGAGACCCCCGCCACAGGAGATCACCGCCGCATGCACATCCTGAAAACGCAGCACCACGTCGTGCTCAAGCTGCCGGAAATACGCCTCTCCATCCGTCGCAAAAATCTCCGTAATCGGGCGTCCCTCCTGGCGCACGATTTCCTGATCCGTATCGATCTCTGTCAGTCCATACAGTGCTCTGAGTGCATGTGATACTGTCGTTTTTCCGGCACCCATAAAACCGATCAGCGCGATGTTTTTCATTTCTTCTTTATTTAGTCCGCTATGATCTCCAGCCATAATTCCCCCCTGTCCATACCTGTGTACGATATAAAACACCGGAGAATGTCGAGGACAGTCTCCGGTGTTTATCATCACTTATTTAATCCACGATCCTGTGAAATTACTTTCTCGGATTGTTGATCTCAGCCTGTGCTGCTGCAAGTCTTGCTACCGGTACACGGAACGGTGAGCAGGATACATAGTCGAGGCCGATGTTGTGGCAGAACTCTACAGAAGAAGGATCGCCGCCGTGCTCGCCGCAGATACCGCAGTGGAGGTTCGGGTTCACCGGCTTACCAAGCTTCAGTGACATATCCATGAGCTTACCAACACCCTTCTGATCGAGCTTTGCGAACGGATCCTGCTCGTAGATCTTGGTGTCATAGTAGCTGTTCAGGAACTTACCGGCATCATCACGTGAGAAGCCGA
This sequence comes from Oribacterium sp. Sow4_G1_1, assembly GCF_052116105.1. Classification (NCBI taxonomy): domain Bacteria; kingdom Bacillati; phylum Bacillota; class Clostridia; order Lachnospirales; family Lachnospiraceae; genus Oribacterium; species Oribacterium sp. Sow4_G1_1. The sequence continues at coordinate 17,096 of NZ_JBQKLS010000019.1, forward strand.
AGGTCATCTGTGTAAGGTCGTTTGTACCGAAGCAGAAGAAATCAGCCTCTGCAGCGATCTCGTCAGCTGTAAGAGCAGCTCTCGGGATCTCGATCATGGTACCAACCTCATACTTGAGCTCTACGCCAGCCGCTGCGATTTCCTCGTCTGCGGTCTTTACGACGATGTCCTTCACGAACTTGAACTCCTTCACCTCGCCAACGAGCGGAATCATGATCTCCGGAACGAGGTTCCAGTCAGCATGTGCTTTCTTTACCTCGATGGCTGCACGGATGATCGCCTGTGTCTGCATAACTGCGATCTCAGGATAGGTTACGGTCAGACGGCATCCTCTGTGACCCATCATCGGGTTGAACTCGTGGAGACCGGTAATGATCGCCTTGATCTGCTCAACCGTCTTGCCCATCTTCTCTGCAAGTGCCTTGATCTCCGGCTCCGTGGTCGGAACGAACTCGTGAAGAGGCGGATCCAGGAAACGAATGGTAACAGGGTTGCCTTCCATCGCCTCGAAGAGCTGTCTGAAGTCATCCTGCTGATACGGCTCGATCTTCTCGAGTGCCTTCTTACGCTCTTCAACCGTATCGGAGCAGATCATCTCACGGAATGCTTCGATTCTCTCCGGGTCGAAGAACATGTGCTCTGTACGGCAGAGGCCGATACCCTCCGCACCGAGCTCACGTGCCTTTGCAGCATCGCGCGGTGTATCCGCGTTGGTTCTTACGCCGAGCTTTCTATACTTATCAGCCCAGCCCATGATACGACCGAAGTCGCCGGAAATCTGAGCATCTACGGTAGCGATCTTACCCTCGTAGATGTTACCGGTTGTACCATCGATGGAAATGAAATCTCCCTCCTTGATGGTCTTTCCGCCGAGTGTGAACTTCTTGTTCTCCTCATCCATCACGATATCACCGCAGCCGGATACGCAGCACTCACCCATACCACGGGCAACAACGGCTGCATGGCTGGTCATACCGCCACGAACGGTCAGGATACCCTCGGAAGACTTCATACCTGTGATATCCTCTGGGGAAGTCTCGAGACGAACGAGAATCACCTTCTCGCCACGTGCGTTCCACGCCTCTGCATCCTCTGCAGTGAAGACGACCTTACCACATGCCGCTCCTGGGGAAGCACCGAGGCCCTTACCCATCGGAACCGCTGCCTTCAGCGCATCCTTATCGAACTGCGGGTGAAGAAGTGTATCGAGGTTACGTGGATCGATCATCGCAACGGCTTCCTTCTCGCTTCTCATGCCCTCATATACGAGGTCGCAGGCGATCTTCAGCGCAGCCTGTGCGGTTCTCTTACCATTTCTGGTCTGCAGCATGTACAGCTTACCGTGCTCAACGGTAAACTCCATATCCTGCATATCTCTATAATGCTTCTCGAGGGTCTCGCATACCTTTACGAACTCTGCGAATGCCTCCGGGAACTTCTGCTCCATCTCCTGGATGTGCATCGGCGTACGAACACCTGCGACAACGTCCTCGCCCTGTGCGTTCGTAAGGAACTCACCGAAGAGGCCCTTTGCACCGGTAGCCGGATCTCTCGTGAAGGCTACACCGGTACCACAGTCATCACCCATGTTACCGAATGCCATGGACTGTACGTTTACAGCAGTACCCCAGGAATATGGGATATCATTGTCACGACGATAAACGTTTGCACGTGGGTTATCCCATGAACGGAATACGGCCTTGATTGCGCCATAGAGCTGTGCCTTCGGGTCTGCCGGGAAGTCCTCACCGAGTGCTTCCTTATACTTCGCCTTGAACTGCTCTGCGAGATCATGAAGATCCTCTGCGCTCAGCTCGACATCGAGCTTTACACCCTTCTCTTCCTTCTTCTTATCGATCAGCTTCTCAAACTCGCTCTTGGAAACTTCCATAACGACATCTGAGTACATCTGAATAAATCTTCTGTAGGAATCCCATGCCCAACGTGGGTTACCGGACTTCTCAGAAAGAACCTTTACAACGTCCTCGTTAAGACCAAGGTTCAGAATGGTGTCCATCATACCCGGCATGGAAGCACGTGCACCGGAACGTACCGATACCAGAAGCGGATTCTCGTGATCACCGAACTTCTTACCGGTAATCTCCTCCATCTTTTCGATATGCTCGTCGATCTGACCCATGATCTCCGCATTGATCTCACGACCGTCCTCGTAGTACTGTGTGCAGGCCTCTGTCGTGATGGTGAAGCCCTGTGGAACCGGGAGACCGATATTGGTCATCTCTGCAAGGTTTGCACCCTTACCACCCAGAAGCTCACGCATGTCTGCGTTACCCTCCGTGAACAAGTAAACCCATTTCTTAGCCATCGCTTATCCTCCTAATCCTATGTATGTTGATGAGTGCATCTCTTAAAAAAAGGCCGTACACATGGACGGCGATCTCTGCAAAACGACTCATACGATTTAACCCATGTCGAGGAAAAATCTCTATTCGAATTATACTTTAGGAAAAATTGTTAGTAAAGTCTGAACAGAAAATGTAAACGTTTACATCGTGAATTATTTTTCCCACACAAAAAAGCCTAAGAAATTCCATCGTAAATCAAAGAATTTCAAAGGCTTTATAAATCTGGACAGCTCACGGTCAGACCTTAAAGCGGTATCCGACACCCCAGATGGTTTCGATATACTGTGGCTTCGCAGAATCCATCTCGATCTTCTCGCGGATCTTCTTGATATGCACCGTGACGGTCGCGATGTCACCGACGGAATCCATCTTCCAGATCTCCTTGAAGAGCTCCGCCTTCGTGTATACATGATTCGGATGCGAGGCGAGGAAGTAGAGAAGGTCGAACTCCTTCGTCGTAAAGGTCCGCTCCTCTCCGTTCACGAATACGCGGCGGGCACTCGGATCGATCTTCAGTCCATGAATCTCGATGACCCCGCTCTCCTCCCGGCCGCTGCCGACGAGACGTGCATACCGTGCCATGTGCGCCTTCACCCGTGCCACCATCTCCGAAGCAGAAAACGGCTTCGTCACATAATCATCGGCACCGAGACCAAGCCCTCGGATCTTATCGATATCATCCTTCCGTGCAGAAACGATGATGATCGGTATATCCTTCATCTCCCGGACCTCCTTACATACCTGGAAGCCGTCCTTTCCCGGCAGCATCAGATCCAGGATGATGAGTGCATAGTCGCCCTCCAGTGCCTTCTGAAGACCGGTATCACCATCGGATGCGATATCGACGGAAAAGCCGGAAATCTCCAGATAATCCCGCTCCAGCTCCGCAATCGACTGCTCATCCTCTATAATCAGTATGTTCTTCTTATCCTCATCCATAGTTTACGCCTCCTTCGGGCTCTTGATGTATTTACGTAAAACGAAATGAATCGTGGTTTCCTCGCCCTCCTTCGAGCTCGCCCAGATCCGTCCGCCACTGTCCTCTATGATCTTCTTCACGATGGAAAGGCCGATACCGGATCCCCCCTTCATCGAATTGCGCGAGCTGTCCGCCCGGAAGAAACGCTGGAAAATATACGGCAGATCCGAGCGGGAGATGCCCTTTCCGTTATCCCGGATATTCACCTGGATGAAATCCCCGGCATCCTCCAGACTCAGCGCGATCTCCTTTTCTTCCTTATCCATATATTTCACAGAATTCGAAATGATGTTACTGATCACCTTCCGGAGCTGCTCCGGATCCGCGATCATCTCCACCTCCGGGTCGATCGTATTGCGATAGCTGAATCGGATTCCCTGCGAATCCATATCGAGTCCGATCTCCTCCGCACAGTCCTGGAAATAATCCTTCACACAGATATGCTGAAAATCATACGGGATCTTATCCGACTCGACCTTCACATAGTAGCGCAGCTCGTCGATCAGGCGATCCATCTCCGCCGCCTTGTTGTTGATGGTCCGAATATACTTCCGCTGCATCTCCGGACTGCTGGCGACCCCATCGAGCAGGCCCTCGCTGTAGCCCTTGATCGCCGTCAGCGGCGTCTTCAGATCATGGGCAATGTTGGAGACCAGCTCACGGTTGGCTGTATCGTTTCGTATCTTCTCCTCCTGGGTTTCCTTGAGACGAATCCGCATCTCATCGAAGGCCTGCATCAGCTCACCGAACTCGTCGTTCGTCTCTGCTTCCAGCGTGAAATCGAGATCTCCGGACTCGATGCGCTTCGCCGCCGCCTTCAGCTCATCGACCGGACGCACGATCCCCATATAGATCCAGCAGATCAGAAAAAGACCTGCAAGAATCAGAATCGCCATATTCGTTCCCATCGTGATGTCTCCGCGGAACATCAGAAACATCAGCACCAGTGGCAGCACCGTGCTGACGAAGAAGCTGACGCCCACACGCCCCATCAGTCCTATATGCTTCATAAGCATTCTCTCCTGTTTCAATCCTCTTCTACTATACAGGATTATATTATAATTTCCATATGTTACGAATTTGTGAAGTAAACCTCCGTCGAGAGCCCAAACACTCCGTTTACCAAAAGGCCCACCCCGAATCCCGGGATGGGCCTCTATTCAGACGCTATAAAAACTTAGAATGCGAGCTTCTCCTCGAAGTAGCTCTTCAGCTGATCGATCGGAATACGCTCCTGTGCCATGGAATCACGCTCACGGATCGTGACGCAGTGATCGTTCTCCGAATCGAAATCATAGGTTACGCAGTACGGTGTACCGATCTCATCCTGTCTTCTGTAACGCTTACCGATGTTTCCACGGTCGTCGTACTCGACGTTCCAGTACTTCGCAAGCTCATCATGGATGGCCTGTGCCGGCTCTGCCAGCTTCTTCGAAAGCGGAAGGATACCTACCTTTACAGGTGCGATGGCCGGATGGAAACGAAGGACGGTACGCTCATCGCCACCCTCCAGCTCTTCCACATCATATGCTGCGCAGAGGAAGGCAAGGGTGACACGATCCGCACCGAGGGACGGCTCAATAACATACGGGATGTAATGCGTGTTGGTCTCCTCATCGAAGTAGGTCATATCCTGACCGGAGGTCTTCTCGTGCTGTCCGAGATCGTAATCGGTTCTGTCCGCGATACCCCAGAGCTCACCCCAGCCAAACGGGAAGGTGAACTCGAGATCGGTGGTTGCCTTCGAATAGAAGCAGAGCTCCTCCGGAGAGTGGTCTCTGGCACGAAGCATATCCTTCGGAATGCCGAGCGAAAGCAGCCAGTCAAGGCAGAACTGCTTCCAGTATGCAAACCACTCGAGGTCCGTATCCGGCTTACAGAAGAACTCGAGCTCCATCTGCTCGAACTCTCTCGTACGGAAGGTAAAGTTACCCGGTGTGATCTCGTTACGGAAGGACTTACCGATCTGACCGATACCAAACGGAAGTTTCTTACGGGAAGAACGCTGTACATTCTTGAAGTTTACGAAGATACCCTGTGCGGTCTCCGGACGGAGATATACGGCATTCTTCGCATCCTCTGTAACGCCCTGGAAGGTCTTGAACATAAGGTTGAACTGACGGATACCGGTGAAGTTATGCTTACCGCAGGTAGGACATGGAACCTGATGTTCCTCGATGAATGCTTCCATCTCTTCCTTCGACATCGCATCCGCGGAACCACCGATATCGATACCGTTTGCCTCTGCGAAATCCTCGATCAGCTTATCTGCTCGGAAACGCTCGTGACACTCCTTACAGTCCATCAGCGGATCGGAGAAGGATGCGAGATGTCCGGATGCGACCCAGGTCTGCGGATTCATCAGGATCGCGCAGTCGATACCGACGTTATATTTGGACTCCTGAATAAATTTCTTCCACCAGGCTCTCTTTACGTTGTTCTTTAACTCAACGCCGAGATTGCCGTAGTCCCAGGTATTTGCGAGACCACCGTAGATCTCAGAACCCGGATAAACAAAACCTCTTGACTTCGCAAGAGAAACGATGGTGTCCATGGTGTAATTCTTTGGCATGTTTTCCTCTTTCTGTCGCCGGAGTGCGACCAAGAATAAAGTTAATCAGTACTGCGCCGATAGACGCTTCATCCAACTATACATCGGGACCGTCGAAAAATCCAGCCCCTGCCTGTTTTTGCGCCCGTACAAACAGACGTCGCGTCACAGTGCTTTCAGGATATCGAGCGAGCGGAAGTGGTACGGCAACGCGTCGCGGAGCACGAGATCCACGTTCTGCGAAAACTCAATGAGTACGCCCGGGGTCAGCGTGAAGGTGTAGAGCTTCGTGAGCGGCGACTCCAGTACATACTGCCAGGCATAGCAGCAGGCGTCGGAGGCCTCGAGTGGCGGAAGCTCTGTGTACTCGCCATTTAAAAGGAGCACCCGAAGCTCGTAGATACGCCGTACCAGCTCGTTCGGGATACTCTCCTTCAGAATCGCCCGGAGCGACAGGTAGATGAGATTCACCAGCTCCTCCGCCGGAAGATTCTCCTGGGCGACGAGCTCCGCCAGCTCCAGCAGATACGAACCGTAGCAGGCGTTGACGAGATCCAGCGCGATGTCCTCGAAATACTCGTTCACCTTCACCGAGCGGAGATTATAGCCGGCCCTTCCCTTCGTCACGCTGAACGCACCGAAGACGAAATTCCGTGTCGCCGCCATGAGCGGGGAACCCGGCTTCTTCGCGCCCGACGCCCAGACGGTGATCTTTCCCTGCTCCTTCGTGAGAACACAGAGCCGCTTATCAAAATCACGGGACGAGGCCGAGTTCAGCACCAGCCCGTGAAAAACAAGTTCCTCCTGCATGGCGCTCAGGTCTCGTCCTTAAAGCCGTAGTTCTTCAGGAAGGTATCCGAATCACGCCAGTCCTTTCGTACCTTGACGAAAAGCTGGAGATTCACCTTATCCTCCGTCATACGCTCGATCTGGATACGGGCACCGGTACCGATGCGCTTCAGCATCGCGCCGCCCTTTCCGATGATGATACCCTTATGCGCATCCCGCTCGCAGACGATGGTCGCCTTGATGTCCCAGATGCCGGTCTTCCGCTGGTGCATCTCGTCGATCAGCACCGCGATGCCATGTGGCACCTCATCCTTCAGCTTCCGAAGCGCCTGCTCACGGATCAGCTCACCCGCGATCTCACGCATCGTCTGGTCGGTCACGGTATCCTCATCATAGTAACGAGGCCCTTCCGGAAGGTACTGAAAAATCACCTTTTTCAGTTCGTCAATGTTTCGGGCACGCGCGGCAGAGACCGGAACGATCTCTGTGAACTCCATAAGGTCACGATACTTCTCGATGGCCGCCGTCAGCTCGACCGCCGGATCCTTTAGGGTATCGATCTTATTGATCACGAGGATCTTCGGCTTGTCGTACTTCTTCATCACCTCCGCGATGTGCTGCTCACCGGCGCCGATATAGGTGGTCGGCTCCACGAGCCAGACGATAACATCGACGTCCTCGAGGGTTTTCTCCGCCACATGGTCCATGTACTCGCCGAGCTTATTGGCCGCCTTGTGAATACCCGGCGTGTCGAGAAAGATGATCTGGCCGCGTTCGTCGTCATAGACCGTCTGGATACGGCCACGGGTCGTCTGTGGCTTCTCCGAGGTGATGGCGATCTTCTGGCCGATCACGTGATTCATCAAGGTTGATTTTCCTACATTCGGGCGCCCCACGAGCGCCACAAAGCCTGTCTTGATCATTTAAAAAGCTCCTCTGTTGTCAGGAAGAGATCCTGATGTGCATCGATTTCTGTTCCACTGCCGATGGTGCAGCCGGCACCGGTCGCCAGCACCGCCTCCACATAGTCCGAAAGTGCGCGGATATCCTCTACCGTCGTCGCGAGCACCTGGTCGCGCTCTCGCTGCAGTGCCTCGTTCGACACATGGGAGAGGAAGGCGCTGACGCTGAGGGCGGCAACATTGGCGTTCGTACGCGGCGTATCCAGCTCACTGATGGCGCCGATGATGTACTTCGTCATATCCCGCTCGCTTGCGCTGAAGCTCCGGATATACGCCGGAAGCGCCTCATAGCAGGCCAGGGTCTCCTGAATATGCGGATCCCGGTAGGAGCAGAGATAGCCCTCACCGGAGCGGCCGAAGCCGGCCATGCAGCCATAGGCGCCGCCCTTCACACGGAGATTGAGCCAGAGATAGTCGTAGTTCAGAATCATCTTCAGTACGCGCAGGGCACCGGTATACGGATGCTTCGTCGGATCGTACCAGCCGGCCCTGGCGACATAATTTACCTGGGACGGGGTTCGGAAGCCCTCGTTCCGGCTGCCGTGGAGGATGAGCTGCGGCTTTTCTTCATCGGCTTCTGTATGGGTACCGGCGATATAGTCCGCATCCAGTATCTCGCGGAGCAGCTCCTTCTCGCGAAGATCACGGCGGTAGTTTTCCTTCCATGTCGGATAGATCTGCTCGAACGCCGCGATGCCCTGTGGCTCCGCCGTTATCGACACAAACATGTTCTCAAGGCGGAACAGCTTATCCGCGATCTCCCAGAGCTTCCGGCCGAGGGTCGTCGGATCCGCATGAAAGGCATCCGCGACGCGGTTGATGAAGTGGTAGTAGCTGATGCCGCCCACGAGATCCTGGTATCGTCCGGTGCCGGAGAAGCAGGCGCTTGCACGGTTCACGGCATAGCTGTGGCCGGCGCCCTCGATCTTCATCCGCTCCCGGGAGCGGGCCTCCGCGAGGATCTCCGCCATCCGCTTCGTATCCTCGAACTTCGTCGTATGCAGGATCTCACGGATCAGTGCGAGGACACGGTCCAGGTGCTCGTAGAGCAGCTTCACCTCCACACTGAAGATGCCGGTATAGTGATTATAGTGATCGAGGTCCGGATACGCGTTCATATCGAAGTTCATGCCGCCGGTATGCAGCAGAACATCCGAGGACAGGTCCTGGAAGCTATGCTGCTTCGTATCCATATACGCGAGCACGGTCTTCAGGAAACCAGCGTACGGCAGCTCCTCCTCGGTGAGGCACTGCGTATTGAAATTCAAGCGGAGATACATCACGCCGCGGGTATCCCGACTCGTCTCGAGCAGCAGAGTATCCTCCACCCGCTTCTCCTCCCAGTGATAGCGCTCGGCCTGCTTTCCGATATCAGAGATGCTGAGCAGCGGAAGCTTCCGGAGGTTTTCGTCGGAGGTCGGTTCCTCCTGATAAGCCTTCAGCGCCTTCGTCTGGTCAATGCAGGCGATCCGCTCCGCCTGTGTCATCCCTTTTTTCATCGTCGCCAGCTTCTTCGCGAGCGCCTGCTCCCGTTTCTCGGTGAGCCCGCGCTCCGGCTTACAGATCACGAGGGCTGCATGCGGATTGTCCAGCAGACACTCTGCGATCAGCTTCTCGAAGTAGCCATGCTTCGCGTCCTCGCGGAGCTCCTGATAGCACTGCGTACAGAAGAGATACTCCCATGGTTCCCGGCCATAGAGCCAGGTATCCATCGCAGTCAGTGCATAGACGAGGCCCTTCGGTGAACGTCCGTAGTCCGCCTCACGGTACTGGAACTCATCATGATTGATGGCGGCGAGGATCGCCTGCTGGTCGAGGCCCTCCTTCACCAGCTTCCGGAGGGTCGTGTCGATGATGGAGAGGAAGCGCTTCTTATCCTTCGCATCCGCGCCCTTCGCACAGACAGAAAAATACGGCTGGCGGATACCATCCTCGAAGCCGCCGAAGATATCATCTCCGATACCGGCCTCGACGAGGGCCTGCTTGAGCGGCGCACCCGGTGAGGAAAGCAGCACATAGTCCAGGATATCGAGGGCGAGGTTCCGCTTATTATCGAGTGCATCCACCACGACGTTCCAGGCGAGGTAGGTATTTTTTGTGAGCGACTCATGCGCTCCGACGGAATACGCGATTTCCTCCTCATGGAGCTCGGTAAACGCCGGCTGCAGCGGGATATCGGAATCCGGATCGATCGCATCGAACTCCGAGAGGTAGGCCTCATCGAGCCACGCGAGCTTCTTCTCCATATCCATATCGCCGTACAGGATGATGTAGGCATTGGACGGATGATAGTAGCGCGCATGGAACGCGCGGAACTGGTCGAAGCTAAGCTCCGGGATCACCGCCGGATCACCGCCGGACTCGTTCGCGTAGCAGGTATCCGGGAAGAGGGCGTTCATGATGTAGCGCTCGAGCACCGACTCCGGGTTCGAGAAGACACCCTTCATCTCGTTGTAGACGACGCCGTTATAGCGAAGCGCATCCTGCTCGTCCATCATCTCATAGTGCCAGCCCTCCTGCTGGAGGATACGCGGATCCTCGACGCAGTTCGGATGGAACACCGCGTCGAGGTAGACATCCATCAGATGCTCGAAGTCCTTCTCGTTGCGGGAGGCAACCGGATACACGGTCTTATCCGGATACGTCATCGCGTTCAGGAAGGTGTTGAGGGAGCCCTTTGCAAGCTCCACAAACGGATCCTTCAGCGGAAACTTCGCAGATCCGCACAGCACGGAGTGCTCCGTGATGTGGGCCACGCCGGTGCTGTCCTCCGCCGGGGTGCGAAAGGCGATACTGAAGACCTTATTGTCATCCGTGTTCTTCATGGTAAAGATGCGGGCACCGCTCTTCGTATGACGGTAGATGCACGCATCGGTCGAAAGTTCATCGATCCTTCTGGTCTCGATCAGCTCATAATTCTTCATTCAGCTTCCTCTTTTTCTATATATTTCCGATCAGACGATCCTTGAAGACCGCGATGGCTTCCCGAACGCTCAGGTGAACGAGCATCAGTTCACTCGTCTCGGTCGCCATCGGACAGGCATCCGGATAGCCGAAGCGCGCCGCGATGCGGCAGGCCCGGAAGAGATTAAACTCGGAGGTGATGATCCCGAGGGTGATCGGCTTTTCCTCCCCCAGGATGACCCCGATTTCCTCCCCGTCTGTACTGCGCAGCGGCACCATAAGTCCCGGGTGCGTCTTCGCTCTTTCCCGGAGACGGGCCTCCTGATCCTGCTGTATCGTTCGAAGCGAGAAGCCGATCTTCTCCTGCGTGGAGTGGGAGTAGAACTCGAGCAGAAGACGGTTCTCCGGGATGCCGGCCTTGATCATGTAGTAGTACATGACCGTCGCTTCGGTGCTTCGATCATAATCGCTCCGGCCGCCGGACAGCACGAAGATGGTGTCCGGATTTTCCTTCGCATACGCGACGGCACAGTCCAGACGCTTCTTCAGTGACGGTGAGATCCGGTTATCGACGAGATCTGCCCCCATCACGATCACATAGTCGAGGTTCTTCTGCTCGACCGTATGTGCATTAAAGAAGATCGTGCCGAGAAGCGCGAGCAGCACCAGCATCCAGAGACCATAGCTCGTAAAGATGAACACGAAGGGGCCTGGATGGATCCGCTTCTTCTCCCGCTGTTTTCTGCGGACATAGCGTACCAGTGCAAACATAAGGAACTGGACCGCTGCAAAAAGCGGCCAGAACCATAGAAAGCTGGTCAGTCCATGAATCATGATGATCGCGATCACATACAGCAGGGACGCGACCCCCAGAACGATGAAAATTCCTTCCATACGCGTTAGTCAAGCGCCTGCTTCTCAGCGCTTTCCTTTCTGATGATATCGCCGGCCTCCGGAGCTGTACTGAAGCGCACCTTCAGCTGCTGACAGGCATGCGAGCAGGATGTCTGTACGACATCGGTCGCCGCATCCCGGATCTCCAGCACCGTGATCGGCAGATCCCGGCCATCCGGCTTCATGATCTCGAGCTGCTCTCCCACGGAGAACTTGTTCTTCTGCTCGAGGTAGCTCCAGCCCTCTGCATCGCTCTCACGGATCGTGCCGAGGTAGATGGAACCCGTCACATAGGTGTTGCTGTCATAGATATGATCATCCTGCGTCGGACGTCCATAGTAGAAGCCCGTCGTAAACTCACGGTAGGTACACTTCGCGATTTCCTGCTTGTACCACTCCATGTTGGCGCGGTACTTTTCTTCGCTCTCCTTATAATCATCGATGGCCTTGCGATAGGTCCGTGCGACCGTCGCAACATAGAGCGCGGTCTTCATACGGCCCTCGATCTTCAGTGAATCGATGCCGGCCTCGATCAGCTCTGGAATATGCTCGATCATGCAGAGATCCTTCGAGTTAAAGATATAGGTGCCACGCTCGTTCTCAACCACCGGAAAATACTCACCCGGACGGGTCTCCTCGACGAGACTGTACTTCCAGCGACACGGATGTGTGCAGGCACCCCGGTTCGCATCGCGACCGGTCAGGAAATTACTCAACATGCAGCGCCCGGAATAGGACATGCACATCGCACCATGCACGAAGGCCTCGATGTCCATCTCCTCCGGAATATGACGACGCAGCTCCCGGATCTCGTTCAGGCTCAATTCACGTGCACAGACGACCCGCTTCGCGCCGAGCTGCCACCAGAAGAGGAAGGTCTGCCAGTTCGTGTTGTTCGCCTGGGTCGAGATATGCAGCTCGATGGACGCCGGAAGGACCTCCTTCGCGATCATAAACACACCCGGGTCCGCGATCAGCACCGCATCGATGCAGGTCTCCGCCAGCTCCTGGAAGTAGGTACGCACACCATCGAGGTCGTAATTATGGGCGAAGATGTTCGCGGTGACGAAAACCTTCACCTGATGTGCATGTGCGTAGGCGACACCCTCGCGGATCTCCTCCAGTGTAAAGTTTTTTGCATTGGCCCGAAGACCGAAGGCCTCACCGCCTAAGTAAACGGCATTCGCCCCATAGTTCACGGCGGTCTTTAATACGTCCAGCGAACCTGCCGGAATCAAAAGCTCTGTTTCTTTCAGCATATGCTCTCTCCATCTATCTGACATCATCTACTCGATGTGCATCCATCTGACACTCATCGATGCGACGTTTATCTATGTGTTTTATTTTCGAACACTGATCGACACGCCATCGCCGACCGGCAGGATCGCGGTTTCCAGTGCCTCTTCATGCTTCAGGCGGAAGAGATACTCCCGCATGCGGGTATGGATGGTGCGGTCCCTCCGCTCCACCTGGTAACGGCTCTCGATGATGCTGCCGTCCTGCAGGATATTGTCGCTGACGAGCACGCTGCCCGGCGACATCAGTCGGAGGATGTCCGGCAGCCAGACGATATACTGCGCCTTCGCCGCATCCATAAAAATAAAATCGAAGTGCTGCCCCTCCTCAACCAGGCGTCGGAGCAGTGCACCCGCATCCCCCGGAACCAGCGTGATGCGATCCCGGTACGGGCTGCGCGCGAAGTTCCATGTCGCCGCTTCGATTCTCGGTGGATAGCTCTCCACCGTCAGCAGCTCCGCCTGCCCGTCGCAGGCCTCTTCCATGCAGAGGGCGGAGTAGCCGACCGCCGCACCGATCTCCAGAATCCGCTTCGGTCGAAGCATCCTCATGAAACACTTAAGAAGCGCCGCCGTTTCATCCCGGATAATCGGGATTTCCGCTGCGAGCGCTTCTGCTCTGATGGTTTCAAGAAGCTCACTACGATCCGGTTCCAGTGAATGAATATAATTCACAAGCCGTTCATCCGTAATCAAGGGTTCTTTTCCTCACTATCTGCTGTTGTCATGGCACGGGCCGCATCCTGCTGGATGAGGTTTTCGTCCTCCGTACCGCCGACGATTTCCGTACCGTCCGCACCGGTCTCTTCCGCTGCCGCTGTACTTTCCTGTGCTGCCAGCAGATTCTTATCCGCCAGCTCCTTGTTCTTCGTGCCCTCCTGACTCAGGTGCTCGATGATGTCGACCACCGTCATCGACGGGCTCAGTGTATAGCTTCCAGGTTCGATCTCGAGTTCATAGAGATGCGCCTGCAGCACGAAGGCCTGACGATTATCGATCAGCCCGGCCTCCTCAAGGTCTTTCGCAAGCCGGTCCAAGCTCTCGCCATCGGTGATGACGAACGCCTGCTCCGGTGCACCGGCACCAGCCAGGGCATGCTCATAGAACAGTCCGTGACCATAGCTGTACGCCACCCTGATCCCCTGCAGCAGCAGGAAAATGATGGCTGCAATCAGAATAACGCGCCAGGCCATGCCGGTGATGAAGCCGGCTGTCCTGGACACGGAATCGTTTCGGCGCATGCCTTAAACCTCCATAATGATCGGAAGGATCACCGGATCACGCTTGATCTTCTTCCAGAGAAAGTCAGACAGCGAATCCTTGATGATATTTTTAATCTTGCCCCAGTCGTTCACGTGGCGTACGAGGCAGTCATCGACCGCATCCTGCACCTGTACGCGTGCCTCCTCCATGAGGTCCTCGGACTCCCGTACATAGACGAAGCCACGCGACACGAGGTCCGGACCAGCCAGCAGGTGACCTGAATACTTCTCGAGCGTCAGTACGACGACGATGATACCGTTCTGCGCCAGGTTCTGACGATCGCGGATGACGATGTTTCCGACATCGCCGACACCGAGACCATCGACGAAGACGCCACCGGCCTGGACATGATCCTTGATCAGTGCCTCCGACTTTCCGCTTCGTGTCGTGAGCTCCAGTACGTCACCGTTCTCGATCATGAGACAGTGGTCACGCTCGACACCGACCGAGGCGGCGAGACGTGATGCGGTATCCCGCATATGATACTCGCCGTGGATCGGAATCGCGAACTCCGGCTTGACGAGCGAGTACAGGAGCTTGAGGTCCTCGCCGCAGGCATGGCCGGATACGTGGGTATCCTGCAGGATGACCTGTGCATGAAGCATACTCAGCTCGTTGATGACCTTATCCACCGCGAGCTCGTTACCAGGAATTGGGTGAGATGAAAGCACGACAACATCGTTCGGCTTGATATGAACCTTCCGGTGCATACCGCTCGCCATACGGCTCAGTGCCGCCATGGACTCACCCTGAGATCCAGTCGTGATCAGTACGGTCTGCTCATCCGGATAGCTCTTCAGCTCATCGATGCTGATGAGGGTACCCTCTGGGATATCGATATAGTGAAGCTCGGACGCTACGGTGATGACATTCACCATGGAACGACCCTCCACCACGACCTTCCGCTTATACTTCGCGGCGGTATTGATGATCTGCTGTACACGATCGACGTTCGACGCAAAGGTCGCCACGATGATACGGTTCTGCTGGTGCTCGGCAAAGATACGCTCGAAGGTACCCCCGACGGTGCGCTCCGACATCGTAGATCCCGGCTTCTCCGCATTCGTCGAATCAGACATCATCGCCAGGACGCCTTCCTTACCGAGCTCAGCGAAGCGCTGCAGATCGATCGGATCACCGAAGACCGGTGTATAGTCGACCTTGAAGTCGCCGGTGTGAACGATGGTACCGGCCGGTGTGAAGATCGCGAGCGCGGCTGCATCCTGGATGGAGTGATTCGTCTTGATGAACTCCACCTTGATATCGCCGAAGTCGACGATATCACCGAAGGCCTGTACGTTCAGCTTCACCAGGCGGTCGAGTCCGCGCTCACGCAGCTTTCCCTCGATGAGTGCAAGCGTCAGCCGTGTTCCATACACAGGCACATTGATCTGCTGCAGAACATATGGCAGCGCACCGATGTGGTCCTCATGTCCGTGGGTGATGACGAAGCCCTTGATCTTCGACATGTGGCTCTTCAGATAGGAGATGTCCGGGATGACCAGGTCGATCCCCAGCATATCGTTGGATGGAAAAGCCAGACCGCAGTCCACGATGATGATGCTGTCATCACTCTCAAACGCGGTAATGTTCATGCCGATCTGATCGAGTCCGCCGAGCGGAATGATCTTAATACTGCCGTTCTTCTTCATCTGTACTTCATCTGACTTCTTTCTTCTGCTGCTGCGGTGGCTTCGGCTGGCGCTCTTCTGCTGTTCCGGTACCTCCACGACTGCACCGGCTGCAGATGCCGCTGCACTCACCATATTCTCATGTGTCTCGGCTTTTCGTGTGCTTCGTCTCCGTGTGGAGCTTCGCTTCGCTGCAGGTGCCTCTTCCTTCACCGCACTGTCCGCTGCCGCACTCTGCAGAGCAGCCGTGCTCTCGGTGTCCTGCGTGCTCTCTCTGCCCTTCGTGGATGGGCGCCTCCGTCTGCGGTGGGTCGGACGCTTCGCCGCCTCACCGGTAGGAAGCTCTGCATGATTTACTTCTTTTACTTTTTTTACTTCTTTTACTTCTTTTACTTCTGCTGCCTTCTCTCCGGCAGTGTGTTCATGATTTCTCAATCGTTATACCTTCTCCTTCTAGGAGCGCAGAAAAGATCTGCATCAATGCTTCGGATTCCTGATCATCTACAAACTCGTAGTCTGCCTCTGCATCCTCCGGGCCGGAAACGTCCTTCATGACGTAGCACTCGCCGTCCTCACCCTCCGGTGCATCCGTAACCAGAATATAATTCACGCCCTGGACGGTCGTCTCCTCCAGGATCTCAAGTTCCAGATTTCCATCTTCTGATGTCAGTCGGATAGTATTTTCCATGTCCGCTCCTTTGTCATGTTCATGGCCGCACCCGCGCGGAAGCCCGGCATGCGACGTCGATGTTTATCCTTGAAGGGTCTCAGCCCCTCAGATACTGTTCCAGGATGAGCTGTGCGGCGACCTGATCGATCACCTTCTTCTGCTCACTCCGCGGGATACCACTCTGATCGAGGATTTCCTCTGCCTCCATCGTGGTGAGGCGCTCATCGGTAAACTCGATCGGAACCGCCACACGTAGCTTCAGCTTCTCTGCGAAGTCTCTCGTTTTCGCTGCGCGATCCCCCTCGGTATCATCCATATTAAGAGGCAGTCCCATCACGATTTTCTTGATCTGGTACTGCTCGACGATTTCTGCAATTTCAGACAGGGTCTGCCGAAGCTTCGACTCCCGGTCCCGCTGGATGGTCTTATACGGCTGTACCGTCATGCCGAGCGCGTCGGTCATCGCGACGCCGACGGTCTTCGAGCCGTAATCGAGTCCCAGTATTCTCATAAATGCTTATCCTATCCGTATGTTCTGAGTGGATGCCGTCCCGCGCAGGTCCCTTCACGGGATTCCTGCGCCAGAATGCCGGTCTCCTCTTTTCATTACCCAAAAAGAGTCTGTCCCACAGGACAGACTCTTCATCATCAACACATTACCTGCTCAGCTTCGCGTCCACGTACGTCTTCATCAGCTCTTCGATGATCTCGTCGCGTTCCACCTTCATAATCAGGCTTCTCGCCCCCTTTTGGCTGGTAATGTACGTCGGATCTCCCGACATAATGTATCCAACGATCTGATTAATCGGATTATAGCCTTTTTCCGTGAGTGCCTCATAGACACGGGCCAGAACCTCTGTCACATCCAGATCGCACTCCTGCATCGGTCGGATAATCTGTGTACTGCCTAAATCATTCATTTTGTCACGTCCTCTTAATAACTCAATTAATTTTATAACATTTATAAAACCAATGCAAGTACACATCCTCCACAGATTTCCTGTCCACATACCTGCATTATTTGGCCGATTTTACAAGCTCCCTCTGCCGCATCCGAAAGAGGAATCAGATAGCGCACATAGCACCGGTTATAGCCACGAAGATACGGGCGCCCCTCGATCTCGACGATTTCCTCCGGAATCACGTCCTCGTTCCGGCCGAGAAAGCGGCGGCGGAAGGCCTCGGACTGCTGCGCGTCAAGCTTCATCAGTCGTTCGGAGCGCTCGGACTTCACACGATCCGTAAGCTGCGCCGGCATGCGGTCGGCCGCCGTTCCCTGCCGCCGGCTGTACTTGAAAACATGCAGCTCGTAGAAGCCGATCTCCTCGACGAAGCGACAGGAATCCTCGAAATCCGCTTCACTCTCCCCCGGAAAGCCGACGATGACATCCGTTGTGATCGCCATCTCGGGCCAGGCTGCACGAAGAAGCGCGACCGAGTGACGGAAGGCTGCCGTATCATAGTGCCGGTTCATCGCTGCCAGGATGCGGTCTGAACCACTCTGGAGCGAAAGGTGGAAGTGCGGGCATAGCTCCGGAATCGCCCGCAGCTCCTCGACGAACGACTCCGTGATGATACGCGGCTCGAGGCTGCCGAGACGAACCCGCGCGATGCCCGGTACTGCCGCCACCGCACGGATCAGTGCGAGGAGATGCGTCGACGGAATCTCATGGTTCATCGCATATTCATAGTTCGCATGATCGAAATCGAGGCCGTAGGAAGAGAGGTGGATGCCGGTCAGCACAACCTCGTGATAGCCGCGACGGGCGAAATCTGCGACCTCCTTCACCGTGTCCTCGATGGAACGCGAGCGGATGCGTCCGCGCACGTATGGGATGATGCAGTAGGCACAGAACTGATTGCAGCCATCCTGCACCTTGATGAAGACCCGTCCCTGATCGGCGATCTCACCGGCCCGGAGCTTCGCGTACGGCTGTGGCTCTGCGATATCCGACACGAAGCAGGCAGCGTTTGATCGGTCCGCCTGCGCCTGGTCGATCACTGCAGTCCGGTCGGCGGCAGCGTCCACGGACGAAGCGGCGGGCACACGGACCTCCGGATCGGTATATACGTGCCGCTCGTCTGCATCAGCGCCGGAAGCACGGAGGGACGCTGGAAGCCTGTCCGGGTGGGTCGTCCAGTACGCCTCGAGAATCGACAGCAGACGGCCCTTCTCCTGATTACCGACGAGGATATCCACCGCGGTATCCATCTGAAGCTCCGCGGCGCGCGCCTGTACATAGCAGCCGGCTGCGATTACGACGGCCGCCGGATTCATGCTCCGGGCCTTATGAATCATCTGCCGCGACTTCCGGTCGGCGATGTTTGTGACGGAGCAGGTATTGATGATATAGATGTCGGCTGCGGCGCTCTCCCAGGGCACGATCCGTATGCCGGCGCGGCGGAGCTCCTCGAGCATCGCGTCCGCTTCATAGGCATTGACCTTGCAACCCAGATTATGCATGGCAGCAGTTAATTTAAAGTATTCCATTCTATTGACTTTTGATAAGCGTTTTCCTAGAATTAATCTGTATTATGAATAATATTTTTAAGGAGGACTAAATCGTGAAAACCGTTCGTATCTCGCTTAATTCTATCGATAAAGTAAAGTCTTTTGTCAATGAGCTCGTGAAGTTCACTGATGTTGACTTCGACCTCGTATCAGGCCGCTATGTAATCGATGCCAAGTCCATCATGGGTATCTTCTCCCTGGACCTCAGCAAGCCGATCGATCTGAACATTCACGCGGACGCAGGTCGCATGGATGAGATCGTCAATGCGCTGACACCTTATATCATCGCGCAGTAATCGTATCATTAAGCTGATAAATTAACAAGTATCATGATGAGTGCGCGCTGTTCGGTGCGTACTCATTTTTTGTCTGGCGGGCACGGTGCGGATAGCATCGGCGGCTCGCTTCATCCCTGTACAGAAAGAGGTTTTATGCAGTATCAGAGCTTTCTCATCAAGTATGCGGAGATCGGCACGAAGGGGAAGAATCGTTATATCTTCGAGGATGCCCTCGTGCATGACATCCGGAAGAAGCTAGAGCGCGTCGAGGGTGAGTTCCGTGTCACCCGTGAGCGCGGACGTATCTATGTAACGGCGAAGTCGGAGAACTATGACTACGAAGAGACCGTGGATGCACTTCAGCACGTTTTCGGTATCGTCGGCATCTGCCCGATGATCCAGATGGAGAACACACATGACTATCGTGCTATCAGTGATCAGGTGCTTACGTATTTCGGCGAGGTCTACGGTGATCGTACGCTGACCTTCAAGTGCCGCACGACCCGTGCCGACAAGGAGTTCCCGATGAGCTCCACGGAAATCGACGCTGAGCTCGGCTACGATATCCTGACGAAGTACCCGAACACCACCGTCGATGTACATCATCCGGATGTGCTGCTTCGCGTCGAGATCCGTCAGTATGTCAACATTTTCTCCGAGGTGCTTCCGGGCGCCGGCGGTATGCCGCTCGGTACAAACGGCAAGGCGATGCTCTGCCTCTCCGGCGGTATCGACAGCCCGGTGGCCGGCTACATGATTTCACGTCGTGGTGCCGTACTCGAGGCGACCTACTTCCATGCACCGCCATACACCTCCGAGCGTGCGAAACAGAAGGTCGTGGATCTGGCCAATGAAGTCGCCCGCTACACAGGACCGATCGCGCTGCATGTCGTCAACTTCACGGATATCCAGCTGAAGATCTACGAGGAGTGCCCGCACGAGGAGCTGACGATCATCATGCGTCGTTATATGATGCGTATCGCCGAGGCCATCGCCGAGAAGCGAAACTGTATCGCACTCATCACCGGTGAGTCCATCGGTCAGGTTGCGAGCCAGACCATGCAGTCCCTCGTCTGCACCAACGAGGTCTGCCATCTTCCGGTCTACCGTCCGGTCATCGCCTTCGATAAGCAGGAGATCATCGACATCGCCCAGAAGATCGGCACGTATGAAACCTCCATCGAGCCGTTTGAGGACTGCTGCACCATCTTCGTCGCGAAGCATCCGGTCACGAAGCCGGTACCGGAGAAGATCCGCGCTTCCGAGCAGATCGTGTATGACGCGATGATCCCGATGGTTGAAAAGGCTGTAAACGAAGCCGAGCTCATCTGGTGTAACGGCAAGTAAGAAACATATCCGTATCTTCATCGAATCACCATTCAGATACGGTCAGAAAAAGGCGTCCCGCAGAGAACGGGGCGCCTTTTTGATGTGTTTTTCTGATGTGATCACTTACGGCGTGCGGTCACATTGACCCACTCGCCCTGGTGGTTGACTTCCAGTACCTCCCAGATGTCCTCATGCTGGCGGAAAGCCTCGAGGACCTCTGCCTCACGCTGGTCGAGGATACCGGAGGTGATGAAGAGGCCACCCTTCTTAAGAAGCGGTCCCACCTCAGCAGTCAGCAGTACGATGACCGGTGCCAGGATGTTCGCCACCACGATGTCGTACTTTCCGAGACCCATCCGGGTCTTGATATCCTCATCGCCGATCACATTGCCCACCACCATATCGAAGCAGCTCTCCGGGAGCTCGTTCGCCTGCAGATTATCGTGCACCGCCGGCACAGCTTCCTCATCGAGGTCCGTTCCGTAGACATGGCCGGCGCCGAGCTTCAGCGCGGTGATGCCGAGGATACCGGAGCCTGTACCGATGTCCGCGATTTCATCACCCGCCTGCATGTACTTCTGCAGCTGGCGGATGCAGAGCTGGGTGGTCTCATGCATGCCGGTGCCGAAGGCGGTACCCGGATCGATCGCGATGACGAGCTTATCCCGATCCTCCTCCGGAACGGCTTCCCAGGTCGGCTTGATCAGGAGATCCCCGACGGTAAACGGGTGGAAGAAGGTCTTCCAGTTATTGATCCAGTCCTTATCCTCTGTGTCGGAGGTATCGATCGTGCCGAGGCCGATATCGACATACTGCTTCATCTCATCGAGGGTTTCCTGCACCTCCTGAAGCAGCTTCTTCAGCTCCTGCGGAGTATAGACGTTTGAGGTGTTCGGCATGTAGCTGGCGTCGACCGCTGGATCCTCCATCATCTTCTGTACCTTCGTGAGCCGGTCCTGCTTCTGCTCCGGATCCAGCACCTCGACATAGAAGCTTACCTCCGCTGTGCCGTCATCCGGTCCGATCTCCGGCAGGATATCGATAAACATCCCCTTCGTATCCTCCTCGGACAGCGGGATGCGATCCTCGATCTGTACGCCGTCAATGCCGAGCTCCGCCAGGTTTGCACTGAGGATATCCTCCGCCTCGGTCGTCGTATGAATCGTAAATTTTCTCCAGATCATCTTCTACTCTCTTTCTAGAAATTCACTTTCTGTGTTATAAAGGACACTTCGATTTTTGGGTCAGAATCGTGTAAAACGACGAAGCACCGGAAGCAGCTCACGGAGCGCGTCCATGCAGATATCGACCTCTTCCTTCGTATTTTCGGCACCGAAGGAGAAACGGATCGTGGAGTCCAGCAGCTCCGGCTTCACACCGATCGCCTTCAGCGCACCGGAAATACCCGGGTGATTGCTGGAGCAGGCACTACCGGAGCTGACATAGATGCCTTTCTCCTCGAGTGCATGCAGCAGTACCTCCGCACGCACCTTCTCGAAGGATACCGAGAGAATATTTGGTGCGGACAGTGCGCCGCGCTCGGAATTGATGGTGACACCCTCGAGGGTTTCCAGAGAATCGATGAAGTAGTCCTTCAGTGCCTCGAGGGAGGCCTTATTCTCCTCGAGATGTGCGCAGGCCATCTCGGCGGCGAGACCGAGGCCCGCGATGCCCGGAACATCATGGGTACCGGAGCGCATATCCTCCTGCTGACCGCCACCATAAATCAGCGGGCGCAGTCGGATCTTCTCGTCCTTATAGAGAAAACCGACTCCCTTCGGGCCATGCAGCTTATGACCGGATACCGACATCATATCAACATGCTGCAGCTTCGGACGAAGTGGAATCTTGCCATAGGCCTGGATCGCATCCGTGTGGAACCATGTATTCGGATTACACTCCTTCACGACACGTCCGATCTCCTCGATCGGCTCGATCGCACCCATCTCGTTGTTCACGGTCATGATCGTCACCAGGATGGTATCCGGACGGATCGCCGCACGAAGATCATCGAGGGAAATATGTCCCTTCGCATCTACTGGAAGATAGGTCACCTCGTAGCCGAGCTCGACGAGCACATCCAGCGGACGGTAGATCGCCGCATGCTCGAACGCGGAAGAGATGATATGCTTTCCCTGCTTTCGCTTCGCCATCGCCGTCCCGAAAATCACGGTATTGTTTGACTCCGTGCCGCCGGAGGTGAAGAAGATCTCCTTCGGCTTCACCTTCAGGGTCGCAGCCACCTGCTCCCGCGCATGACGGAAATACTTCTCGGCGTCGAAGCCCTTCGTGTGCTTCGAGGACGGATTTCCGTAATCCTCGGTCAGGGTCTTCATCATCAGCTCCACAACCTCCGGATACGGCTTCGTCGTTGCAGAATTATCAAAATAAATTTCTCTCATGTTTATGTCCTGTCTTTCTATGAACGGCCGTGACATATCCCGAAACATGTTCACCGGCTTTCGCTTTTCAGGCTTACGCCTCGATCGATTCCAGGGTCAGCATCAGGATGCTCATACTGGTGATTGCTGCTGTTTCTGTACGTAAAATGCGTTTTCCGAGGGTGATCGGCTCGATGCCATGCGCCATGGCATCCTCGATTTCCACATCCGCAAATCCGCCCTCCGGTCCGATGAAAACCGCGATCTTTCCATGCTTCGGAAGCTTCCGAAGCTCCTCCATGGTATGACGGATATCCTTCGCGTTTTCATACGGGATCAGCCGGAGATCGAAGTTTTCCACGAAGCGCATGGCATCCTTCCACTTCATGACCGGCATCACCTCCGGGATGATGGAACGCTTCGACTGCTTCGCAGCCGCCTCAGCGATCGCCTGCCAGCGCTCGACCTTCTTCGCTGCCCGCTTCTCATCGAGCTTTACGACGGTGTTTTTCGTATCGAGCGGGATCACCGCATGGGCACCGAGTTCGACGGCCTTCTGCACGATGAGCTCCATCTTATCCTGCTTCGGAAGCCCCTGAAACAGATAGATATCCGCCGGCAGCTCATGCATCTCCTCCACGAAATCGATATGGAGCAGCACCTCCTCCGCGCTCATCTCCGCCTCCGCGCACCCGTCCGCATCATGAATCTCTGAAACCGTGCACTCATAGTCCGTCCCCTCGCCATCGGAAATCAGAACCTTCTCCCCCGGCTTCGCCCGAAGCACCTGTCTGAGATGCCGGTAATTCTCACCCGTGAGCCGCACCAGCCGTGCCTCGGTATCGATGTCTGTTCTATCTACAAAAAAATGATGCATTTCTTCCTCACATGCGTACTCGCGTATCGCATCAAACGAAATCTGATGTTAAACCGCCGCTATTATAACAGACGATACAGAAAAGTGGAAGAATCTAAAAAAACAGCCCCGGAGGACAGCTACTGCAGTCTGATATGCTACCCCTAAGTAGGACATTGAAAAATGAAACCTACTTGGGGGTATTGTTATGTCCAGGAAAAGTAAGATAGACCCAGTACTCAAGATAAAAGCAGTTGAAGA
>NZ_JBQKLS010000020.1:0-37658 GCF_052116105.1 Oribacterium sp. Sow4_G1_1
AGTCAGAGCTACAGGGGATAATAAAAAGTCCCACAGTATCTGAATGTATTTAACCACAGAATCAAAAAGAAAGGAAAATGTTGATTTAGCTTCTGGAATCATCATACAAGGGGGATAATGGTGGAAAAATTTTTAGCACTTTCACAAGAGAAACAGGCAACGATCCGCAATGCGGCACTTGCCTGCTTCGCAAAGCATGGATATGAAAAAGCGTCTATCCATGATATTGCGGTAATGGCAGGTATCTCAAAAGCGTCTGTCTTTCAGTATTTTGGAAATAAGCAGGCTCTTTATCAGTATTTGCTCGACTACTGCATAGCCCAAATGAAGCAGGCCTATGATGCAAGCACACTGGATTTGAACACAGACTTTTTTGATCGTGTATGGGAAGCCAGTGTTATGAAAGTTGAGAACTTGAAAAAGTACCCGCATATTGCATCGTTTATCGCAAGCGCAGCAGCAGAATCAATACCGGAATTAAAAGATGCTTTATTTTCTGCGACAAGCGAAAAGTTTGTAGAGACGCTGGTCTTGCATGAGGAAGATTGCAAGAAATTCAAGCGTCCAGAGGATGCGCTGTTGGTGTTTCGGATGTTTATGATGCTTGCACAGGGCATGGCAGTTCAGTTGGAGAACGGATCAGATTATGACGGTATTATGAAAGAGTTTGAAAAAATCTTAAAAATGCTGAAATACAATTTTTACAAGGAGGAATATCTGCCATGAATGAACCAGTGATTGTTTTAAATGAACTTACAAAAAGTTATGGAAGACATCGAGGGGTTGAGGGCATCAGCTTTTCCGTTTGTCAGGGCGAGATTTTCGGCTTTATCGGCCCGAATGGCGCTGGGAAGTCTACGACTATCCGCGCCTTGATGGGCCTGTTGAAGCCTACCAGCGGAAGTGCATCCATCTTCGGGCTGGATTGCAGTCAGGAGCCTGCCCGTATCGCAAAGGATGTGGGGTATCTCCCCAGCGAAAACTGCTATTACAACAATATGAAAGTGAGAGAAATGCTCCTCTACACGGCGGAACTATATGGCGTGGACGGTCACCGCCGAATGGAAGAATTAGCGGGGCGGTTTAATTTGGATTTGTCCAGGCGAATCGGTGATCTATCTTTAGGAAACAAGAAAAAAGTAGGTATCGTGTCGGCTTTGCTCCCATCTCCAAAGTTGCTTATCATGGACGAGCCTACCAGCGGTCTTGACCCGCTGATTCAGCAGACCTTTTATGACTTGCTGAAAGAAGAAAATGAACATGGTACAACTATTTTCCTGTCCTCTCATGTTTTGAGTGAGGTGCAACGGCTCTGTGACCGGGTAGCTATCCTCCGGGAGGGGAAATTGGTCGGCGTTCAATCTATGAAAACCTTGCGGGAGAACGGCTATAAGAAAATCTCCTTGACTGCTAAAAGTGCTATTCCAGAGGACTTCTTCTCTATCCCCGGCACAGCTAATTTTGAGCAGGACAAGGCAGGAACTTCTGTATCCTTTATGTTCAACGGAAGCTCTATGACAATCATGGAAAAGCTCCATCAGTTGGAACTGGAGGACATTTTGATTGAGGAACCGTCATTGGAAGAAATATTTCTCCATTACTACGAATAAGGAGGGCCGCTATGTTGATTTTTCGATTTGAATGGAAACGAACACGAAATTATATTCTGATTTGGGCTGCCGCCCTTGCGGTATGTATTTTTTCCATGACACCCGTTTATTATGACATGATTGAAACTGCGGGGACTCTGCCATCAGGCTTTACACAGGGAGGCTTTTGGGAAACGCTTGATGTTTCTCTGACGCTGTTGATGGAGCCGCTGGGGATGTATTCGTTCCTTACAGGCTTTTTTATGATTGCCGGCGGAGTCTTCGGAATGCACCTTGGTCTGTCGTTACATACAGGAGAATGTACGGAAAACACAGCGGAATATTTATATACAAAACCCTGTGGACGGCAGATGATCTTCAAGGGGAAAATGTTGTGTGCGCTTGTTGGGGTATGTGTGACAGGAATTTCTTATCTACTGGCTTCATTTTTGACGATGATGCTGTTTCGCCCTGGATTTCCTGTGGGAGAATTCCTGTTGGTGGTAGGCTCCTTTGTCCTCCTTACGCTTTTTTTCGCACTGCTGGGATTGATGGTCGGAATATTCCATCCCAATAATCGTTCCCCGCTTTTAACGGCTGGGCTGGTCGTGTTTGTGGAATATTGCATTACCTCTTTTTCAAGGACTGTCAGCATCCGGGCAATCGGCTTTTTATCGCCCTTTTCCTTTTTCAGTCCGTCAGAAATTCACGATGCAGGGGCTTATTCTTGGGACTATATGCTCTGGTATCTGCTCCTGTTGTTTGCTTTTATCATTTTGGCTTACAAGAAAATCTTGAAACGGGATATCGCATTGGCGGTGTAAAGGGGGGAAACGAATGAATGCGTTGATAAAAAACGAATTTCGTTTGACAAGAAAAATGCTGCTGATTTGGATGGGGATCGTTTTGGTCTTATGTGGCTTCGCTTACTTTGAATATCTGTCTTTAAAAGACAGCCTGGGTGAACTAACTGGTCTGATTTCAGATTTCCCGAAAATCTTGATAGCCATGTTTGGAGTTAGCGGTGACCTAACCTCTGCTTTGGGCTGGTACGGCTGTATTTATTACTGGGTTACGATGCTGACAAACAGCTATGCGGTCTATCTTGGCGTGTCTTGCGTGGCAAAAGAACGAGCGCAAGGGACTGCGGAATATTTATTTACAAAGCCAGTGAGTCGTAACACGGTTATTTGTGGAAAAGTAGTCGCCAGTATATGTAATTTGTTTGTACTTGCGGCATTTAGTGGACTGTGTAATTATTTTACCGCTATTTTGCCATTGGGAGGTTTGGAGCAAAGAGAGGCGGCTCTAACTACCACAATAGGGTTGTTTTTAACAGAGCTGACCTTGTTTGCAATTACGCTTTTGATCTCCGGTCTGGCGAAATCCTACAAAGGGGCTGTACGGCTGGGAACGGGAATATTATTAGCTTTTTATGGTATCAGCATAGCCGCTGAATATCTTGAAGTTCCAGCAATGTACTATTTAACGCCGTTAAAATACTTTGATGTTTACACGGTGGCAGCAGGAGGAATCTATATTTCATTCTTCCTGTTGGCTATGATAATTGTGATTGGTTCTGTTGTCGCAGCTCAAAAAATTTGGACGGCCAGAGAGATTTGAACAAACTATATGGATAGCTACAAATGGCTATTATGCCCTGTCTGCAACAGTAAAACTCGTATCAAATTGCGGCTGGATACGGAATTAAAAAACTTCCCTTTGTTTTGCCCTAAATGCAGACAGGAAACTCTAATTACTGTAGAAAAATTTGAAATTTTAGTTATCACAGAGCCAGACGCGCAGACGCAGAGCCGATAACCCGCAAAAAAGAATGTGGTTATCGGCTCTTTCTATTTGAAAGATACGGCAACCGATTAAGGAGGTATTGCTGTGTCTTTCTGTTCTGCCCGCCCCCCTAATTTATCAAAAAAAGCCAGGGCCCCGGACAAGGATATTTTAACCGTGGTTGCGAAAATTGTTACAATGTAAGTAAATATATCGATTTATGCGCTTGTGCGGCTTTATGTCGTGCAGGCGCATTTTGCTGTCCGTACTTCGAGACAAAGTGTCCCAAGGTACGGAGCGGCTCTCCTGGGTGCCGCTCTCCACCAGCCCTCCATTTCGTTTCCTATCAACCCGACCAAAACGAAATGGAGGACAAGTTATGACTACCATCAATCTGAAAGATTTTTATTACTGGTACATACAGGATCAGTTTATCGAAGTCACCGAGGAAGTGGCCGAGGCGCTCCGGGCCAGCGTCCGCTATGAAGCGGCCTACCAGCGGCGGCTCACCCGGCACAAAGCGCAGTATTCCCTGGACTGTGAGGACGGGATCGAATACTCCGCCTGCCTGCATGAGCCCACGCCCCAGGAAGTCCTGGAACTCAAGGAGCGGTTTATCCGGCTGTGGAACGCGCTCAATTCCCTGCCGGAGATCCAGGGCCGCCGGATCGACGCTCACATCATTCTTGGCATAAGCATCAAAGCGATTGCTGAGGCTGATGGTGTGCATGAGGAGTCCGTCCGCCAGTCTATCAAGCGGGGCCTGGAACGCATGAAAAAAACTTTTTGATTTTTGCTGTTTCCCCACTTGGAATTGATGTAAAAATGTCTTGGTTATTAGAGAGGGAAATATAAACCTCTCCGCAACGGAACGGCGGCGGCCCTGAGCATAGCGCGGGGAGCCGGGCGGCGGGTGCGCGGTGACTTCTCTCCACGGAGAACGAGCGACAAACACCAGCGCCGCAGGTGGGCCGGGCCAACCCACGGCCACGATCCGCCAGTGGACAGGCTGGCCGCCTGTCCCTCCGGGCCGCCGTTCCCCGTTGCGTGGGGATGCCGCGCCGAGTATGGTTGTCTTTGGACAGGTCAAGGAAACGGGCGCGGCACTCCCTAATTTATCAAGAAAGAGGGGGAACGCTCTATGAATTATGATCCAGAACTGGCGGCTTTGCTCTCCCAGCCGTGGAGCAACGATGCCTGCCGGGGGTACGTCATCGCCGCGATGGAGCGGTGCGGCTTTAAGCCGTCCGACATTGAACAGGTGATGGTCGAGCTTTACGAGGTATTCGACTATACCACTTTGCAGGAGGCCGAGGCTTACTACGAACGGAGCCCCTACTAACTTCCAGACACTTTGTCCAGAGGTACATATCCGGCCAAAGGCCAGCACTTTCCCGGTGCTGGCCTTTGCCATGTTTCAAGACATTCTTTGATTGTATGGGAGGGATTTTATGCAGGCACAGGTCAAATATGAAAGTGAAATCAAAACTGCTTTACTCGGAGATCGCACGATCACCGTCAAAAATCTCACCCCCGTTTTTTCCCCGCAGGAACAGGACAAGCGCAACCGCGAGATCGAGCGTCGGCTGTTTGACGTGTTCCGCAAATATGCCGGGCGGGGGTAGGCCAGAGTCATCCTTGTAGTAAGGGGGCGGCAGAGGTACAATATAATTGTAGGTTGGCTCCCGTTTAACGGAAGGGAGCTAATTATGGATAGTAGAATAGATGCAATTTACGGGCGGCAGTCGATTGACAAAAAAGACAGTATCAGCATTGAAAGTCAGTTTGAATTTTGCCGCTATGAGCTTAAAGGCGGTGAGGGTAAGGAATACAAAGACAAGGGCTACTCTGGAAAGAACATTGAGCGTCCCGACTTCCAGCGGCTTCTGCAGGACATCCGGCTGGGCCTGATTAAGCGGGTGATCGTCTACAAGCTGGATCGGATTAGCCGTTCCATCGTGGACTTTGCAAAGCTCATGGAACTGTTCAAGCAGTATGATGTGGAGTTTGTGTCTTGTACAGAAAAGTTTGACACTTCCACGCCGATGGGCCGGGCGATGCTCAATATCTGCATTGTCTTTGCCCAGCTTGAACGTGAAAGCATCCAGATGCGTGTGCAGGACGCTTTCTATTCCCGGTGTACCAAAGGCTACTATATGCGGGGCCGGACGCCATACGGTTTTGATACCGAGCCCATCGTCATGGACGGGATCAAGACAAAGAAGCTGGTGGAAAATGCGGAAATGGATTTTGCCGAGTTGATGTATCAAATGTATGCGGAGCCGGGCAATTCCTACGGCGACATATCCCGGTACTTTGCCGAGAACGACATCAAGGTTTATGACAAGTCCCTAAAGCGTGGGTTTATTGCTCAACTGCTGAGAAACCCCGTCTACGTCCAGGCCGATATGGACATCTACGAATACTTCAAGGCCCAGGGCGTAAAAATCGAAAGTCCCCCGGAAATGTTCACAGGGGACAATAGCTGTTATCTATATCAAGGGCGCGAGGGCGAGGAGCCGATCCTCGTGATTGCTCCCCACCAGGGGCGCATCCCCTCCCAGCTCTGGCTGACCGTTCAGCGCAAGCTCTCACAAAACACCACATTCCAGAATGGCCGGAAATGCCATAACACATGGCTGGCCGGGAAAATCAAGTGTGGACGTTGCGGCTATGCCCTGGCAAGTCTGAACGCCAGAAATGGTGTCACCTACCTGCGGTGCAAACAACGGGCAGACAATAAGAGCTGCGAGGGAGCCGGTACGCTGACCGCGCAAAGCATGGAGGTGTTTGTTTACGGCGAGATGGTTAAGAAGATGCGGAAATTCCACACGCTGAAAGGCGGCAAGGAACAAAGCTATAATCCGAAGCTGACCGCCGCCCGTGTCGCCCTTGCAAAGACGGAAAGCGAGATCGAGAAACTTCTGGACACTTTGTCCGGCGCTAATCCGCTTCTCCTGCAATACGCAAACACCCGCATTGAGGAACTGGATGCGGAACGGCAGAAACAGCTCCGGCTGGTCGCAGACCTCACCGCTAATTCTGTTTCCGCTTCACAGATTGATAGCATTACGGGCTATCTTGATGATTGGGAGTCCGTGAGCTTTGACGATAAGCGCAAGGTGGTTGATATACTTATATCACAGATTGACGCTACCAGTGAGAGTGTTACAATCCACTGGAAAATCTAAAACCTTTTCACTTGGCATTATGCCCTTGTAAAAAATAGTTAGAAATCCCGAATAACAAGATAGTCGATAATTTCAACGAAGGAATTGGAATTGACCTTGGATTAAAGGATTTTGCCATTGTTTCTAATGGCAAAACTTATAAGAACATTAACAAATCTGCAAGATTAAAAAAACTTGAAAAACAACTGATTCGGGAACAGAGAAGTCTTTCCCGAAAGTATGAATATTTAAAGAAAGGAGAGTCCACTCAAAGAGCAAATATACAAAAGCAAAAGCTCAAAGTACAGAAATTTCATCATAGACTGGATAATATCCGTACTGATTACATCAATAAAACAATCGCTGAGATAGTGAAAACCAAACCATCTTACATAACGATTGAAGATTTGAATGTATCAGGCATGATGAAGAACAGGCATCTTTCTAAAGCTGTTGCATCACAAAAGTTTTATGAATTTAGATCAAAACTTAAGGCTAAATGTGATGAAAATAGTATTGAATTAAGAATTGTAGATAGATTTTATCCCTCTTCTAAACTATGTCATTGTTGCGGTTCTATAAAGAAAGATTTAAAACTTTCAGATAGAATTTACAAATGCGATTGTGGCTATGTTGAAGATAGAGATTTCAATGCTGCACTTAATCTGAGAGATGCTACGACTTACGAAGTTGCATAAATAAACGCAAGCGTAAGTATGTACCGAAGGCTATTTCGGGAATTGACGACTGTGGAGTGTACAAGAACTTGTGAGTAGCATATCTGCCTACAGATTGCAAAAGCATATACGATGAAGCAGTAAGTAATGTTTGTGAGAACTTACAACATCTCGATGTGAGTATATTTAATCACATTTTGAGTGGCAGATTTTACGTGGCTCGCAGAGAATATACGCAGCACAATCAGATAGATAAGCGGAAGCATGCTTCGGCGTCCGCGGGTCGAAGAGAAAAGCCGACCGAAACCGGACGAAGAAACGACCATGCGAGGACAGAGCGCAGTGCAGCTCCGAAGCGCGGTGGGGACAGTGCGCCTGGTGAGAACCGTCGCGCGGGTGAACGGGCGCAGATAAAGCACACGTCGGTGGCATGGACGGCGGCCGGAGTCGCGGCGCGTGACTGGGCGCTGCCGGTGGCGGTGACGGTCGAGACGGAGGCGCAGCTCGCGGAGGTGCTGAAGCACGACGCAGTCGCGCTCGTGTACCTCGACGAAGCCTGCTTCACGGATTTCGCCGCACTGATCCGGCGGGTGCATGCCGCCGGAAAGCAGGCGGGGCTTCGCCTACGCCGCATCGAGCGCGACTTCGACGCGAACGGGCGAAAGGCGGAAAACAGCGCCGAGCTTCTGAGCGGACTCTGGAAAGCGGAGCGTCTCCCAGATGCTCTTCTGGTGCGGAACCTCGATGAGGCGATGCTGCTCGAGGATTTCTTCGGGGCGCATCCGGAGCTCGGGGCACGCATCCGCCGGAACTTCGACTATACGGTATACGGCTACAATCAGGAAGCGATCCAGGCGCTGGTATCACTCGGTGCCGACGGACTCACCTATCCGATCGAGCTCACGTACTACGAGTGCCGGAAGCTTCGGGAGAAACTTCGGAGCAGTGTCCATGGTGCCGACGGCACCCGCGGCACGAATGCGGATGCCGTCGAAGGAGAGAGCACTCCGGTGCCGGCAGCTGCGCGGGCGGGTGCTGACGCAGAAGCCGACAGCATTGGCCTCGGCGAGCTGCCGTTCGAGCTGATGATCTACGGGCATCTGCCGATGATGGTGAGTGCGAACTGTATACAGCGGACGAGTGCGCGCTGTGATCACGGCAACCGGATCCTGCAGCTGCGCGACCGTATGGGCAAGGACATGCCGGTGCGCTGCTACTGTACGTACTGCTACAATCAGATATTTAATGCCGAGCCGCTCGTGCTCTATGATCTGCCGGATGAGGTGCGCGCGCTGCAGCCGCAGTGTCTGCGCTACGATTTCTCGGTGGAGCCGGCAGCGGTGGTGCGGCAGGTGCTCGAGGGCGCGGTGCCGCGCAGCATGACGCGCGGGCATTTCCGTCACGGGATCGAGTGAAGGATGAATCATGATTAATCTTTTTATCACGGCGTCGAAGTACATTCAGCTGCTGCTGATCGTGCTCTACACCTACTGCAATTTCCGATATCTGTCCATCCCGGACCAGGAGGACGCGGACCCGCTCTGCGACTGGCAGCTCCGTATCATCCTGCTGGTTCATTTTCTGATGAACTGTATCATCTATCTGAAGACGGCGGACATGAGCGCGGTGTGGTTCTACCTCCTGCAGCTCGCGTTTTTCCTGCTGTACACCTTCGGGGCGCAGCGGCTCTACCGGAACATCAACCGGCTGCTGCTGAACAACACGGTGTTTTTCCTCACCTACGGACTCATCATGCTGGAACGCCTCGATGCGTCGAAGGCGATGAAGCAGTTCGTGATCATCGTCGGGGCAGCGGCACTCACGCTTGTCATCCCGTACCTCATCGATAAAATCTGGGACCTCGTGCGCTGGCGCTCTGCCTTTGCCGCCTTCGGCATCCTGCTGCAGGGCGTCGTGCTGATCATCGGCGCGACGAGCTACGGTGCGAAGATGTCGATTTCGATCGGCGGCTTCACCTTTCAGGCGTCGGAGATCGTGAAGATCACCTTCGTGCTGGCGATGGCCGGCATGCTGAGCCGCGCGACGGAATTCAGAGACATCGTCCTAAGCTCGCTGGTGGCGGCTGCGCATGTGCTGGTGCTTGTCGCCTGCAAGGACCTCGGCTCCGCGCTGATTTTCTGCCTCGCGTACCTCGTGATGCTCTTCATCGCGACGAACCGCAGCCTCTACCTCGTGCTCGGCACGGCGGCGATGGGCGGCGCGTCGGTGTTCAGCTACGCTGCCTTTTCACACGTGCGGAAGCGTGTGTTCGCGTGGATCAATCCGTGGGCGGACATCGACGACAGGGGCTACCAGATCACGCAGTCGCTCTTCGCGATCGGCACCGGCGGCTTCGCGGGCCTCGGTCTCTACCAGGGTATGCCGAACCGCATCCCGATCGTCGAAAAGGACTTCATCATCTCGGCGATTTCCGAGGAGATGGGCGCGATCACCGCGATCTGCATCATCCTCGTGTGCCTCGGCTGCTTCATGCAGATGATGGTCATCGCCACCTATATGGAGGACAGCTTCTACAAGCTCGTGGCGGTCGGCCTCGCGATCGAGTACATCGTGCAGTCCTTCCTCACGATCGGCGGCGCGATCAAGTTCATCCCGTCGACCGGTGTGACACTGCCGTTCATCAGCTACGGCGGCTCGTCGCTCGTCTCGGCCTTCATCGTCTTTGCGATCATCCAGGCGCTCTACATCATCCAGGGCAACGAGGATGAGGCGGACGAGCTCGAGGAGCTGGAGGAGTACGAGGAGACGCCGGACGACGAGGACGAGGCGCTGGAGGAGGACAATGCTGAGAACGACGCCTACGCGTCGGAGCAGGTTTCTGCGGAAGATTTAGACCTGTAGGAGAGGACGACAATGTCAGAAAAGAAATCCCGTTCCGGGAAGCAGAAATCAAATCGAAATATCGTGGGCTTCATCTACTTCTTCGCGCTGCTGTTCTTCGCGATGATCGGCTACATGATCTACTTCATCGGCTGGCAGGCGGAGGACCTCATGGGCAACGCGTACAACCCGCGCATGGAGGTCTTCAACGACCGCTTCGTGCGAGGCGCGATTCTGTCCGCGGACGGGCAGGTGCTCGCGCAGACGGCGGTGACGGACACCCGTGTGAATCAGGATGGCTCCGTGAATCCGGAGGGCGCGTATACGGAGACGCGGCAGTACCCGTTCGGCGGCGTGTTCGCGCAGGCGGTCGGCTACTCGACGAAGGGAAAGACCGGCCTCGAGGCGCTCGCGAACTTCTACCTGATGCAGTCCAATGCGAACCCCGTGACGCAGGTGGTCAATGAGATCATGGAGACGAAGAGCCTCGGGGACAATGTGGTGACGACCCTCGACGCCGGCCTGCAGAAGGTGGCGTATGACGCGCTCGGAGACCAGAAGGGCGCGGTGATCGCCGTGAATCCGACGACGGGCGAGGTCCTCGCGATGGCCTCGAAGCCGAGCTTCGACCCGAACACCATCGTCGAGGATTGGGACGACATCGTGAATAATCAGTCGGCGGCGGCACCGCTGCTGAACCGCTGTACGCAGGGGCTCTATGCACCGGGCTCGACCTTTAAGATCGTGATGGCGCTCGAGTATATGCGGGAGCATCCGAACGACTGGCAGGATTTCCACTTCGACTGCGACGGCGAGTACCAGGATCCGGCGGACGAGCGCTACGTCGTGCACTGCTATGGCGGCGAGACCCACGGAAGCGAGGATCTGTCGTCGGCCTTTGCGAACTCCTGTAACGCGGCCTTTTCGAAGATCGGTACGCTGACGGATCCGAAGAAGCTGCTGGAGACCGGCGATGCGCTGCTCTTTAATCAGGATCTGCCGATCAGCATCACGTCGAGTAAGAGCCGGCTGAAGCTCGCCGCCGATGCCGACCCATGGACGCTGATGCAGACCGCGATCGGCCAGGGCGACACGATGATGAGCCCGCTGCATGAGGTCATCCTCAGTGCGGCGATCGCGAACGGCGGCGTGCTCGTCGAGCCGACGCTGCTCCGGCAGGTGCAGTCCGCGGACGGCAAGGTCGTGAAGACCTTCGGCGAGGGGGCGAAGCGTACGCTGATGAGCGCGGAGGAGGCCTCGACACTCGGCGGCTTCATGCGCCGCGTCGTCACCGAGGGTACCGCGTCGGTGCTTCGGAAGGCGGACTACGAGGCGGCCGGCAAGACCGGCTCCGCCGAGGTCGTGAAGAACGGAGAGAAGAGTACCACCGCCTGGTTCACCGGCTTCGCGCCGTACGAGCACCCGGAAATCGCCATCTGCGTCGTCGTCGAGGACGGCGAAACCGGCGGCCGCACCGCGGCCCCGATCGCCCGGAAGGTGCTGGACTACTGGCTCGAAGAGCGAGGATGAGATGATGAAAGCTGTGCCTGTGGCACAGCTTTCGTGCATTTCAGTCCTTTTCTCCGTCCGCCCGAGGGCGTATAATGTGAAAATAAAACGGCGCAGCATCAGCGCGCCGAAACCATCCAGGGGAGTATTTATGAAACGTTTACTGACTTATATCCGGGACTACCGGGTCCGCGCCGTCCTGGCGCCGCTGTTCAAGTGCCTCGAGGCGTGCTTCGACCTCTTCGTGCCGCTCGTCATCTCGAGTATGATCGATCGCGGCATCCGAAGCGGAAACCTCGGCTATGTCTTTCGCATGGGCGGCCTGTTGCTCGCGCTCGCCGCGATCGGCCTCCTGTGCTCCTTTACCGCGCAGTTCTTCGCCGCGAAGGTCGCGATCCATACCGGAAAGGGCCTGCGCAACGACCTCTTCCGGCACATCAACACGCTCGGCTACCGTGAGATCGATACGCTCGGCACCAGCACCCTGATCACGCGCATGACCTCCGACATCAATGCCGTCGAGAGCGGTGTCAACATGGCGCTTCGCCTTTTCATGCGCTCGCCGTTCATCGTCTTCGGTGCCATGGTCATGGCCTTCACGATCAGTGTCCGCTCCGGGCTCATCTTCGCGGTGACCATCCTGATCCTCTTCTGCGTCGTCTTCGGCATCATCCTGACGACCGCGCCGATGTACCGCGCGAACCAGGGCCAGCTCGACCGTATCATGAAGACGACCCGCGAGAATCTCCTCGGCGTCCGCGTGGTCCGTGCCTTCAACCGCCAGGCCTCGGAGATCGATGAGTTTCGTCGCGAGAACGAGCGCCTCACCCAAATGCAGGTCAGTGTCGGTCGTATCTCCACGCTGCTGAATCCGGTGACCTACGTCATCATCAACCTCGCCGTCGTCTACCTCATCTATCGCGGCGGCGGCTTCGTCTATGAGGGCGCGCTCACCCAGGGCGGCCTCGTCGCACTCGTGAATTACATGTCGCAGATCCTCGTCGAGCTCATCAAGCTCGCGAATCTCATCATCCAGATCACCCGCGCCAGGGCCAGCATGAACCGCATCGACGGCATCTTCGCGCTGCAGCCGGCGGTCTCGGATGCCAATGCTTCCGCCCACAGCGCAGTCACTGCGCCGCGTAGTGATGACCAGCGAAGCAGGGTGCCGGCGGTCGAGTTTCGGCAGGCGGCATTTGCCTACACCGAGGGGGCCGAGGATGCGCTCCGCGACATCAGCTTCCGCGCGATGCCGGGCCAGACGATCGGCGTGATTGGCGGTACCGGCGCCGGCAAGACGACGCTCATCAACCTGATCCCGCGCTTCTACGATGCGACAGCGGGCGAGGTGCTCGTCTCGGGACAGAATGTCCGGGACTATGCGCTCGAGACGCTGCGTGCGAAGATCGGTCTCGTGCCGCAGCGCTCCGTACTGTTCCGCGGGACGCTCCGCTCGAACATGCAGTGGGGGAAGCCGGATGCGACGGATGATGAGATCTACGCCGCGCTGAAGACCGCGCAGGCCTACGATTTCGTGGAGCAGAAGGGCGAGGGCCTCGAGCTCGAGGTCGAGCAGGAGGGCCGGAACTTCTCCGGTGGACAGAAGCAGCGACTCGCGATCGCGCGTGCGCTCGTGCGTCGCCCGGAGATCCTGATCCTCGACGACTCCGCGTCCGCGCTCGATTTTGCGACGGATGCCGCACTTCGGAAGGCGATCAAGAGCGACACCGAGAACATGACCGTGTTCCTCATCTCGCAGCGTGTCTCGACCGTTCGAAATTCTGATCAGATCATCGTCCTCGACGACGGTCAGGTGGCCGGCATCGGCACCCACGCCGAGCTCTACCGGAGCTGCCCGGTCTACCACGAGATCTGCCTGTCACAGCTGAGTCAGGCCGAAGCCGAGCGCAGTGACGATGTGGAGAAAACGGCATTGGCCGAAGCACAGAACGAAGGAAAGGAGGTGCAGTGATGGCGAAGGGAAAACCGAGAAAGATGACCGCGGATGACGCGAAGACCATCCGGCGTATCCTGCATTATATCCAGAACTATCGCGGTCACGTGATCCTCAGCATCCTGCTCGCGACGGTGACCGTGGTGCTGACGCTCTACATCCCGATCCTGACCGGACAGGCGGTCGACACGATCGTAGGTCCTGGGGAGGTCGACTGGACGACACTCCTGCAGATCCTCGAGCGCATGGGCTTCATGATCCTCGTGACGGCGTTTGCGCAGTGGGTCATGAACCACATCAACAACGTCGTGACCTTCCGCGTGGTGCAGGACATCCGTACGAAGGCCTTCAACCACATCGAGGAGCTGCCGGTCAGCTACCTCGACGCGCACCCGGCGGGCGACCTCACGAGCCGCGTGATCACGGACATCGATCAGTTCTCGCAGGGCCTGCTGATGGGCTTCACTCAGCTGTTTACGGGCGTGCTGACCATCCTCGGCACCCTCGTGTTCATGCTTTCAATCGAGCCGTTCATCACGCTGCTCGTCATCCTGCTGACCCCGCTCAGCTTCGTGGTGGCGGGCCAGATCGCGAAGCACACCTATACTTTCTTCCGGCATCAGTCGGAGAGCCGCGGCGAGATCACGGCCTTCACGGAAGAGATGATCGGAAATCTGAAGGTCGTGAAGGCCTTCGGGCATGAGGATGAGGCACAGGCGGAGTTTGAGAAGATCAATGAAACCCTGTCCGACTACAGCTTCAAGGCGACCTTCGTGTCGTCGCTCGTGAATCCGGCGACCCGCTGCGTGAACTCGATCGTCTATGCGGCGGTCGGCATGAGTGGTGCGGTGATGGCGATACGGGCCTTCATCTCGGTCGGACAGCTCGTGTCGTTCCTGAGCTACGCGAACCAGTACACGAAGCCGTTCAATGAAATCTCCGGTGTCGTGACGGAGCTCCAGAACGCCATCGCGTCCGCGAGTCGTGTCTTCGAGGTCATCGACGAGCCGGCGATGGAACCGGACGCGGCGGACGCCGTGGTACTGGGTGGTGCGTCAGCCGGCGCTGCGCATGAAACGAGCGCTTCGGCTGCATCTGACGGAGAAATGACCGCGGCGCAGGCCAGCACTTCAGCTGCAGCTGCACAGCTGCACGCGGTCGCAAACGCCGCGGGTGGTGATGATCTGAGCGGCGGAGACATTGGCGGCGTACGCGGTGCGGTCGACATCGAGCATCTGTGGTTCTCGTACGACAAGACGAAGAAGCTGCTCACGGACATCAACGTGCACGTGAAGCCGGGCGAGACCGTGGCGATCGTCGGACCGACGGGCTGCGGCAAGTCGACGCTCATCAACCTCCTGATGCGTTTCTATGAGGCGGACCAGGGCGCGATCCTCGTGGACGGACTCGATCACCGGAAGGTGACGCGGGAGAGTCTGCGCGCGAACTTCGGTATGGTGCTGCAGGAGACCTGGCTGAAATCGGCGTCGATCCGCGACAACATCGCGTACGGCAAGCCGGAGGCGACCATGGAGGAGATCGAGGAGGCCGCGCGCCGGGCGCACTGTGACAAGTTCATCCGCCGCATGCCGCAGGGCTACGATACCGTGCTCGGCGAGGACGGCGGCGCACTGAGCCAGGGCCAGAAGCAGCTGCTCTGTATCGCGCGTCTGATGCTGCGCCTGCCGCCGATGCTCATCCTCGACGAGGCGACCTCGTCCATCGATACGCGCACTGAGCTTCACATCCAGCATGCCTTCGACCGCATGATGGAGGGCCGCACCTCGTTCATCGTGGCGCACCGCCTCTCGACGATCCGAAACGCCGACCTCATCCTCGTGATGCGCGACGGTAATATCGTCGAGCAGGGAACGCACGACGCGCTCCTCGCACGTGGTGGCTTCTACGCGAGCCTGTATAACGCACAGTTCGCTGCGAGCTGAGAAGAACCGCGCGATACCTGCGTAATGAAATACCGGGTAGATATATCAACATGAAACTTAAAAAGGAGTGCCTTCCGATGGGAGACACTCCTTTTTGAAATTGGGCACGTACAGGAAAATGTGGTAGTATAGGAAAAATATGATTTCAGATAAAAAGGAGCTGGACGATTTATGAAAGCACGTAAAGATATATTCGCACCGATCCGGGAGGCGATGCGCGACCCGGTCGGCTACATTGGCACACACCGCTATGCGCTGTGGCTCCTGTACCTGCCGGTGTACATCCTGTACTTCGGCATGCTGCAAATGCGGGCGGTGCCGGCGGAGGCGGTGCACATCATCGAGACGCCGCTCGACCGGATGATCCCGACGATTCCTGCGTTTTTTGTGCCGTACGCGATCTGGTGGCTGCTGTTTCCGGGCGCGCTCGTGTTTTTCCTGTTCTACGGAACGCGCCGCGATTTTCTGAAGCTCTGCTTCATCCTCTTCGGCGGCTACACGATCTGCATGGTCGTGTACACGGTCTGGCCGAATGGACTCGCGCTGCGGGAGTCGCTGACGGGCAGCGATCTTTTCTCGCTCGGCGTGCAGTGGCTGCGCTCGATCGACCCGCCGCGGAACGTCTGCCCGAGCATGCATGTGTCGAGTACCATCGCCATCGACATCGTCGTGCGGCAGTGCAGCTATATCCGTCCGCGCATGAAGAATCTCGAGACGATCATCGCGGCGCTGATCTGCATCGCGACGCTCTTCATCCGCCAGCACTCGATCATCGACGTCGTTCTCGGCTTCGCCATGAGCTGGGCGCTGTATTTCGTCTGGAAATTGGCGGTAGAAGCGAAGGTTTTCAGAGGATAATCTGGAACGGCTGGAGTGGATATACACAAAAGGGTATTTCGTATACACAATTTTAAAAATAGGATTTGCGTGTATAGTCTGTAAAAAGGACACCTGCTGGAAATTATGCCGGAAATTATTTCCGAATCGTTTGAAAAAATGAAATTCAGATGATAAAATAAGGGTAGATCAATCGAGATGACTCGATCGAAATCATCCAGGAGGGCAGACTATGAAGATTAATTACGTTACGATTTCGAGAGAATATGGTTCCGGTGGACGTGAGGTCGGCCGCAAGCTTGCGGATAAGCTGGGCATCCCACTGTATGATAAGGAAATCATCGAGCAGACCGCGTTTAAGACGGGCTTCGCAGAGGATTATGTGAAGAAACAGGGCGAGTATGCAAGCGCCCGCAACTGGATCGAGTATTCCTTCTCGGCGCGAAACAGCTACGGTATGAGTCCGGAGGATTATCTCTGGGCGAAGCAGCGAGAGGTCATCCTCGATCTCGTCGCGAAGGGACCGTGCGTGATCGTCGGACGCTGTGCGGACTACATCCTGCGTGATCGTACGGATGTGCTCAATGTCTTCATCCATGCGGATCTCGAGAAGCGGAAGCACAGAATCACCGAGATCTATAAGGAGCCGGAGAACACCGACAAGATGCTGAAGGACATGGATAAGAAGCGTAAGTTCAACTATCGCTACTACACCGAGCAGGAGTGGGGCAAGTGCCAGAACTACGACCTGACCCTCGACAGTGGCTCCCTCGGTATCGATCACTGTGTCGACATCATCTACCACATCTGCCAGGACGACGAGGTGGAGAAAACACCGAAGCCGGCAGAGGAGTGAAGCCCTCCGGGAGCGTTACATGAACTATCGCCGCTATAACAAAAAATAATGTAAACCAGGCAGGTAAACCCGTAAATTCGCTTGTATTCTCTGGCATTTTCTGTAATATTAGATTCATAAAACTAAACCTTCGTAAACATGAAGAGGCGCTTTCGGACCTGAGGGGAATCAGGGAGGAAAGAGGCCTCTTGAGTGTACTTATTTTTATGATGGCTGAGAGGTACGAATTTGGCAGCATAGGGACGAAATAGTCCTGTCTGTTCCGAAATATTTATTTTTTTAATAGGGGGATAAATCATGACGATTGAAGAGTGTTATCAGGCGATGGGGGCGGATTACGAGGATGTATCACACCGCATCCCGAATCCGGCGTTGGTGAAGAAGTTCGCGCTGAAGTTTCTGGACGACAAGAGCATGGAGCAGCTGACCGCAGCACTGAAGGATGGCGCAGTTGAGGATGCATTCCGCGCAGCGCATACGCTGAAGGGCCTCTGCCTGACACTCGGCTTCACACGGCTCGCGAAGCCGTCGATCGAGCTCACGGAGCTCCTGCGCGGCCGTCGCATGGATGGCTACGAACCGCTGTACGAGCAGGTGGTCGCAGAGTACGAGAAGACCGTCGCAGCGCTGCGCCAGGTCGACTAAGGAGATTTCATGGAACGTCAGACAATACTCATTGTAGACGATGCGGAGATGAATCGCATGATGCTGAGCGACATGCTAGGTGATCAGTACGATTACGTCGAGGCTGCGGATGGGCGCGAGGCACTTCGGATCCTGGAGAAAAACGTGTCCATCGATCTGATTCTGCTCGACATCAACATGCCGGAGATGAACGGCTTCGAGGTGCTCGAGGAGATGAACCGCTACCACTGGATCGAGGAGGTTCCGGTCATCATGATCACCGCGGAGGAGTCCGTGGAGTCGATGGAGCACGCCTATTCGCTCGGCGTCACCGACTACATCCCGCGGCCGTTCAATGTCTACATCGTGCGTCGGCGCGTGGAGAATACGCTGAATCTGTACGTGAATCAGAAGCGCCTCATGCGTCTCGTGTCGGACCAGATCGCAGAAAAAGAGGAGAACAACACCCTGATGGTGAGTATCCTCAGTAACGTCGTCGAGATCCGAAACCACGAGAGCGGCGACCATATCCGGAACATCCGTCGCATCACGGAGCTCCTGCTGCATCAGCTCGTGCAGAAGACGAAGGCCTATCATCTCAGTGAGGAGGACATCGCGCTGATCATGACCGCGTCGTCCCTCCACGACATCGGAAAAATCACGATTCCGGAGGAAATCCTGAACAAACCGGGGAAGCTCACGAAGGAAGAGTTTGAGATTATGAAGACACACTCCACCGCGGGTGCACAGATCCTGGAGCAGATGAAGTACGGCCAGGATAAGCCGCTGTACCGCTATGCGCTGGAGATCTGCCGCTGGCACCACGAGCGCTGGGACGGGCATGGCTACCCGGATGGTCTGATGGGAGAGGAGATCCCGATCTCCGCCCAGATCGTAGCGATCGCGGATGTATACGATGCGCTCACGAGCGAGCGCTGCTATAAGAAGGCGTACGACCACACGACTGCGATCAACATGATCCTGAACGGTGAGTGTGGTGCCTTCAACCCGCTGCTGCTGGAGTGCCTGACGGAGACCGCCCCGCAGATTCGTATCGTGACGGGAGTGAACGGAGATGCGATGCCAT
This sequence comes from Oribacterium sp. Sow4_G1_1, assembly GCF_052116105.1. Lineage (NCBI taxonomy): Bacteria > Bacillati > Bacillota > Clostridia > Lachnospirales > Lachnospiraceae > Oribacterium > Oribacterium sp. Sow4_G1_1. The sequence goes on from NZ_JBQKLS010000020.1 coordinate 18,876, forward strand.
ACCGCTTCGAGCTGAACCGTCTGTCAGAGGAAATTCTCGCGCATGCGGACCTCCCGAAGAACGACCGTGTACAGAACCTCCTCGCGACCATGCAGGAGCGGATCGACTTCTTCGCATCCACCAGCGGTGGTATCCAGTTCGAGTACGATGCGGTGTCACGCCTTGCGGATGTGACGAACTGGAACGAGCCGCCACAGTACCGTCACAGCGTGAAGAACGTCACGCGTGTGAACGATTTCCGCTATCTCAGTCAGCATGACTTCAAGCGTCTGCGGGATGCGATGGATGCGACGACGAAGGAGAATCCGGAGTTCGCCCTCAGCATCCTCTTCCCGGTCGGCAACGAGTACCACTGGTGCGATCTCCGGGTGCGTACACTCTGGTCGGATTTCCGACCGGATCACTACATCGCGGCGGTCGGCCAGCTGCTGGACCCGCAGATGAAGGAAGAGAAGGAATTTCCGTCCCAGGGCGGTCCGCTGGATTCGCCCTCACCGGTCGTCCTTCAGAATATCCGCTGCCTGCAGTCCGTCTTTGACACCGTGCGTCTCATCGATCCGACGACCTATGAAGTGCTCGATCTCGACGAGGCGGGCGTGCTCCGGCACTCGAAGCAGCACTGCGCCGCCTTCTGGAACAACGAGGGCGTCTGTGCGAACTGTATCTCGGCGCGGGCCTATGCGCAGAAATCGACGCTCAACAAGCTGGAGTTCACGAGCACCGATATGTACTTCGTGGTGTCAAAGTACCTGAACCTGAACGGTACGCCGTGCGTGCTCGAGCTCCTAAGCCGCCTCGACGAGGGCCGCTGGATCGACGCGAACGGCACACGTCTGCTCCTCGATCGGAATCACGACGGGAACATGGACCTCTTCCTGGATCCGGTGACGGACACCTACTCGCGCCGCTACTATGAGAACTACCGCGCGCACCTCGAGGGCATGGAATCCATCGCCATCATCGACGCGAACCGCTTCAAGCAGGTCAATGACTCCTTCGGGCACCCTGCGGGAGATGCTGTGCTGCGGGAGATCGCGCGCGCCATCAAGGACTGCATACGAAAGACCGACATCCTGATCCGCTACGGCGGGGATGAGTTCCTGCTCCTCTTCCCGAAGATGAGCGAGGAGATCCTCGAGCGGAAGATGCAGGAGATTTCGGCGGCGGTCGAGAACATCCGTATCGCGGATTATCCGGAGCTTCGCCTCTCGATCTCGATCGGTGGTGTGACGGGCGTACACCCGATCACCGAGGCGATCCGCCAGGCGGACCTCCGCATGTATGCGCAGAAGCAGGCGTATAATCACGAGCATCAGCTCGATAATTAAATGTAATCACAGGAAAAACCGGGCACTGCGCTCCGGTTTTTCCGCCGTAAGGGGGTCCCGTCATGGGGTCTGACCCCATTAAATTTTTCTAAACAAAATCTAAAGTTTCAGTTTATGGGGTCAGACCCCCTTACGAAATTCTTAAGATGGGAGCGCCGGTGGCGTAAGGCCGCGCCTGAATCTGAACTTTTTGTGAAGTCGTTGAATTGTTGCACGCAATGTTTTAATATAGTAAAGTTTCGCGAAAAGCAGATGTTTTCAGCGTATACTATATATGGAAGAGAGGCGTCCGGGATGAAACCGGCGTCTTCAGGCGCTCGCTGCATTCCATGCACCAGCGCCTCGTGATTCCTGCGCCGGGGGTATAGGGTCGGCTGCGGGCATCATACGTAGAACCCCGGACTCCCTGAATGTTGATCAGGTACAGAGCCGACGGGGAATCATACACTGCTTTTCGCCGCCTATCGTTTACATCTACAGGAGGAATTTATGGACGTTATCAAGACGCTCTCGAAATCCATCCGCGAGTTTAAGGGGCCGAGCCTGCGCGCGCCGCTGTTCGTGCTGATCGAGTCACTGATCGAAACCGCCATTCCGTTTGTGACGGCGATGCTGATCAACCAGATCAAGGATGGCGCCGGCATGGGCACCATCGGGAAGTACGGTATCGTGCTGCTCGTGCTGGCAACCCTGTCACTTCTTTCCGGCGTCGCGGCCGGCAACAACTGCGCGACCGCATCCACCGGCTTCGCGCGCAACTTAAGAAAAGACCTCTTCTATAAGATTCAGGACTTTTCCTTCGAAAACATCGACCACTTCCAGACGAGCTCCCTCGTCACCCGTATGACCACGGATATCCAGAACCTGCAGCAGGCCTACATGATGCTGATCCGACTCGGCTTCCGTGCGCCGGCGATGCTGATTTTCTCCTTCGCCGCTGCCTTTCTCATGGGTGGACGCATGGCCTGGATCTTCGTCGCGGTCATCCCGATCCTCGGCGTCGGCCTCGCCGTCATCATCCGCACGGTTATGCCGATCTTCCGCCGCGTTTTCCGGAAGTATGACCGTCTGAACGACTCCGTGCAGGAAAACATCAACGGCATGCGCGTCGTGAAGTCCTTCGTTCGTGAGGATTTCGAGATGCAGAAGTTCGACCGCGCCGCGACCGACGTCCAGCGCGACTTCACGAAGGCTGAGCGCTTCCTCGCGCTGAACAACCCGCTGATGCAGTTCTGTATCTACACCGTCATGCTCTTCGTCCTGAGCTTCGGCTCCTACACGATCATCACGAGCCACGGTGCCGACCTCGACGTCGGACAGTTCTCCTCGCTCCTGACCTACAGCTTCCAGATCCTCATGTCCCTCATGATGCTCAGCATGATTTTCGTCATGGTGACCATGTCGGCCGAGTCTGCCGAGCGTATCGCTGAGGTCCTGAACGAGACGAGCACCCTCACGAATCCGGCCTCCCCGGTGACCGTGGTGAAGGATGGCTCCATCGATTTCGACCACGTGAGCTTCAAGTATCAGGCCAATGCTGAGAATTACGTCCTCTCGGACATCGATCTTCATATTAAATCAGGTGAAACCATCGGCATCATGGGCGGTACCGGCTCCTCGAAGTCCTCGCTCATCCAGCTGATTTCCCGTCTCTATGACGCAAGCGAGGGCGAGGTGCTGGTCGGCGGTGTCGACGTACGAAAGTACGACCTCAAGCTCCTGCGTGATCAGGTCGCTGTCGTGCTTCAGAAGAACGTCCTCTTCTCCGGCACCATCGCGGAGAACCTCCGCTGGGGCAACCCGCAGGCGAGTGACGAAGAGCTCGTCGCCGCATGTCAGCTCGCCCAGGCGGACGAGTTCGTCCAGACCTTCCCGAACAAGTACGACACCTTCATCACCCAGGGTGGTACCAACGTCTCTGGTGGTCAGAAGCAGCGTCTCTGCATCGCCCGTGCGATCCTGAAGAAGCCGAAGGTGCTGATCCTCGACGACTCCACCTCCGCGGTCGACACGAAGACCGACGCCTTGATCCGTAAGGGCTTCCGCGATTTCATCCCGGAGACCACGAAGATCATCATCGCGCAGCGTGTGTCCTCCGTCCAGGACGCCGACCGCATCCTCATCATGGAGGGCGGCCGCATCGCGGACATCGGCACCCACGAGGAGCTCCTCAGCCGCAACGCGATGTACCAGGACATCTACTACAGCCAGAATAAAACCTCGGAAGAGGCCAATGCAGTCGACCCTGTACGTGTCGTGGCCACCCCGGAGGCGATGGCAGCAGAACTCGCGCAGCGCGACGGTGTGAAGCCGGAAGCATTGGCAGAAGCAGGCGGAAGTGCGCAGCTGCGTGACGATGTGAAGCCGGAAACATTGGCAAAAGAGGCGAAAGGAGGAGAGCAGCGATGAAGGGAAACAGAAATATGCGCGGCCCGGTCGATAAGACGGTGCTGAAGGACGGGACCCTCGGACGGCTGATCCGGATGATCTTTTCGTTTTATCCGGTGCTGCTGCCGTTTACGCTCGCGTGCATCCTCGTGAATGCGATCATCACGGCGATCCCGTCCCTGTTCCAGCAGCGCATCATCGCGCTGATCGAGCAGAACTGGCAGAGCGGTGACTGGGCCGGTGTGTCCGCCCGGATCCTGAGCCTCGTGCTGACGCTGGCGGTCCTCTATGTGCTGTCGCTCATCGCGGGCACCACCTACAACCAGTGCATGGCGGTGATCACGCAGGGCTCGCTTAAGAAAATCCGTACGAAGATGTTTGACGGTATGCAGAAGCTGCCGATTTCGTACTTCGACCACAACGAGCACGGCGACATCATGTCCTACTACACGAACGACGTCGATGCGCTGCGCCAGATGATTTCACAGTCGATCCCGCAGCTCCTGAACTCGGGTATCATCCTCGTCACCGTTTTCTCGCTCATGCTGTACTACAGCATCTGGCTCACGATCCTCGTGGTCGGCGGCATTGTCGTCATGACGAAGGTCGTGAAGAAGGTCGGTGGCAGCTCCGGACGCTACTTCGTGAAGCAGCAGGCGGCGGTTGCACAGACCGAGGGCTTTATCGAGGAGATGATGAATGGTCAGAAGGTCGTGAAGGTCTTCAACCACGAGGATGCGGCGAAGCGCGACTTCGACCGGATTAACGACGAGCTTTTCGCGGTGTCGGAGAAGGCGAACCGCTACGCGAATACCCTGATGCCGATCCTCGGCAATATCGGAAACATGCTCTATGTCGTGCTGGCGTTCGCCGGCGGCGTGCTGCTCTTCCTGAAGGTGCCGAACCTGAGCCTGAGCGGTATGGCCCTCAGCATCAGCATCACCGTGCCGTTCCTCAACATGGAGCGGCAGTTCGCCGGCCAGATCGGCGGTATCTCGCAGCAGATCAATGCGATCGTCATGGGTCTCGCGGGTGCGCGTCGTATCTTCGCGCTGATGGATCAGCAGCCGGAGAAGGATGAGGGCACGGTGACGCTCGTGCGCTGTCAGGAGCGGAACGGGCAGATCGAGGAGTGCAGTGAGCGCACCGAGCAGTGGGCCTGGAAGAAGGTCGAGGCGGACGGCAGCGTGACGTATAAGCGCCTCGAGGGTGACGTCGTCCTGAAGGATGTGGATTTCTCCTACGACGGAGAGCACACGGTACTGCACGAGGTCAATGTCTACGCCCGTCCGGGTCAGAAGGTTGCGTTCGTCGGTGCCACCGGTGCCGGTAAGACGACCATCACGAACCTCATCAATCGTTTCTACGAGATTCAGAAGGGCACCATCACCTACGACGGCATCGATATCCAGGATATCGAGAAGGCGTCCCTTCGAAAGTCCCTTGGCATCATCCTGCAGGATACCGTGCTCTTCACGGGTACGGTCATGGAGAACATCCGCTACGGAAAGCTCGATGCTTCGGATGAGGAGTGTATGGCAGCTGCGAAGCTCGCCGGTGCGGACAGCTTCATTCGTCGACTGCCGAAGGGCTACGACACGATGCTGATCGCAAACGGCGCGAACCTCTCGCAGGGCCAGCGCCAGCTGCTCTCCATCGCGCGTGCCGCCGTCGCCGATCCGCCGGTTATGATCATGGATGAGGCCACCTCCTCCATCGATACCCACACCGAGGCCGTAGTGCAGAAGGGCATGGACGCCCTCATGGCCGGACGCACCGTCTTCGTCATCGCCCACCGCCTCAGCACCGTGCAGAACTCCGACGTCATCATGGTCCTCGACCATGGCCGCATCATCGAACGCGGCTCCCACGACGAGCTCATCGCCGCCCGCGGCAGCTACTACCAGCTGTACACCGGCGCCTTCGAGCTGGAGTGATCTTGATAAAGTTAAAAACAGAGGATGTCGCTCGCGCGACATCCTCTGTTTTTATTGTGCGGCGATTCCAGACTGCCGCCGCTTTCGTCTTAAGAATTTCGTAAGGGGGTCTGACCCCATAAACTTCAGTTTAGATTTTGTTTAGAAAAATTTAATGGGGTCAGACCCCATAAACTTAGGTCAGCGGCGGATGTACGCGCCGCCTTCCTGGGCGACGACTTCGGAAGCAATCTGGTTTGCGAAGCGCATGGTGTCTTCCTCGGTCCAGCCGAGTGTGAGGCCGGTGAGGACCGCACCGCAGTGCGAGTCGCCAGCACCGATGGTATCGACGACGGTCGATGGCACGGATGGTGCGCTGTGCACGGAGCCATCCGCAGAGATCCAGAGGACGCCGTCGGCACCGCGTGTCACGATGACCATGTTTCCGGTCTTCGCGTGCAGCACCTGCGCCGCGGCGAGAACGCGATCCTCGCTACCGCTCATCCCGGCGAGGGCCTGCGCTTCCTGCTCGTTCAGGTGAAGGATCGGGTGCATCCCAAGGATGCGTTCCGTACGATCCGTGTCGACCTCGATGCCGCGCGGGCCCGGTGCATACACGACGGTGCCGGCGATGTCCGGATGCGCCTCGAGCCAGGCCACGAGCTCGCCACCGGTCGTTTCCTCGACCTCGAGTCCGCAGATGTAGGTATAGTCGAAGCGCTCGCCCGCGAAGGCATCCATGTACTCCGCATGGAAGCTGTACTCGATCCCGTGGACGGAGAGGAAGGTGCGCTCGCCGCTTCGCTCCACGAGGCAGTAGCAGCAGCCATTTTCACTATCCGGGACGGTGATTGGCCCCCGGAAGCCTGCATTGTCGAGATGCGCGCGCACGAAGTCGCTGAACACGCCGTGGTCGCCGATCGGCGTCACGAAGCGAAGATCGACATCATAGGCCTTCGGTACCTGCGCCACGTTGAACGCGCAGCCGCCCATCGCGAAGCGCTGCACCGGATGCATGTCCTCGCCGGTTGTCGGCAGGTGGTCGAGTCGGAGAATCACATCCACACAGGTGGAGCCGATGATGAGAAGTCGTTTCATAATATTCCTCCATGATTTCAGGGTGGCATTTTCTGCCTGCGTTTACTATACTACTTCACATGAGGGAGTTCTCGCAATACAGAGTTTTATACCTGCCATGACATTAGCACGCGGGCTATACAGGATATACAGAACACACAAGGAGTAATCATGGAAATAGATAAGAACAGCATCTACCAGGAATTTGCGGCGGAGGCGTCGGCGATGCAGGCGCGTTCGGTGGCGCTGCGGCGTGATCTTCACCGGCATCCGGAGACGGGCTGGCTCGAGATGCGGACGACGGCGATCATCGTGCGGCGGCTCCGCGCGCTCGGCTATCAGGTGTTGACGGGGCGCGAGGTCTGCCTCGCATCCGCGCGGCTCGGGCTCCCGGACGCAGACATCATGGCGGCGCACGCAGAGGCGGTGCTGCAGCAGGGCGTGACGGAAGAGGAGCTGACGCCGGATCTCCGCGAGGGCTTCACTGGCGCGATCGCCATCCTCGACTGCGGCCCAGGCCCGGTGGTGGCGCTTCGCTTTGACATCGACGCGCTCGGCATGGTCGAGTGCCCGGAGTCGACGCATCGCCCGACCCGCGAGGGCTTCGCCAGTGTCAATGCAGGTATGATGCACGCCTGTGGCCATGACGCGCATGCGACGATCGGCCTCGGCGTGGCGGAGCTTCTCATGAAGCATAGCGACGCACTTCATGGCACGATCAAGCTGATTTTTCAGCCGGGCGAGGAGGGCGGCCGCGGCGCTGCGGCTATCGTGGCCCACGGACACCTCGACGACGTCGACTACCTGATCGGAAATCACATCGCGCCGACCGGCGCGCTTGACGACGGCGACGTCACGCCGGGCACCTACGGCTCTCTCGCAAACACGAAGTACGACGTCTATTATACCGGCACGGCAGCCCACGCAGGCGGCTTCCCGGAGCGCGGACAGAATGCGCTCCTCGCGGCAGCCCAGGCGAGCCTCGGACTCTACGCGATCCCGCGCCACTCCGCCGGCATTACCCGCGTGAACGTCGGGACGTTCCACGCAGGCACGGGGCGCAACGTCATCCCGGACCGTGCGAAGATGGAGATCGAGGTGCGCGGCGAGACGACCGAGATCAATGAATACATGATGCAGCAGGCGGAGCAGATCTGTCAGGGTGCCGCCACGATGCATGGCTGCCGCTGCGAGATGAAGATCGAAGGCCGCGGCGAGTCACAGCACAGTGACGAAGCGCTCTGGCAGCGCATCGCGACGCTCGTGCGGACGGAACTCCCGCAGTACCGCGTGAGCTCCACCCCGAACGCGCAGAACTGGGGCTCCGAAGACATCTCCCTGATGATGAACCGCGTCCAGAGCCACGGCGGCCAGGCGACCTACATGCGCACCATGACCGACATGGCGAGCGAGCAGCACACCGTCCGCTTCGATTTCGACGAGCAGGTGCTCGCGCGCGGCATCACCCTGTTCAGCGCGATCGTCTACGACCTCGCCGGTCGTGCGTGACGCCGAGGCATCTGCCTGCGGCCAATGCCTCGGCCGCTCATCCGATGGCGGGCCGAATCGAGTTCGACCGGCGGAAGTGCGATGAAAGATTTCCGGAATTCCGGGCATCCGTCACTGGTGAAAGAGATGAATGCGAAAAAAGAAAGGCTTCTTACGATATGAAAACACTGATTAAAAATGTGACCATCCTGACGATGGATGACGCCGACCGCGTGCTTCACGACGGCTGGCTCCTCATCGACGGCGAGAAGATCGCCGCGCTCGGTGAAGAAGAACAGAAGCAGACGGAGACCTCGCTCGACGATCGTACGGTAGCTTCAGCACAGACAAACGCCGCTGCCCAGCCGATCGAGAACCTGCAGCAGGCGGAAGCGGTGGCGGACGAGGTGATCGACGGGGCGGGCGGCATCCTGCTGCCGGGCTTCGTAAACACGCACTGCCATGTGTCGATGGTGCCGTTTCGTTCGATGGGCGACGACTGCCCGGACCGACTGCGCCGCTTCCTGTTCCCGCTGGAGCTCGAGGCGATGACACCGGAACTCGTCTACTGGGGCGCGCTCTACGGCATCGCGGAGATGTTCCTCTCAGGCACTACGACCTTCCTCGATATGTACTACTTCGAGGATCGCGTTGCGGAGGCCTGCGAGCAGGCCGGCATCCGCGGCTACCTCGGTGAGACCCTGATCGGACAGAAAACCTGCGACAGCCCGGACGAAGCGTATGGTGGCTTCGCCTATCAGAAGGACTTCTTCGCGGAGTATCACGGGGCGCGGCATCCACGCATCCACCCGATCATCGCGCCGCATGGCACGACGACCCTGTCACCGGAGAAGCTTCGCGAGGCGCATGAGCTTGCGGTGAAGTACGACACGATCTTCACCCTGCATGCCTCCGAGATGGACTACGAAATGGAGCATTTCCGCGCGATGGGCATGACCCCGACCGCCTTCCTCGATTCGATCGGCGCGTTGGACGAGCATACGCTCGCGGCGCACTGCATCCACATGACCGAAGAGGACCTGCAGCTTATGAAGCGCCGCGGCGCCGGCATCGCCCACTGCATCTGCAGCAACACGAAGGCCGGCAAGGGGGTGGCCCCGATGGAGCGGGCACGTCAGCTCGGCGTCGGCTTCGGCCTCGGCACGGACGGCCCGTCCTCCGGTAACACGCTGTCGATGTTTGACCAGATGCGGATGCTCCCGAATGCCCAGAAGACGGCGAACCATGATCGCTCGCTCTTCCCGGCCCGGACCATCGTCCGCGCGGCGACCCGCGGTGGTGCCGAAGTACTGCATGGCACGGACTACGGTTACCTCGCCCCGGGGATGGCCGCCGACCTCACGCTCGTTTCGACCGAGGCTGCCCATATGTTCCCGGTGTACAACCCGTTCTCAGCATTGGCCTACGCCGCGAACGCGGCCGACGTCGACACGGTGTTCGCAAACGGCCGGATGGTCGTTCGCCACGGAGAGCTCACGACGCTCGACCTCGCGGAGATCCGCGCACAGCTCGTGGAAAAAATGAAGCCGTTTATGGCCGCCGCGGAGAAGTACAGCGATATTATTTGATAATGTACAAAAATAGGTTTGAATCCGCGCGCTACCTATGTTATAAATAACGTTGTTTTAAAGTACTCCGTTTACTTATTTACAAATCTTTTGCTTCGAGTTTACGAACATCGCCTGATCGAGGGCTGGCGCGGCTGATCGAAGAGGGCTGATGCATCACCGAAGCGAAAGAGGAAACCCGCGGCCTTTGCGAGGAGGTCGTCGACTGGAGGGTAATCGTGCAACTTTTCAAGAAGAATATCTGGTTTTTCATGATCCTGCCGGGCGTGCTGTTCCTGGTGGTGTTCATGCTCATCCCGCTGTGTTCACTGCTGCTCACTACAGTATTTCCAGACCAGGGGGATTTCTCTATGTCCGCCTACGCGACGGTACTTCAGAGCACCTACTTCCAGCAGGTGTTCCTCCGCAGCCTGAAGCTGAGTATCCTGAGCACCATCCTGTGTGCGCTGCTCGGCTATCCGGCGGCTTACTACATCGCGAAATTCGCGAAGAACAAGGGCATGCTGATGGCTTTCGCCGTCTTCCCGATGTTCACGAGCCCGGTCATCCGCTCCTTCAGCTGGATGGTCATCCTCGGAAAGAAGGGCATCGTCAACCGGTTCCTGGTGGCGATCGGACTCTTCGCGAAGCCGCAGGGCCTTCTCTATAACGAATTTTCCATCACCATCGGTTTCATACAGCTCTTCCTCCCGCTCATGATCCTGTCGCTGATCGGCGTGATCGAGAGCATCCCGGAGGACCTGACGCTCGCCGCCGAAAGCCTCGGCTCCACGAAGCTCGGCAGCTTCCTGCGCGTCACCCTGCCGCTGAGCGTATCCGGTCTCGTCACTGGCTCCGTGCTCGTGTTCACCGGCTGCATCACCGCGTACACCACGCCGCAACTCCTCGGTGGCACCGACACCCGTGTGCTCTCGACCATGATCTATCAGTATGCGATGAGTCTCGGTGACTGGGTCAATGCTTCCGTCGTTGCGGTCGTCATGATCGTCGTCACGATGATCGTCTCCACGATCGTGAATGGTGTGAGCCGCAAGGTGAACCCGCTCGCCTGATGAAGAAAAAACTTCGGCACCGGCGAAGTCCGGGCGTCCGAGCCATCTGATGAAGGTCGCCTGCATTGGCATAAGAAAAGGTCGATGCAGCCACTCGTTTCCTGAAGGAGGAAATACCGTGTCATTACTTGAGTTAAGAAATATCACCGCAGGATATGGAAAGAACATCATTCTGAAGGACCTTAACCTGAAAGTCGAGAAGGGCGAGCTGGTCAGCCTCCTCGGCTCCAGCGGCTGTGGTAAAACCACGACGCTCCGCCTGATCGGCGGCTTCTCTGAGCCGATGCAGGGCGACATCCTTTTCAACGGAAAGGACTACACCCATGTGCCGCTGCATAAGCGGAACTTCGGTTTCGTGTTCCAGAGCTATGCGCTGTTCCCGCACATGAACATCTTCGAGAACGTCGCGTTCGGTCTGCGTCGCCGCAATCTGCCGGAGGCAGAGATCCAGGAGCGCGTGATGAAGATGCTCCACACGGTCGACCTCGACGGCTTCGAGAAGCGCCTGCCGAAGGAGATGTCTGGCGGACAGCGTCAGCGTGTAGCCCTCGCCCGTGCGATGGTTATCGAGCCGGATCTCATGCTCTTCGACGAGCCGCTCAGTAACCTCGACGCGAAGCTCCGTGTGCAGATGCGTGTTGAGATCCGTAAGCTGCAGCAGGAGCTCGGCTTCACCGCGATCTACGTCACCCATGACCAGGAGGAGTGCTTCGCGATCAGTGATAAGGTCGCGATCATGAACCACGGCGTGATCGAGCAGCTGGATCGCCCGGAGGAGATCTACACTCACCCGAAGACCGAGTTCATCGCGCACTTCGTCGGATTCGAGAACTTCATCGATCTCAAGCACAGTGAGGGCACGCGCTGGACAGCGGCCGACGGCAGCGTTCTCGAGATCGCACATCCGAAGGAGGGCCGTGACACGACCCGCGCCTGCATCCGTCCGGATGACATCCTCGTTGCGGCCGCGGGAGAGGATGTCGCCAATGCTGTCTCCGGTAAGGTTGGTGTGCGTACCTATCTCGGCAAGCGCATGCAGTATAACGTGGAGACCGCCCTCGGCGAGCTCATCGTCAACACCTCGAACGACCGTCTCTTCGACGTGGGAGAGAACATCACGCTTTCCCTCGACACGCATAAGATCGTTATGGTATAAATTCGTCGTTCGGCGCTACGTATAAGGCGCTTGATATATCATCATCTAGTGGAGGAAATTATGAGAAAGACATTATCCCTTGTGCTTGCAGCTGCTATGCTGAGCACCACCATCGCTGCGTGCGGTTCATCGAACAACACCGCTACAACCACCGCTGCCGCTGCTGAGACTACAGCCGCTGCTGAGACTTCAGCTGCTGAGACCACCGCTGCTGCGGGAGAGACTGCAGACGCGTCTGCTGCCCAGGACTTCGCCGGCCAGACCCTGACCATCTCGACCTTCTCGTTCAACGCAGAGCTTCTTCAGAAGAACATTTATGATCCGTTCATGGAGCAGACCGGCGCGAAGCTCGTCGTAGAGACCGGTAAGAACGCAGAGCGTGTAACGAAGATCGAGGAGTCTCCGGAGAACTACGATGTGGTCGTCATCAGCGATTCCTTCGCAGCACAGCTTGGAAATGACGGTATCCTCGGGAACATCGATCGTTCGAAGATCGCGAACCTCGATTCCATCTATGATGCCGCGAAGGCACCGATGGGCGAGGAGTACGGCCCGGCGTACACCTTCAACCGTCTCGGTATCGTCTATGATCCGTCAATGATCGACGTAGAGATCAAGAGCTTCGCAGACCTCTGGAATCCGGAGCTGAAGGACTGCATCGCTGTTCCGGATATCACCACCACCTCCGGTGTGCTGTTCTACTATGCAACCGCAGCTGCCTTCGGTCTGACCCCGGGTCAGGACGATGACGCCATCTTCGCAAAGCTCGAGGAGCTGAAGCCAAATGTCGTAAAGACCTGGACTTCTGCCAACGACACCATCACCATGCTGAACCAGGGTGAGGCTTCCGTTGCGGCCCTCCTCGACTACAGCTACACCACTGCGAAGCAGGCAAACCCGGACTATGTATGGGTAAGTCCGAGCGAGGGTAACTTCGCCTGCTTCAACATGCTGAACATCACGAAGGACTGCAAGAACAAGGAGCTCGCGGAGGCGTTCATCAACTTCTACCTTTCCAAGGACGTACAGCTGGCCGATGCACTCGACGGTGTCGACGCTCCGGTAAATACCGAGGTTGAGCTCACCGAGGAGCAGGCTGCAAACTTCACCTATGGCCAGGAGATGGTCGACAGCCTGGTTCTTCCGGACTGGTCCCTCATCACGGAGAAGAAGGCGGACTGGATCAACCGCTGGAACGAGCTGTTCTCAGTTCAGTAATAATAAATTGGAGATGAAGAAATGAAAAAGAACAAAGCCCTGCTGCTGATCACCATCCTGGTATACGTCTTTCTGATCGGACCGCTCCTGATTATCATGGCGGCCTCCTTCAGTGACACGAATTATCTGACGTTCCCGGGCCATGGATTCACACTGAAGTGGTATGCACAGGTGCTGACGATGAAATCCTTCATCTCCGCAGCACAGACCTCGGTGATCGTCGCGATCGTGTCGACCCTGCTCGCCCTGGTACTCGGACTGCCGGCGGCCTATGCGCTGAACCGCTATTCGTTCCGCGGCAAGGAAGCCATCAAGACCGTCTTCCTGTCACCGGTGCTGGTTCCGGTCGTCGTACTCGGTTTCGTCATGCTCCGTTATGTTGTCAATGTGCTGAAGCTTCCAGTGATGCCGAGTCTTCTGATCGGCCACACCCTGCTCGGTATTCCATACGTCATGCGTGTGGTGACCGCGAGCCTCGCGAACTTCGACTTCGCGATCGAGGAAGCAGCCGGCAGTCTGGGTGCGACGAAGGTGTATTCCTTCTTCCATATCATCCTGCCAAACATCAAATCCGCCATCGCGTCGGCCTCGATCATGGCGATGATCAACTCCTTTAACAATGTATCGCTGTCGGCCTTCCTGACCGGCCCGGGCGTCAATGTACTCCCGATCGAGATGATGAGCTACGTAGAGTATCACTTCGACCCGACCATCGCCGCCCTCGCGACCCTCATGATGGTCATCACCCTCGGCATCATGCTCCTGATCGAGAAGACCCTCGGACTGAAGTCGGTGGTGTAAGCATCGAAAACTGAACAAGAATCGGAAATGGGTGGTGATCACATGATCATCACCCATTTGCTTTCGGCGGGATAGTAGACCAAGCGGAAGCTCTGCTCCAGGCCGCCGAGGACGGCGGTGCAGCTGAAATCCCGGCTGGGGATACCTGCGTAGTGCTTCTCCTCGGAGGACTTCACATGGATGTTCTGGATGTAATGGATCTCGCCGTCGTCTCCTTCGAACTTGAAGGAAAGCGGGATGATCGTACCGGAGCTGGTGAACCAGCTCTTGACGGCGATGGGGTATGGTCGGCCCTTACGGGTGCCGCTGTCGATGTGCGGGAGCACATCACTGATGGCAGTGAAACCGGTCATAATATTGTTTCCTTATTGTAGTCCACCGTTCGCCGCTCGCGGGAGATACCGCCGTTCATGTGGTCGATGGCGTACGGATCCGCGCAGCCGGGGGCGGAAACGAAGCGGGCGCGCTTGATCGCGTCGTTTCCATAGCGGGTACGGATTTCATCGACGGCGCACTCGGCCTGGCGCAGCTTCCCATAGTCGTAGCGGTCGAAGAGGTCCACCTGTCGGCCGACAGCGTGGCTCACCTTACTGGTGTGGATGCCCAGGTGGCGGATCGGGTAACCGGTCCACAGCTCATCGAAGCAGCGACATGCGGCATCGTAGATTTCCAGCGTCAGGTCCGTCGGTGAGCGGAGCTGCTTCTGATGCCCGTAGAAGCGAAGCTCGCTGTCGCGAATGCTGATATCCACACAGCTGACACGAACCTCATCGGCACGGATGCGCTGGGAAACCGTCTCTGCGAGGGAGAGAAGATGCCAGTAGGCCTCCTGTCGGTCCGTCACGTCATGGATGGTCGTGCAGGAGTTTCCATAGCCCTTCGGCGGGGCCTCCATGAGCTGTGGGATGACCGGACTGTCGTCGATGCCGCAGGCGAACTGCCGTACCAGAAGTCCATGCGACTTCATGCGGTGATAGAGTATGTCCGGGTCGAACTGCGCGAGCGCACCGATGGTATGGATGCCCAGGCGATGCAGCTTCGGGGCCGTCGCGTAGCCGACATAGAAGAGCTCCTCCACGGGGAGCGGCCACATCTTATGCTCGATTTCAGACGGCCAGAGGGTATGCACCTGATCCGGCTTCTGGAAGTCGGAGGCCATCTTCGCAAGCAGTTTGTTACTCGAGATGCCGATGTTCACCGTGAAGCCGAGCTCCTCTCGGATCCGCTCCTTCAGCTGCCAGGCCAGCAGTACCGCTCGATGCTCGACCTCGCTCTGCCAGGTGGCATCGATCTCCGCCGGCAGAAGAATCGCATCGAAGGTACGGATGCGGTCTTCGAGCGTGTTTGTGGAGCCTGTCGCCCGCTGCCTGTCGGATGGAGTGGATGAAGGGACGAGTACGGTATGGTCGGTAGAGGCATCGACCGGGGACGGCCCTGGTGCAGTATGGCGGAGCAGCAGTGCGCGGTCCTGAAGCCAGGGCGTGCCCGTCATGTCGAGGAAGGCCTCGTCGATGCTGTACTTCTCGATGATGTCTGTGTACTCCTCGAGAATCTCGATCATCGCCCGGCTCGCGTGGCTGTAGAGCGTGTAGTTCGGCGGGACGATGACGAGCTCCGGGCACTTCCGCCGCGCGTCCACGATGGGCTCGCCGGTCTTAATATGATATTTCTTCGCCGGAATCGACTTCGTGAGGATGATCCCGTGGCGCTTACTCTGGTCGCCGCCCACCGCACTCGGAATCGTGCGGAGATCGAGCGTGCCACCGAGATGGTGGATCCGATAGCACGCCTCCCAGCTGAGAAACGCAGAATTCACATCGATATGAAAGATAATCCGTTCCATAATCCTACCTCTTACCGCGAAACACTTGACAAACATCTGTTCTATTTATTATGATAGCCGTGAACGGAACGGATGTCAATCATAAAAGCGAGCAGATGTTCTAATTAATTTTTATAACAGCGCCCGGCGCAGGGCGGGAAAATAGAGGGAGCTAGATGGAGCAGGAGAATCGGAGAGAGCACGGGCGGACGGGATATCAGGGCCCGCGTGCAGAGCGACAGCAGCATAAAGAAGAGATAGAGATGCATTCGGCCCATGCAAGTGACCGGGACCCGGGACCTTCCCGTCAGGCGGATGACACCAGCAGTGAACGTGGAAAAAGCCGTCGGAAGCCCGAAAACCAGCAGGTGGTGAGGACTGAACAGCGGAGAGAATCTTCGATAGAAGTGCAGCAGGCACCGGCAGCCGGGGCGATGCGAGGAACGAAGCGCTGGGTCGGGCTGTGGAGTGTCCTTCTGCTCGGCATCATCGTGGCGCTGGGCGTGATGATGCTCCGTCCGGAGAGTGAAAAGCGTGTGCCATCAGATGGCTGTAATATAGGAGAAAATCGGACGGCTTCCAGTGAAACCACGGGTATGAATGAAGAAGCCGGTGCAGATGAGGCCGACTCGACAGGAAAGGAAATGGATGGGTTCGTTTCCGAATCCGATGAAAGTGAGAGCGGAGCGGACGACACCACGATTATGATCGAAAATCCGATGGAGGCAGATGCGGCCGGGAGCGCTGGGGCTTCGGGGGATGCCGAAACAGAGGGGACGGAAGCTGTGAAGGGAGCGACGCGCCTTCTGTTTGCGGGCGATGTGTATCTCAGTGACCACGTGCTGGAAGCGTATGACGCAGCCGGCGGCATCGACGGTGTCCTGTCGCAGGGCTACCAGGCGGAGATTCAGGCGGCGGATTTTTTTATGACGAATGAAGAATTTCCGTTTAGTACGCGTGGGACGCCGGCACCAGACAAGCAGTTCACCTTTCGTGTACATCCGGAGAAGGTGAAGCTGATGCAGGAGATGGGGATCGACCTCGTCACGCTCGCAAACAATCATGCACTTGACTATGGGCGTGACGCGATGCTCGATACGATCGACACGCTGGACCATGCAGGGATTCGTCACGTGGGTGCCGGAAAGAACCTTGTGGAGGCACGGAAGCCGGACGTCGTCGAGCTGAGCGGGCGGACGTTTGCATTTATCGGTGCGACGCGTGTGTATCCGGAGGCGGACTGGGCGGCGGGCGCGGATTCTGCCGGCATGTTTTCAGCCTATGATGGCGGTGCACAGCTCGCGGAGGAAGTGAAGGCGGCGAAGCAGCAGGCGGACTATGTCATCGCCTATGTGCACTGGGGCATCGAGCGGGAGGAGACGCCGAACGAGGTGCAGAAGAGCATCGCGCACCGACTTGTGGATACGGGTGCAGATCTGGTGGTTGGCGCACATCCGCATGTCCTGCAGGGCATCGAATACTACCAGGGCGTGCCGATCGCGTACTCGCTCGGAAATTTCGTATTCGGCAGCTCGATTCCGAGCACCGCACTGCTGCAGGCAGATGTCGATGACGAGGGCATCCGGCTTCGCTTGATACCAGGTACTTCTGCCGCCGGCTATACGCGGAAGCTGGACGATACGGAGAAGATCGCCGCCTTTTATGAAAAGATGAGCGGTCTCAGCAGCGGCGTAAAGATCGACGCGGATGGATATGTCAGTGCGTCGTGAGATGAATGAATAAATATTATCTATATCTGCCATGCCAAATATGTTATGATGAACGGAGTCTGGTGAACATACAGCCGATTCCGAAGCGCGGGATGATGTGCTGAACCGGATATGGACAGATGGTGTAGAGCAGGGAGGACTGGATATGCTGATGAAACGAACACCGATGCGGGATTATATGCTGATTGCGCTGGGCGCGCTGCTGATGGCGATTGGCAGTAAAAATATCTATGATCCGAATCAGCTGGTCGTCGGTGGTGTGACGGGTCTCGGCATCATCCTGCGGAGCTGGATCGGGATGCCGCTGTGGCTCAGTAATACTCTGCTCAACATCCCGCTGTTTCTTGCGGCGTGGAAGTTTCTCGGCGTGAAGTTTATCGGCAGGACCCTGTATGGTGCGGCGATGCTGTCCTTTTTCCTCTGGCTACTGCCTGGTGTCAGTCTGATTCCAGATGGTGAGCTGCTGCTGGCAGCTGTATTCGGCGGTATCCTTTCGGGGCTCGGCTTCGGTCTGATCCTTATCGGACAGGCGACGACCGGCGGTACAGATATCCTGGCAGCGCTCCTGCATATTCCGTTTCCGCAGTACAGCATCCCGCAGATTCTCCAGGTCATCGACTGGTTGATCGTCGCTATCGGTGTCGGTGCGTTCGGCGGTATCCATGCGCTGTATGCGATCATCTCTGTTTATGTCGTGACGAAGGTGTCGAACGGCCTGATGGAAGGCATGCATTACGCGAAGGCGGTCTGGATCATCACGTCGGAGCCGACGCAGATTTCGGATGCCATCCTGCAGAAGCTGGACCGTGGTGTCACTGGTGTGCATGCGATCGGTATGTACTCCGGTAAGGAAACGACGATGCTTTACAGCATCATGTCGAACCGCGAGATCACGTACCTGAAGGATCTCGTACATGAAATCGATCCGAACGCCTTCGTGATCCTCTCGGATGTCCGCGAGGTCATGGGAGAGGGCTTCTCCCGCGAGAAGCCGATACCGAAATCCGGGTCCCCTGCTATCTGAACGCTTACCACTGGGTGTTACCGTTCAGACAGGGCTGCTGTCTGCCGAGCCACGAGTGAACAGTAACCGCAGGGGCGCCGGTGTGGTCAGTTGTAAAAGCTAATTCCAGTTTGTAAGACTAAATTCCACCTTGTAGGAGTAAATTCCACGGGGTGGAGTTTTTTTGTGCCGAAAAAGAGCGGAAACGATGGAAA